>JBAXTX010000099.1:0-10455 GCA_037129975.1 Verrucomicrobiia bacterium | reverse complement strand
TCTATCGGACGACGGGGTTCGTGGGGAAGTTCACGCTTTCCTCGGAGGAATCGCCAAAAAGTCGGGGTGCCCGCCCGTTTTGGTCGGCGGTATTTCCGATCATGTCCACATGTTGATCCAGTTGGGTCGCAGCGTTTCCCAGGCCGATCTGGTGAAGGAACTCAAGCGAGGTTCCAACCTTTGGATTCAAGAGCGTTTCCCACATATCGAAAAATTCGCATGGCAGGCGGGATACGGGGCCTTCTCCGTGAGCGCATCGAATCTGGAGACCGTCCGCACCTACATTGGCAAGCAGGCTGAACACCATGCCAAGGTTTCTTTTCAGGATGAGTTTCGCACATTTCTTGAAAAGCATGGGGCGGCCTTTGATGAACGATACGTTTGGGACTGAAGCAACCCCTTCAGGGTTGGGCTGGGGGTTGCCATATACCCAGGGTAGCTTCGCAACCTTGGGCTATGAGATGCAGCCACGTTGTGGCTCAACATCTTGCATTGCTCTCAGGAATCTTTCCAACCCTCCTCTATCTGGAGCCGCCAGAAATTTGTCCTGCACCCCGAAGTGCCGAGGCAGACTTTTTTCCGGTTGACAGAAGACAGGGATTGTGTGACATACAATCACATGAGTGAAACACTTTCGATCCGCCTGCCGGGCGAGGACAAGCGGGCTTTGTTTGAAATGGCAGCCCGGCATGGCGAAAGCGTCAATGAATTTGTCCGCAAGGCCATCCGGGGAAAAATCGAAGCCGCTCCGGCCCGTCAGGCTTCGCCTCTTGCCGGGTTTTTCCGTTCGGTGGATGTCGAGGTTCCGGCCCCTTTGAATGCCACCGTGCGTCGCGCGATGAAAAAGCGCCTTGTATGACGTATCTGGTGGATACCGGACCGTTGGTGAGTGCTTTTGCGCGCAAGGAAGAAAGATACAAGGCATGGGCCGAAGAGCTGCTTGGGCGGTTGCCACTGCCGCTGGTGACGTGTGAGGCTGTGATCACGGAAGCCTCCCACCTTCTCGGTTCGTCGGTGCGTCTCATGGAGGCGATCAACCGGAAATTGATCGTGTGCCGTTTTGATCTTCAACGCGAAGCCGGTGTGATCGGCCGGCTTTGTGCGAAGTATGCGGATCAGCCGATGGATCTTGCCGACGCCTGTCTGGTCCGCCTCTACGAGACCTTTCGCGAGGGGTCTGCGACGATTTTGACCGTGGACCGCACGGATTTTACAGTTTACCGGACCAGCAAAGGCAAACCTCTGCAGTGCGTGTTTCCGCCGACCAGGGCGTGAAGAGCATCAATTTTTCGAGGCGGATTCTTCCAGTGCCCGGAGCTCGGCGTCGAGGATCCCGTCTTTTTCCAGGGAGAGTTTTTTGCGGACGAGCGCGGCGGCTTTTTTGGCGTCGTCTTTCCTGCCCGCATCCATGAGGGCCATGATGTAGGGGGCTGCGACATCGTTGAAGAGGTTGCCGCCGCCGGTTGCGGCCAGCGAGGCGAGTTGTTTGCGGAACTCCTTGCCGGCCTCGTCGAGCTTTCCCGCGTCGAGCAATGCCTGCATCTGGCGGGCCACGACCCCCACGCTCAGGTCGGAACGCTTGCGGCGGTTCTGGAGGAGGATCAGCTGCTCGATTTTCCCGGCTGTGGCCGGATCGCCCTGCTCGCGCGCGATGCCCGCCAGCGCCTGCTGGTGGAATGTTTTCAGGTCCGGAATTCCATTGAACTGCTTCAGCGCGGCCTCGTGGAATTTTTTTCGTTCATCCGGCGGGGCGCCCGCGAGCGCGAGAAAATCCCCCTGCACGAGCCATGCGGCGTGATTCATCGGGCATGTGCGGACCGCGCTCTCCAACGCTTTGGCCTCGAGCGCCGTGATGCCCGCCCGTGCGAGGATCCCCGCCATCGTCAGATCGTTGACCGAGGCCGCGAACTCCGGCTTGTCGCGGAAGCTGGCGGCGAGGAGGAGGAGATCGTGATCGCTGATCGGCTTCCACGACTGCGGGTCCATCGCCCTGCCGACGGCGTAGTTCTGGGTCGCATACCGCCCGCAGTCGAGTTCCCAGCGGTCGTCGGATTTCATGTACCCGAACCACGCGTGTCCCCCGTCGGCTCCCTGACCCGTGAAGAACAGCGTGGGCAGGCCTTTTGCCTTGCCGCAAAGCATGGCGAAATACGCCTGGTCCACACAGATGCCTCCCCGCGCACGGATCGTCTCCAGAAGATAAGGATCCTCCTCCCACGAGTATTTCCTCCCTTTCAACCGGTCCTGGCGGTAGGCAACCATCGGGAAGGCCTTGTCAAATCCCGCCCGGGGAAGCCGGATGTTTTTGCGCGCCCAGGCGAGCTCGTCATTTTTCACAAACGCATCCACGACGAACTTCAATTGCCCGGCGGAAAGCTTTCTCAAATCCAGAAGTGTCCCGCCGGATTCATTTGCCGCGACCCACTCCGCGAACTGCGCGGCGACCGGGCGCTGTTCTTTGGGGACGAGCGACCCGGTGACCTGCCGGTGCGGCCAGAATGCGGGCGGCTTCGAGTCGTTGACGACCGCGAGGGCCAGCGCGAGTTGCCGGTAATCCTTCCACTTCGCGGGCTGTGCCGCGTGGATGTCCCGCAGGTTCACCAGGACGAGCGGGAGGTAGTCGTCCGCCGAGATCACGGAGAGGAAGGCTTGGGAAAACGCGGCGTCTTTCATGAACTCCGCGATGAGCCCCGGGGGCAGGAGGTCCGAAAGCGGACCCCGGGCGGGCGGGCATGGCAGAAGCTTTTCAAAAATTCCATCCGGCGGGTTCCGGGCGAGTTCCGCCGCTTGGGCATCCGGGATCGGGTCGGATTCCGTTTCCCCTCCCGGCCCGACGAACGTCATCCGTCCGGTTTTCGGGTCGTTGAAAAGGTGGCGTTTGAGCAGCCGGGCCGTCTCGTCTTCGCCGGTCCGCGAAAGGAGATCGCACCAGCGCCACAAATCCAGCCAGGCCGTGAACGCGGCGTTGCCCGAGGATCCGGAGATGCCCATCCTGCCCGGTTGGTAGGCGGCCGCGAGCGCCGCGGCGAGGCTGTCCCGCGCGGCGGGAAACCCATGGGCGATCAGCGCGTCCACATCCGCCGCCACGGGCGGGCGGCGCAGATCCTGCGCGGCGGCCGTTGCGGAAAAGACGATCAAAAAAGCCGTCGCGAGCCTCATCCGAAGACGCCTTTTTTCTTGGGAACCTCACGCATGAGGTCCTCCATGCGCTTGCGGTCGCGGGCATTTGCGATCGCCTGTTCTTTGGAAATCACCCGGGAGAGGTAGAGCCCGGAGAGGTCGTCATCAATCGTGTGCATGCCGTCTTTCGCGCCGATCTCGATCAGCCCGACAAGCTGTTCCCAGCGGCGCTCGCGGATGCAGGCCCGGACGCCTGGGTTTGCGGTGAGAGTTTCGCTTGCCAGGACCCGGCCGGTTCCGTCTTCCTTGGGGATCAGGCGCTGGGAGATGACCGCTTCGAGGGCGTTGGCGAGCTGCGCCACGATCTGCGGCTGTTGGTCGCCGGGGAACGCGTCCACCATCCGGTCAATCGCCTTGGGCGCGTCAATCGTGTGCAGGGTTGCGATGACGAGGTGTCCGGTCTCGGCGGCGGTGATGGCGGCGCCGATGGTCTCCGGGTCGCGCATTTCCCCGACAAGGATGACGTCCGGATCCTGCCGCAGAGCGTGTCGGAGGGCCTCGCCGAACGATTTGGTGTCGCTGCCGATCTCGCGTTGTTTGACCACGCTGCGCGAGTTTTGGAAGATGTATTCGACCGGGTCTTCCACCGTCACAATGACCCCGCTCATCTGCCGGCTGATGTGCTGGATCATCGCGGCCATCGTCGTGCTTTTCCCCGATCCGGTGATCCCCGTGACAAGAACGAGCCCGTGCCGCAGGGCGCAGAAGTCGAAAATGCTGCCGCGGTGTCCGAGCTGGCCGAGCTCGGGAATGATCTGGGGGATGTATCGGAACGCCGCCTCGAGGGCGCCGCGGCTGTAATGGGCGTTCCCACGGAAGCGCCCGATGCTGTTGACCTGAATGGCAAAATCGAGTTCCCACTCCTCCTCGAACCGCGCGCGCTGGGACTCGGTGAGAACCCCGGTGATCAGCTCCCGGCAGCCCTCGACCGTCACCGCCCGGTCCTCCAATGCAGCCAGGCTGCCATTGATCCGGACCATGGGCGGAGCCTCCGCGCACAGGTGAAGGTCGGACGCTCCCGCCGCCACCGTGCGGGTCAGCAAATCCACCAAATCGAACGGGTTTTCCATTGTGTTATCTCCGGGTTGCCTGGCCTGACGAGCTGATCCCCCGCATCGATCGCGCAAACTCCTGCGGATTGTCGGAAATTGCCATGGCCGTTTCTTCCGATACCAATCCCTCGCGGACGATCCGCAGAAGCGAGTCGCCAAACGACCGGGCCGCGCGCGGGTCGCCGCGTGTGATAAAATCGCGCAGTTCCGCCATCCGGTCTTCGGCGATCAGTTTCCGCGAGGAGGCGGCATTGGAAAAATACTCGCAGACGAGCGCCCGCCCGCCGTTTGTGGCCGGCACCAACCGCTGGCAAAGCACCCCGAGCAATTGCGTGGCAAGGGTCTTGCGCACGGCCTCCCGCTCATCGGGCGCGAAGAGAAGCTCCAGCCGCTCGACGACATCCGCGCAGGCGGACGCATGGATGGTGGCCAGCACGAGGTGTCCGGTTTCGGCGGCCTGGATCGAGGTCAGGGCGGATTCCGCATCGCGGATTTCCCCGAGGAAAATGATGTCCGGATTCTGTCTCAGCGAGCGGCGGAGCCCCTCGGCAAACGAGGGAGTGTCAATGCCCACCTCCCGCTGGGTGAACAGGGAAAGCTTCGCGGCGAAGAGGTATTCGACCGGGTCCTCGATCGTGACGATGTGCCGGGCCGCCGTCCGGTTGATCCACTCGAGGACCGACGCGAGGGTCGTGGATTTTCCCGATCCGGTCGGACCCGAGACGATGACGATCCCGGATTTTCGCGCGGCCCATTCGCGGAGCAATTCCGCCGGAAGGCCGAGGGTTTCGAGCTCGGGAATCTCCTGCCGGATCCGGCGCAGAACCGCTCCGCGCGCTCCCAGTTGATGGAAAAGATTCACGCGGAAGCGGACCCCGTCACCGGTCGTCAGGCTCGCATCGCGGTCGCGGTCGGAGGCCGCGGCCCCGCATTCCTCCCAGAGGGCATCCATGTCGCTTTCCCCGATCGCCTCGGATTCCACCGCCCGGAGTTCGCCTTCGATCCTCACCGTCGCCCGCCTGCCCGAGTGCAGAATCAGATCGGACGCGCCGGATTCCACCGACGCCAGCAGCAGGCTTTCGAGGAGTGGGGATTTCATAGGATGAGTGAGTGATTTCTAAACCCGTGATTTCCAGCGTCTGGGATGGCGGCTTCCGCTTCTTCTCTGATGATAACCGGCAGGCTCACAGGTTGGCCAGAATACGCTCGCGGGCGATATTCCAAGGAGTGCCAGATTCCGGGTGCGCCTCCAGGGCA
This sequence comes from Verrucomicrobiia bacterium, assembly GCA_037129975.1. Taxonomy (GTDB): domain Bacteria; phylum Verrucomicrobiota; class Verrucomicrobiia; order Chthoniobacterales; family Terrimicrobiaceae; genus QYQL01. The sequence goes on along the minus strand of JBAXTX010000099.1, from coordinate 4,966 downwards.
TCCAACCGGCGATCCAACTCCGCGATATGCTCGGGAGTCAGTCCGATTGCGGGGGAATCCTTCGCGATGGCATCCCAAAGATCTTCCACAAGTTGAATTCGCTCGGAGACGGGCAATTGTTCAAAGTCTTGGATGGCGGTGCTCATCGGCATGAAAATAAACCCAAGGGCAACCGGCATCAACTCTTTTGTCGGCATCAACTCTTTTCCCCTTCACTCTTTTCAGTTTCCAGAGGCGTGCGAGCTTTGTTCGCACATCACTGCAATGGGTTTACGATACCGACAGTTGCATACCCGTGGCGGCCCAGAATCCGCCCTCCTCAGCTTTCCGGTTTCAGCTTTCCGCTTTTCCTTCGAGTCGTTCGGCCATGCGGATGAGCGCGTGCGCGAGGAGTTCGGACTGGATGGCGAGAGGCTCGAAATTATCCCGCTACAGTGAGACACCCCATCAGCCTTTAGATAAAAGCGTCAATACGCGGGACTGATACCTTTCTCGCTCCCATCTGCCTTTCAGAATCTGGAAACCGGGACTTGACTGCGTTCGCAATAGTGCGAACATCTCCAAAAAGGATGCCGAAAACAAAAGTCGTTTTCTTCAGAACCGAAACGGGAGACGTTCCCGTTCTGGACTGGTTGCGCGAACTGCCAACAAAAGCTCGGGCGAAATGCACCGATAAAATGGAAAGGCTGGCAGAGCTCGGGCACGAGCTGAGGCGGCCGGAGGCGGATTTACTTCGGGATAAAATTTACGAACTCCGAGCCAGTTTGCAGGGGATCCATTACCGGATACTGTATTTCTTCCACGGCAATACAGCGGCGGTGTTGTCGCACGGAATTGTTAAAGAAAAAGCCGTTCCGACGAAGGAGATTGAAAAAGCGATAGAGCGAAAAAGAAAATTCGAGGCGAATCCCGCCAAACACACACATGAAAACTAAAAAACCAACAACCGACGCGCTGGAAATCATCCATCGGGAATTTTTCGACGGTCAACCCGAGAGGCTTGCCGAGCTTGAGCAAGCTCGCAGTGACGGTCTTGTTGCGAGGAAAATCTACCAGCTTCGCACGCAAGCCGGGCTTTCCCAACGATCTCTCGCGAAAATGGTCGGAACCACCGCATCTGTCATTTGCCGGCTGGAGGATGCCGGCTATGAAGGGCACTCGATGGCAATGCTCAACCGTATTGCCGCAGCGCTGGATCGCCGGGTCGAAATCCGTTTTGTTCCGGTAAAGAAATCAGGCGCGCAGCTTGCTTTTGCTTGAAACGAAAAACCGCGAATGAACGCGAATAGACGCGAATAGGTTACAGAAGACCAGCCACTTCCAGTGATCGACAGGCCGGGTGAATGCCAAGCATTCCACAACTCATTCAGAATTAGCGTCCATTCGCGTTCATTCGCGGTTCAATTTTCCCATTTAGGTTGAAACGAAAAAACATCAAACGAGGTATCTTGCCGACCGCGCCTCCAGCGCTTGTCAAATGCCTCGGGGCATGAGGATAATGCAGTTCACGCCAAATGATGAGCGACGATCAGTTTTCATCGGGGATCACTTCCCAGTTTCCTGAACTCACTCTGACAGGCAAGAGGCGGCTGTCGGCCGAACTGGTGCGGGTCATCCGTGGTTTTCCGAAGCCGCATGATCCGTATCTCCTCCTTGCCCGCTCAGATACGACTTGGCGGAGGCTGCTCGAATCCGATCCCGTCTTGGCATTGATCGTGGCGCGGGGGAAGGAATTCGGCAGTATAAATCCATGCCCGTTTGTGATGATGGGCGGGCCGGAACGGATGTGCGCATTTGCCGGGTTTCCCGGGAACGAACGGACGGTGAGGCTGCTCCAGGTGTTTGATCTGCACGCGGATCATGCGATTCCCGACCTGCTGGTGCTTCGTGGGCTGCTCGTATCGGAGCCGTGGGCCTTCGACGTTCTCGAGGCAAAACCCCGCATCGCTGTGGCTGATCTGAACCATCTCGCTCTGGGTTTGGAAACCTTCGAGCACTGGGGCGACCGGAATGCTTTGGAGTGGTTTTTCTGCCTGCCCACAGCGATCCGGCATTTCATCGGCCGCCTCTACGCCGATGCAGGAGAGCAAAACAGCGAGGCGGCATGTCCCGTGAAGCCGCTCTCGGATTTCCGCAGCAAGGAGGAAGCGATTGCCTGGCTGCGGAATTATTCCAAGCCCTCGGTTCCTCCACCGCGCCGATCCCATCGTCGGGCGATTGTAGAGGAACTCTGAACCGCAGCCATCTCTCCGGCGACCACTCACCTGCCGTTTGAAATTTCCCTCGAAGACTGTTCGACACGAGGGTGAAGCACCTTACCGGAAGCCAAGGCGGCGAACTGATGCGATTTGGCCGAGAGTGATGATCCCGGCATGGGAAATTCGCCCATATGCGCTCCCCACTGTGTGGCAAACGATGTTTCCTTTTTCCCAAATGCCATCGCTGTGGGTGTGACCGCAAAGGACAACAAACTGCGTTTGAGGCATCCGAACAGCAACTTCTGAAATGACCTCCCCTCCCGCCTGCCAGCAGAAACGTGGCAAAGCCATCGCGTCGGAATTCCTGCCTTCATGCCAGGAAGCCTCGGGCCAGGGCGGAACGTGCGTCAGGACGATGACGCAGGAAGCATCCCCCGGCACGAGCGCGAGCTGCTTCTGAAGATGCTTCGCGCTTTCCTTCCCAAGGCTCCTCAACTTTGCCGTCAGATCGCCCGCCCTGAGTTCGGCGATCAAATTCTCGTCATTGAGTGCCATGCCGGAGGCATCAGCCAATCCGGCGCAGGCATCGCCCCAGCCACCGCTCCCGCAAAGATAGACGGTTTCGGCAACTGGCAGCGGTTCCGATTGGCATCCAGGTTCGAAAACGACCACCCCGGATCTCTGGAGCCCTGCCAGTTTTTCGCGGAATTCGGAAATGCTCGTGTGGTAATAATCGTGATTCCCGGCGACGAGCGCGACCTTCCCCGAAAACACCTCCTCGACCCGGCCAAGCATCCGGAGAAAAATTCGGGCGTTGGCCGTGTCGCCACCCAAAAGAAGCATGTCAGCCCGGCTTTTCCCGAGCTTCTCAAACCAGGCATCCTCCGCTGTGTCTGACAGATGATCTAGGTGGGCGTCGGTGATCCAGAGGAGGCTCTTCATGCGCGATGAAGAACGATTATCCACATGGCACGACATGGCCAGATGGATTTGAGGGAATGGCCAATCCTAACGCCGTGCGGGGCGGTCGCCCCATGTTCGGCAACGCAATGCGACCGACATCCAAAAAAGGATCAACGTTTGGATGTTTAAAGCTCGCAATTTCGCGCCGATTCAGTTAGCATGATTTGCATCTCATTATATGCAAGCTGTTTATGAATTTCTAAATCGATGATTTCTTCCGATTCTTCGGGGTCTTTTCCCTTGTTCCATTCGGTAGATCTGCTCGCCGGAGATGGCAGGCACGACCAGATCCTGGGACTTTTTCAGGATCAGGAAAAATGCGAGGCGGAAATCCGGCAGGACCGCTCCATTTTCCGGCGCGCACTGGAAGTAGCCATTCATGCGCTGGCAACCGACAGCAGTCCGAAGTCTCACTCCCATGACTTGGCCGATTTGATCCGGATGGAATCCGATTTTGTGGATGATACGCGCAGGCTTGCTGCGGATCATCTGCGCCAACTTTTCTCCAAACGGGCGATTTCCCCGGACGATGTTCGCTTGTTCACCGGGGAGACAGACAATCTTCATAATCCGGATTTCGAGATTGCCAGCATGATTCTGCTCGCCTTGATCGCGGCCGCGAATACCACGCAGGATTCCTCAAAGGCCATGCTTGGCATCTGGTTTGCGCGGGCGGTCATCCGGCTGGAAAGTTGTGAGCATCCCAGCCGGTTCATTATGGACTTTGTGATCCAGCACTTTGATCTGCTGGGCCCGAAGATTGCCTTATGGCTGACGGAAGGGACTGTTTTTCAAGTGGCACTCGTCCGGCGGTTGATCGAGAGTGGTTTCCTCAAGGAGGCATTTGCTTTTGCGTCCGAGTTCCAGGAGGGGGAGTCGTTCCAGGTCGTGGAGGAGTTTGCTAGAGCCGGGCACCATGACCTCGCCCGAAAATACATTGGCGCACGCCCAACGAACTCCAAGGCCGACCGCGAGCACGTCGAAAAGCTCAAGCAAACCCTGGCAGATTTCGATCCGGAGGAAGAGGTGCTGCTGGATGCCCGCTTGAGAGAGGCTAGTGGCGGCGTAATCCGTCCGGTTCCGAGATCGGTCCTCAGGCCCATTCCCGTTTGCGACCTGCTCCTGGGCGACAACAATGTCCCTGCCGCCATTGCAGCATGGGTCGATCCCGGACCGGATCTCGGCAAGGAACTCAAACAACAGTTTGCCGATACGGTGAAGAAGTGCTTGGCAAAAGCTCTGGCCAACCCCAGCGATGCCAGCCTCGGAAATGACTTGGCGGCATGCGCCGGCATGTGGAGAAAGCTCGCCCCGCAAATCGTCCCTCCATTCGTGACATTTTATTTCGTCGCAGAAGAACTCTCCGGCTTGAGCCTGCTTCCAGAAAGTTTTCTCTCCGAAAATTTCACCTCGCATTTCCATGACGCGAGGAATGTGGCGCACATTCTCACGCACGGGTCACTGGGGGATCTTCTTGAAACTGATTACGACGTCGAAGAGGCTTTCACCTCCCGCGTCCGCGCCTACAACTGCGCGGCCGAGATCATGGATTCCGTTCTCAACGACCGGAAGAAGGCTTGCGAATGGCTGGACCGCGCCACGGTAGAGATCCTGGAGTTTATTCCAGAATGGCAGCCGCAGGACTCGACCTACGATGTTTTGAAATGTCTTGAGCAGACGGTCGGCCTTGCCATCGAGATGATGTCCGAGGCATCCTCGACCACGCGAGCGCTGGCCGAAGTCTATTGCAAATAGGGCCTGTCCGGAAAGAGCGTGTTTTTTGAAGGGGTGAAAACCCCGGCGTT
>JBAXTX010000098.1:0-10678 GCA_037129975.1 Verrucomicrobiia bacterium | reverse complement strand
TTTTGCACCCGGCCAACAGGGCGAGCAGGGCGATGCCCACCGCTGCAACAAGATGCCTGCTTCGCTTCATGGCCCTCCCCGCTCAGGTATGGGCGATGAACGCCGAATAAACATCGGGAGGAATATCGAGCATCTTGTAGTCGCTTGAAGAAACAAAAAGGAGCGTCTGCTTGCCGTGCCCGAGCATGTGCCCGGCCGAATCGTAGATCTCGTGCTCCAGCGTCGCGAACTTCCTGTTGTATCCGGCCACACGGATCTTGACGCTCACGGTTTCGAACTCCCGCGTCTCCCGCACAAACTTGTGCTCGAACGAGCGCGTCAGGATGTAAAACGGCGTGTTCTTGAGGTTGAACTTCGGCATCACGCGGTTGAAGAAAAGCTCGCGGGTCTTGCCCACCCACATCGCATACATTCCGAAATAGACGTTGCCGACCGAATTCGTGTCGGCATACGTCGCCATGAACGAGTGGACGAACCATTTGCCGTCGAAGTGTCCGCCGATGTTCTGCGTCAGTGCCGCGAGATCCAGCGGGCCGTTTGCGGCGGGGGCCGTCGGATCTCCGTTGGCCGGCGGGTGAATCACAGCGCCGGCACTCGGAGCGTGGTCCGGCGCCTGGGCATCGAGCTCTTCCTTGTCGCTCAAAAACTCATCCGAAGAACTCGGCTTGATCAGAAGCCACAGGACATACCCCAGGGGCAGGAGGGAACCGATGATCTGGAAGAACGGCGAACGCAGAAAATAACCGTAGGAAAAAATCACGACCGCAAGGCTTCCGATACAGAACATCTTGACCTGCGGGATCGCGTTCGCCCGGCTTACCAGGTAGCACCGCACGATCGCCAGTGTCGAATATCCGACAAAAAACGTCGCGTAGAAGATCATGAAAAACTCGAGCTCGAACTTCAGCACGGAACCGATCAGCGCCACGAGCCCGCAGACCAGGAAAACCGGGATCGGAGAAGTCAGCAGGCGGGTCGGGAGAAGCGAGAAGATCGGGTGGTTGCTCCTGCTCGCGTTCGTCTGCAAAAACCACCGCAGCGCGACATACCCGCTGTCCAGCGTGGTCAGCACGCACACGGAGACGAAGATCCCGTAGGACGCAAACGCCCAGGGACCGGCCTGCGAGAAGAGCTTCATGAGAATCTCCTCCCCGTAGTTGTGTCCGGTGATCCCCACGCGGATAAACTCGGCGGCTCCCCAGTTCAGCGCCCATGCCGTCATCAGGCCGTGGAACATCAGCAAAAGAAAAAATTCCACGGCGCCGATCCAATACCCGGCCGCGATCGAGACTCTCTCCCGGTGCATCTGGATCGCGCGCTGCCATTGTTGCAGGTCGAGCCACGGGCCGACCAGGAATCCGATGATGATCGGCACCGCGTAGCCCCAGTAATTCCAGTCGTTCGTCGGAAGCTTCGGGAACGACATCGGTCCGGTCCCGTGCGCCGCGGCATAGATGATCAGAAAGACGAGGGCGGGAGCCATGAGGAGAAACATCACCCCGTGGCTGAATTTGATCCGCTTGATGTCGAACTCCTCGCCAAAAAGAATCGACGCCGCCAGCACAACCAACAGGGTCAATGGCAGGTAGAGCAGCCACGGCTCCAAACCCAGCGGCTGCCAGACATATCGCAGAAACGCGAAAATCGTCAGCGTGATCGCCAGCACCTGATAAAGAAAGAAGACCAGACGGAACGGCCGCGACCAGTTCGTGAAAAACTGCGCGAGCGACTCGGACCCCGCCTGGCGCCTCGCCAGATGGTGGGTCACCAGACCGAACGTCAGCAGCCCGAGGAAATTCGGAATCGCAAACGTCAGCAGCCCGAAGACCCCGAACTGCGTGGTGAACTGGACGGAGAAAAACAGCCCGAGCCCCCACATCCAGGAAAGAGCCACGGAATTTCCCCAGAGGACCGCGCCGAACCACCGGGAAAGATTGGACGTCGTAGAAGATGCCATGCGGAGAAAACACATACTATTTCCCCGCAGCCTCCGCAACCCGCAATCCGGAATTTTGAGATCGTAACGATTGGGGGTTCTCACCGCGCCCCGAAAAACATTTTTGCGATGTCTTTCCGGCTGGCCTTGCCGCGCGGGCCGGCGGGGATTTCGGAAGCGAACGCGAACCGTCGGGGAACTTTCCAGGCCGGCAGCAGTTCGCGGCACTGCCGGCGCAGGGCGACGGGATCCCCGTTTCCCTCGATGAGCGCGCAGATCTCCTGGCCCCGCACCGCGTCGTCCACCGCGCAGGCCAGCGCCCGGCGGACGCCCGGGCATTGCGCCAGTGCCCGCTCGATCTCGGCGGGGGCGACCTTCTTTCCCGCGACATTGATGAGGTCGCTTTCGCGGCCGACGATCCGGAACCCGTGCCCGTCGCGCACAAGCAGGTCGTCGGGGGAGAAGGCACCCGCTTCGATTCCCGCACCGGACCCCACGGCACGCGAACGGATGCGAATCCGGAAAGGTGGTGGTCCGCCGGAAACCTCCACCTGAACGCCCGTCAGCGGATGTCCGACAAAACCCGCTTCGACGAGGGGATCCTCCGAGGCATCGTAGCAGATTCCCCCGCACTCGGAAGCCCCGTAAAAGGAGTGGATCTTCAAGCCGAAGCGCGCATGGAATTCCCTGACGATGGAAGGCTCCAGGGGCGCGCCGGCCGAGATGCAAAGCCGCAGGCCGGGGGGGAGCGAATCCGCCGAGAGAAGTCCGCGGAACAATGCCGGGACAGCCGGCAGAACCGTCGCGCCGGAAGAGGCCAGAGACTTCTCGATGGCCCGCGGCAAAGCGTCCGGGGCCACCACCAGACGGATGCCCCGGCAAAGCAACGGGGTGACCAGATTGCTGAATCCATACGAGTGCGAAAACGGGATCACCCCGAAATGGACATCGTCCGTCCGCAGCCCCATCGTTTCGCAAATCTGGTCGCAGTCGGCCAGCAATTGGGGCGCCGAAAATCCGATCGCCCGCGGACGCGCGGTGGTTCCCGATGTGAGCTTGAAAAGATCCCTGCCATGCGGGCGCGCCGGGCGCGCCCCGGTGTTCTCGAAGCACAGGTTTCCCTCACGGACGACGACCCGGGTTGTCGCGCCCAGCTCCCGCCCGATCTCATCGCGTGCGGCTGCCGGAAGATCGGCGTCGAAAAGACAGACGGGCCGCCCGGCTCGCCAGCAACCCAGCAGCAGGGCGGGGAATTCCGGGATGTTGCCGGTCTGCAGGCCCACGGCTCCCGGCTCGCCGGAGAGCTTTTCCGACAGGTGCCGCGCCTCCGCTTCGATGTCGTCCCACGTGCGGAGCACCTCGCCCGATGGACCCGTGACGGCCGTCCCGTGACTCCCGGACAAAACCTGACGCCACCTCCCGAGAACCGCATTGTTCATTTCCTTGCTCATTTCTTTGTTGCCACAGGCCACATTCGCGCTATTGTTAACGACTTTTCAAGAATGAAGCCAGACATCCATCCCAACTACCGCGAGACCGTTATCCTCTGTGCCTGCGGAGCAGCCTATCGCACGCGATCCACCGTCGAGAACATCAAGATCGGCATCTGCGCCGCGTGCCATCCGTTCTTCACCGGAGAGCAGAAGTTTGTGGATACCGCCGGGCGCGTTGACAAGTTCAAACGCCGCTACGGCTCGGTTCGCGCGCCCCGCGCCGTCAAAAAAGTCTAGACATTTCCCCGCAATCGAAACGGTGAACGCACCCGCGTGTGTTCGCCGTTTTTCTTGTTCCCAACAATGGATTTTGAACCTCTGATCGCGCGCAAACGATCCCGCTTCGAGGAGCTCGAACGCGAAATGGCCTCCCCCGGACTCTTCGACAACGCCGGTCGCGCCCGCGAAGTTTTGCGCGAGCACGCGGGAACGAAGAGCCTCCTGCAAAGCTGGGAGTCCCTCGTCAAGGCCCGCCGCGAGGTGGCGGAGAACCGGGAATTTGCCTCGGAAGACGACAGGGAAATGGCCGCCCTCGCCGCCGCCGAAATCCCCGCCCTGGAAGCCCGGATCTCCCTTCTGGAGCGCGAGGTCCAGGTTTCTCTCCTGCCTCCCGAACCCGATGAGGACAAGGACGCCATCGTCGAGATCCGCGCGGGCACCGGCGGCGCGGAAGCCGCCCTCTTCGCCGCGGAACTCTACCGGATGTATTGCCGTTACGCCGACTCGATCGGGCTCAAAGTCGAGGAGATGGAGGCCAGTCCGTCAGACCTTGGAGGTCTTCGCGAGGTGGTCTTCCGGGTCTCCGGAACGTCCGTTTTCCGCAGGCTCCGCTACGAGAGCGGCGTCCATCGGGTCCAGCGTGTGCCCGCCACCGAGGCCCAGGGCCGCATCCATACGTCCACCGCCACCGTTGCGGTTCTCCCCGAGGCCGAGGAGGTGGACATCGAAATCAGGCCGGAAGACCTCCGCATCGAAGTCTGCCGCTCCGGCGGCCCAGGCGGACAGGGAGTCAACACCACCGATTCCGCCGTCCAGATCATGCACATCCCGACCGGACGGATCGTCCGCTGCCAGGATGGACGCAGCCAGCAGAAAAACAAGGAAAGCGCGCTCAAGATCATGCGCTCCCGCCTGCTCGAGGACAAGCGCCGGGAGGAGGAGGAAAAATACTCCGCGCACCGGAAGAGCCTGATCGGGGGAGGGGGGCGCGAGGAAAAAATCCGGACCTACAACTTCGCGGAGAATCGTGTCACCGACCACCGGATCAGGCTTTCCCTCCACAGTCTCGACCGGTTTCTCGGCGGCGACATCGGCGGAATGGTGGACGCCCTTCAAGCGAGCGATATCGAAGACCGCCTCCAAGAGGCCGGGATCCGGGGCTGATGCGGACGCCCGGATTTCCATGAGGAACGGTGCCCCCACTCGGGGAGAGAACAGGAATAAACAGTCTTTTTTTCTTTCATTCCTGCCTGTGCCGGGCTAAGCTTCTTTCTTATTATGGAGAAAAATCCCCGAGTCCTATGTCCCTGACGCCTTCCTTCGAGTGCGGGGCCGACAAAACCGAGCCGGGAAAGCCGCGCGTCCTTTTCACGAGCGTTTTCGGCCCCTATGCGAGGGACGACGAATTTGGAAGCCGGGCGATCAACCCGATGGAGCTCTACCACAACCAGGTCACGCGGGAGCAGGGGCCGTTTTCTCTTCGGATGTTCCACCGTTCGTGGGGCCTGATGATGATTCGCGACAACGTCTCCGCGCCGAGCTCGCTTCTGGATTTTCCGACACGCGACCGGTTTGTCCAGGAATTGAAAACCGAGCCATACAACATTGTGGCGATCAGCGCGATCCCGCCGAATTATCTGAAAGTCCTCGAGATGTGCCGCCTGATCCGCGAGATTCAGCCGCGGGCGAAAATCGTCGTCGGCGGGCACATTTCCGGGGTGCCAAATCTTCAGCGGCGCGTGGGGGCGGACCATGTGGTTCGCGTCGAGGGCGTGCGATGGTTCCGCGAGTTCCTCGGAGACGATGTCAACGCGCCGATCCGCCACCCGCACATTATTTCCGGGGTCGGAACCCGGACGCTGGGGATGCCGTTGCCCGAAACGGCGGCGGCCATCGCGGCCACGGTGATTCCGTCGGTCGGCTGCCCGATGGGCTGCAACTTCTGCGCGACCTCCGCGATGTTCGGAGGAAAGGGGAAATTCATCAATTTCTACGAGACCGGCGACGAGTTGTTCGACGTGATGTGCGGGCTGGAGCGCGACATGAAGGTCCAGACGTTTTTTGTGATGGACGAGAATTTTCTTCTGCAGAAGAAGCGCGCGCTCCGGCTGCTGGAGCTGATGGAAGCGCACAACAAGAGCTGGTCGCTCTACGTCTTCAGCTCGGCGAATGTCCTTCGTTCCTACACGCTCGACCAGTTGGTGGGCCTGGGCGTTTCCTGGGTGTGGATGGGGCTCGAGGGGAAGACGAGCCGGTATCAGAAGCTGGCGGGAGCCGACACGCACGAACTCGTGCGCGAACTCCAGTCGCACGGGATCAGCATCCTGGGTTCCACCATCATCGGGCTGGAGGAACACACGCCGGAGAATATCACGGCGGCGATCGAGCACGCGGTCTCGCACGACACCGAATTCCACCAGTTCATGCTCTACACACCGGTTCCCGGCACTCCGCTTTTCGAGGAACACCGCGCGAACGGAACGCTCCTGGACCCCGAATGTGAAGACCTGGCCGATTCGCACGGCCAGCTCCGGTTTGCACACAAGCACGCGCACATTCCGGCCGGCATGGAGACGGAGATTCAACTGCAGGCCTTCCGACGGGACTTCGAGGTCAACGGCCCGAGCCTGATGCGCATGGCCCGCACAACGCTCCGGGGGTGGAAAAAATATGGCAAACAGCACAGCGACCCGCGGATCCGCAGCCGTTTCCGCCGGGAAGCCACTCCCCTGCGCCTGCAATACCCGGCCGTCCTCTGGGCGACACGGCACTGGTATGGAAAGGATCCGGTCATGCGCCGGAAGGCGGACGCGCTTTTGCGCGAGCTGATCAAGGAATTCGGGCTTCCCGCGAAGATCGCCGCAAGCATCGGGGGACGCATCGTCTTTCGAAGCCTTCGCGCCGAGGCTGCCAAACCTCCGGCGGAGAGCATGGATCCTCCGACGTTTTACGAGCGGACCGCCGCCCGCCCCGCCTGAATTCAGACGCCGCGCAGGATCCCGTCGCACTTCCGGCAATAAGCAACCGGATCGTCCGCCTGCAAAATCCCGGAAACGATCACCGCCCGCGCGGCCCCGGCGGCGAGAACCTCGCCGAGGTTTTCCAGCTTGATGCCGCCGATGCAAAAAACGGGGAGCGCAACCCGCCGATGAACCTCCGCGATTCCGCCAAGCCCGACCGGTTGGTAATCCGGTTTCGTTGGGGTCGAAAAAATCGGCCCGAACCCGATGTAGTCGGCCCCGGAGTCGCGGGCTGCCAGTGCCTGTCCCAAACTATGGGTGGAGAGTCCGATGAGGGAGCCGGCTCCCACCATGCGACGGACCTCGGCGACCGACATGTCATCCTGCCCGACATGCACGCCGTCCGCTCCGGTTTCCCCGACCAGTCCCGGATGGTCGTTGAGGAGGAATGGCACTCCGGATTCGCGGCAGATCGGAGCCAGGGCTTTTGCCGCCTCGCGGATCGTTTCCAGGCTTTGCGCCTTGGCACGGAGCTGAAGGATGTCCACGCCCCCCGCGATCATCCGGCGGGTCATGGGAAGGGCATTTTCCAGGCTCACATACCCGAGGTCGAGAATCCCGTAGAGACGGTGGCCGGAGGAAATCACCACTGGATGACAGAACTGGCGTAGGTCAGCCCTCCGCCAAACACCACGAGAAGAATGTAATCCCCGACAGTGAACCTTCCCGTCCGGTTCGCCTCGTCGAGCGCGATCGCCACGGCGGCGGCGGACGTGTTGCCGTAGCGGTCGAGGTTGATGTGGAACTTTCCCATCGGGACGTTCAGGCGGGACGCCATCGCCTCGATGATCCGGATGTTCGCCTGGTGCGGGATGATGCACTTGAGGTCATCGGTCGTGAGCCCGCTCTGTTCGAGAGCCTTCTGGGCGGCGCGCATCATCGAGTTCACCGCCTGCTTGAAGGTTTCGCGGCCGTTCATGTGGAGGGTGTTGAGTTTCTGGTCGACATTCTCTTTGGTGATGGGAATCGCGCATCCGCCGCCCGGCATGTGCAGGATCTCCCCGAAATTTCCGTCGCTTCCCATGTAAGTGGTGATGATCCCGTGTGCGCCCTCGCGGTTCCTGAGCACGGCCGCCCCGGCTCCGTCCCCGAAGAGCACGCAAGTGTTCCGGTCCTGCCAGTTGACGATCGAACTCAGCTTGTCGGCGCCGATGACCAGAACTGTGCTGTAAGTGTGGTTGGAGATGAACTGCTGGGCGATCTCCACCGAGTAGAGGAATCCCGAGCAGGCCGCGTTCACGTCGAAACAGGCCGCGTTCTTTGCTCCGATCAGCCTCTGCACATGACAGGAAGTGGACGGGAAAAACGTGTCGGGGGTGATCGTGGCCACGAGGATCAGATCAATCTCCTCGACGGCGACTCCCGCGTTCTCCATGGCGTTGCAGGCGGCCTTGGCGGCGAGGTGGCTCGTGAACTCGCCTTCCTTGGCGATCCGCCGCTCCCGGATCCCGGTGCGATCCACGATCCACTGGTCGGTGGTATCCACCCTCGCCGCGAGGTCGGCATTCGTGAGAACCCGCTCGGGGACGTAGCTTCCCGTGCCGATGATGGAGACCGTGCGGCTAGGCTGCGGCAGTTTCGGACGAGGAATTTTTTTCATGTGGTGATTGGATCGCTTCGATGATGCGTTCGTTGACGCGCTGCCCGACGGCGGCGCGGGCGACGCGAATGGCGTTGCGCAGGGCGCGGGCGGAGGAGTTCCCGTGGGCCTTGATGCAGATGCCGTTGACTCCCAGAAGCGGCGTGCCCCCGTATTCCTCCGTGCTGGTCCGGTTCTTGAGCGAGACAAACGCCCCCTTGCAAAGCATCGCGCCCAGCAGGCGGACCGGCGAACTTTTCAGCTCGGCCTTCAGCCACGACGAAAACGACTTGGCCAGCCCCTCGATGGTTTTCAATACAATGTTCCCGACATAGCCGTCGCATACGACAACCTCGACCGGTTTGCGAAAAATTCCATGCCCCTCGACATTTCCCGCAAAATGCACCGGGGCGGAGGAAAGCAGGCGGTGGCATTCCTGGGCGAACGCCGTTCCTTTGGACGCCTCGCTTCCGATGTTGAGAAGTCCCACGCGCGGATCCGGACAACCCAGCAACTCGCGGTAGTAGATTGTGCCCATCACCGCAAACCCCACCAGATGCTCCGGTGTCGGATCAAGGTTGGCCCCTCCGTCAATGAGCAGGAAAACTCCTCCCTCCGCCGGGATCAGGACCGCCAGGCCGGCACGGTCAATGCCGGGCAGCGTCCGCAGCTTGATCGTCGCCGCCGCCACAAGCGCTCCCGTGTGTCCGGCCGAAACGATGGCGTCCGCCTCCCCGGATTTCACCAGATCCACCGCGCGGCTCACCGAGGAATCTTTTTTTTTCCTCACGCTGTCGAGTCCGCTGTCCCCCATGTCCACGACCTGGGTTGTGTGGTGAAAAAAAATCCTGTCCCCGAACGCGCCGGCGGCATGGCGCGCCAACTCCGCGCGGACGATCCGCTCGTCGCCCACGAAAATGATGGAAATGTCCGGATAATCGCGAAGGGCCGCCACGGCACCCTCAACGGGGTTTTGGGGAGCGAAATCCCCCCCCATGGCATCAAGGGCAATTTTCATACGGGAACCCCCCGACATGCCGGACTACTCCGCACCGATCGTCAAAACCTGCCGCTTGTTGTAATATCCGCAGGAGGGACAGGCCGTATGCGACAGGATGCTGGCGCCGCACTGCGGGCACTTGCCCAGTTTCGGTGCGTGCCAGCGGTTGGCCGCCTTGCGCGTGCGCAGCCGCATCTTCGAGGTTTTGCGTTTGGGAACTCCCATAAATTTTTTCCGATTATTTTTTTAGCTTGTCGAGTGCGCTCCATGCCGGATCGCCCCCCACGGGTGAATCCTGACCGGCACACAAGGCGCCGACGGCAGAGCACGCTGCTCCCGCATCGCATCTCGGATGCGGAGGCAGGAGAAGATGAATATCCTCCCGGACAAACGGGGTCAAGTCTATCTGTTCGCGCCCGGTCAATTCCATCTGCATCGAAAACGGATCCGACACGATCGGGATTTCCATGTCCTCAAGGCAAACGACGCACCGCATGCGGACCCGGACCGCCACCCGCCCGGTCGCAAAAAGCCCGCCGTCGCTGACTCCCACATCCAGCGCATAGGAGAGCGGAGAAACAGCCGTCGCGCCGGCTTCCTGCAACTCCAGTGCCGCCGGATCCTCCCCGCCTTCGATGTGGAGGGTTTCCCCATGGGGGATTTGAAGAAGATGCACTTTCATGGGCTGCCTTGCTTCTCCTAGCATCTCTTTGCTCCCGGGTCAACGCCGGCCCGCAGCGCGACAAACGCCTCAGGCATCCGCTCCGGGACAATCCTCTCCCATTTCCGGGAGGGCGAAAAAAATCCCGGATGAAAATCCCGGTTGACGTGGCGCCGTGCTCCCCGATAAGTTGCCCGACTGCCCACGGCTTGGCCGTCTTATTAAAGCTCAATCAAAACCTATGGAAATCGCGTCCCGACTCACCGAACTCACCCCGTCCCTCACCCTTGCCATCGACAGCAAAGCCAAAGCCTTGAAGGCCGAAGGCGTTGACGTCTGCGGATTCGGAGCGGGAGAACCCGACATGGACACCCCCGCGCACATCAAGGCGGCGGCCATTGAGGCGCTCAAAAAGGGACACACCAAATACACCCCGAGCTCCGGGATCGCGGAGCTTCGCCAGGCGATCTCGAAAAAGTTTTCCGCCGACAACAGCCTGGAATACAAGCCGGGCCAGATCATCGTGAGCAACGGGGCGAAGCAGTCGTGTTTCAACGCGATTGCCGCCGTCGTGAATCCCGGCGACGAGGTCGTCATCCCGGCCCCGTTCTGGCTCAGCTATCCCGAGATGGTCCGCATTGTCGGGGGCGTTCCGGTCATCGTGAACACGAAGGAGGAGAACGGCTGGAAGATGACCGCCGAGGAATTTGAAAACGCGATGACCCCCTGCACGAAGATGGTCATCATCAACTCGCCCGGCAACCCGACCG
>JBAXTX010000097.1:0-10708 GCA_037129975.1 Verrucomicrobiia bacterium | reverse complement strand
CCATCGCCCCAGCCCGCGCCCGCCATCAGCCCCGCCCAAATCCCACAAGGAACCACTCCGGAGGGCAGAGCGCTGGACGCCCCGATCCTCGTCGAGAAATCCGGCCTGGAAAAAGACCAGGGGATCGAGCCCGTGCCCCAATTCCAGTTCGGCGGACTTTTCAAACGCTACCGCTACCTCACCCCGGCGGTCCGGCGCGCGATCGACAACGCACGGGTCCAGCGCGGACGTTGGAAATACATCATCGTCCACAACAGCGGAACCCGGCAGGGGAACGCCAGAATCTTCGATGTCTATCATCGCAGGGTCCGGAAAATGCAGAACGGGCTCGCTTATCACTTCGTCATCGGAAACGGAAACTCCTCGGGAAACGGGGAAATCGAAATCGGGGACCGCTGGACGCGCCAGATCAACGGTGGCCACGTCGCAAGCGACTATCTCAACAATATCGCGCTCGGGATCTGCCTGGTCGGCGATCTCAACCGCGACAAGCCGACAAAAGAGCAGCTCGCCGCGCTCGATGAACTCGTCACCTACCTCCGCGGCCGCGTCGGAAAAATCAAAGGGAAACAGGCGATCGTCGAGGGCCACAAGGAAATCAATCCGAAGCCGACCGACTGCCCCGGCGACCGGTTCCCCTTGGGCTGGCTCCACCAAAAATTCCGCTGATGACAAGCACCGGAATCATGACGAGGAAAACCGTAGAAGCGGCATCTTGCCGCTTGGATGCTTCCTCAAGCGGCGGGACGCCGCTTCTACAACGACACCCTCTTTTGCCGGTCTTCCGTCTGATCGTAATGATTGGGGCGATCGCTGAAATCATTGACATGGATCAATGAACGTCCAACGCAGGGGATTTAAAATAATTTTCCATGGATTTTTCTTTGGGCGATCATCCGGCGGTCAACGTCACCAAACTGCTCTGCGAAAACTCCGAACTGTTCGGTGGCATGCGGGATGGCAACGGGGGATGCGCGCCGAAAAGCGTGCGGCAGCGCAAGCCGCTTGTCGTCTGGAACATCACGCGCCGCTGCAATCTGCGCTGCCTGCACTGCTACGCCGACTCGACTTCGAAACACTATCCGGGCGAGCTGACCCTGGAGCAGAGCATGCATGTCATTGACGACCTCGCGGACTACCAGGTTCCGGCCGTGCATCTTTCGGGCGGGGAACCGACTCTGCACCCGCATTTTTTCGATCTTGCCGGCTATGCGATCGCGCGCGGTCTGCGTGTGACGGTCTCCACGAACGGGACGAGGATTGATTCGGGCGCGGCCGAACGGCTCAAAGATCTTGGCGTGGCGTATGTCGGGATTTCCCTCGACGGCCTCGGCGGGCAGCACGATCATTTTCGCGGACGCGCGGGGACGTTTCAAAAAGCGGTGGATGCGTTCCGGCACTGTCGCGGAGCGGGACAGAAAGCCGGGCTGCAGATCGCGCTGGCGCGGCAGGTGGTCGCCCAGCTTCCCGAGATCCTCCGGTTTATCGAGCAGGAAGACATCCCGCGCGTTTGTTTCCACCATCTGGTTTCCAGCGGGCGCGGCGCGGATCTGGAACTGCTCCGCGCTTCGGAGACACGGGCGGCGCTCCGGATGATCGGCGATGCCGTCCTGCGCTGGAACCGCGGGGGGCACAGCCGGGAGGTGCTCACGGTGGACCAGCCGGCCGATGGTGTGTTCTTCTGGCTCACCATGCGCCGGAAGAATCCGAAACGGGCGGAAGCCATCTGGAGGCAATTGAGCGCGAACGGCGGCGTCCGCCATGCCGCAGGGCTCGGGATCTCGAACATTGACAGCCAGGGGAACGTCCACCCCGACGAGTTCTGGCACGCCTGCACGCTGGGAAATGTGAAGGATCGGCCGTTCAGCGGGATCTGGAACAATGCGGCGAACGACGACGTGATCGCGGGCCTGCGCGACCGCCTGCCACTGCTGCAGGGCCGCTGCGGGGATTGCCGGTTCAAGGAAGTCTGCGGCGGCGGGTTCCGCGTCCGGGCATTCCAGAAATCCGGCAACCCGTGGGACGAAGACCCCGGCTGCTACCTTCGCGACTACGAAACCGCGACGGAGGAAGCGGCGGCCTGATCCGTCACCCGAAGCGCCCGGTGATGTAGTCCTCGGTCTGCTTTTGTCCGGGGTTGGAGAAGATCCTTTGTGTGTCGGCGAATTCGATGAGCTTGCCCAGGTAGAAGAACGCGGTCTTGTCCGATGTGCGCGTGGCCTGCTGCATGTTGTGCGTGACGATGACGATCGTGAACTCCTTTTTGAGTTCGTGGATGAGTTCCTCGACCTTGACCGTGGCGATCGGGTCGAGTGCCGAGCACGGCTCGTCCATCAGGAGAACCTTCGGCCGGTTGGCGATGGCGCGGGCGATGCACAGCCGCTGCATTTGGCCGCCCGAGAGCCCGAGCGCGCTTTCGTGCAGGCGGTCCTTGGCCTCGTCCCAAAGCGCGGCCGCGCGCAGGCTGCGTTCGACCGCCTCGTCGAGAAGGCTCTTCTTGTTCTGCCCGCTGATCCGGAGCCCATAGACGATGTTCTCGTAGATGGATTTCGGGAACGGGTTCGACTTTTGAAAAACGATCCCGATGCTGCGCCGGAGGGCGATCACCTCGACGCTCTTGTCGTAGATGCTCTGCCCGAGGAGCCGGATGTCCCCCTCGTGGCGGATGCCGTCGATCAGCTCGTTCATGCGGTTGAAGTTCCGCAGGAGCGTGGTCTTTCCGCATCCCGATGGTCCGATGAACGCGGTGACCTGGCGCTCGGGAATGTCCATGTTGATATCGAAAAGCGCCTGCTTCTTCCCGTAGAAAAAATCGAAGTTCCGCACGGTCAGGAAATCCGGGCGTCCGGGTCTCGGCGTGGGGTCTGAATGGGCGGAGTCTTCTGTCATATTCATGGAGTCTTCGTGCGGTGCGGGCTAATGTTTTTTTGAAAAGACAAGCTGGGCGGTGATGTTGGCGAGGGTGACAAAGGCCACGAGAACCAGCGAGGCCGTCCAAGCCATCCGGATCTGGTGCGGGAACGGGACGGTCGAGAAATTGTAGATCAGCACCGAGAGCGATGCGGTGGGTTCGGAGAGGGATTTCGCCCAGAACTGGCTGAAGAGCGCGGTGAAAATCAGCGGCGCGGTCTCGCCCGCGGCCCGGGCGACGGCCAGCATGATGCCGGTCATGATCGCGGGCAGGGCATCGGGAAGAACGATGCGGACAATCGTCTGGAACTTCGTGGCACCCAGCCCGTAGGACGCCTCCCGGTATGCGCTCTGGACCCCCATGAGCGCCTGCTCGGAAGTCAGAAGGATTGTCGGCAGCATCAGCACGGCAAGCGCCATGCCGCCGGCGTAGGCGGAAAAAGCACCGGTCGTCGAAACCACCACGGCAAAGGCAAAAACACCGCAAATGATCGAGGGGATTCCGGTGAGGAGCTTGGCAACGATCCGCACCGCCCGGGCGAGGCGGCTCGCGGGCGCATATTCGTTGATGTAGATCGCCGAAAGGATTCCCAGAGGGCCGGCCGCCAGCAACCCGAGCCCGACCATTACGAAAGTCCCCAGGATCGCGTTGCCGAATCCTCCGCCCGCCATCCCGGCAGCCGGGGGAAGCCGGGTGAAAACCGACAGGCTCAACAACGGCAGGCCGTTTTTCAGAAGCAGATAAATAATCGAGATCAGGGGGACGAGGGTGAGCAGCGAGAGGCCGATGCAGATCGCGCTCAGCATGCGGTTCCACAGGGAACGCGAGATCGCCTGGGTGGACCCGGCGTCGTCGCTGAAAAAATCCGGGGCGTGGGTGGTGTCCATCGTGTCAGCGGATGCCGGCGGTCTGGCTCTGCGTGTAGCGGAGGACGAGTTCGCCGATGATATTCACAAAGAGGGTGATGCCCACGAGGATCAGGGCCGCATACATGAGGGAGTTGACCTGCAGGCCGTCGGCCTCGCCGAATTGGTTGGCAAGGAGCCCGGCCAGGGTGCCGCCCGGCGAGAGGAGCGACCAGGAGAGGCGGGAGCTGTTTCCGATCAACATGGCGACGGCCATCGTCTCCCCCATCGCGCGGCCGAGGGCAAGAATCGTCGCGGCCACGACGCCCGGCGCGGCAGTGGGAAGGATGACCCCGAGGATGGCTTCCCAGCGGGTCGCTCCGAGGGCGTAGGCTCCCTCGCGCAGGGTATTCGGGACAGCGGTGAGAGAGTTGCGGGAGATCGCGGTGACCGTGGGCAGGATCATCAGCGCGAGCACGACGCTGGCGGTCAGAAGCGAATTTCCATAGGCGGGCCCCGCAAAGATCGGAATGCCCCCGAGGTGGACCACCGCCCAGTCGCCGAAGACCTTGATAATCGGAATGACAACAAAAATCCCCCAAAGCCCGTAAACCACGCTGGGGATCGCCGCCAGCATCTCGACAACAAACCGGATCGTATTCCGCACGGGAAGCGGCAGAAAATTTTCGCTGAGAAAAATCGCGATCGCCAGCCCGAGGGGAAAGGCAAAGAGGATCGCTATGAACGAGCTCGCGGCGGTTCCGACGATGAACGGGAGAACCCCGAACATCTCGCGGTTCGGCACCCAGGAGGAACTGAAGAGAAACCCGAAACCGAATTTCTGGACCGCCGGCCAGGCAGAGGAGACAATTTCGTAAACGATCCATGCCAGGGTGGCCACGGCAGCGGCCGAGGCCGCCCAGCAAAGGGCATGAAAAAAGTCGGGGCCCACACGAACCTCCGCGATCGGATCGGACTCTGAAGGTTCGCGGGACACGACGGACGGGTTATTGGACGGTTGCGATCGCGGCTTTCGCCTTCTCGACCACCCGGGCGGGAAGCGGGATATACCCGAGTTCCGCGGAGAGCTTCTGTCCGTCGGTGAGCCCGTAGGTCACGAATTCCCTGAGGGCATTGAGCTTCGCGGCGTCATCATACTTCTGGTAGAGCAGGAGCCATGTGAAGCTGACAATCGGGTAGTCGGCGTCGCCTTCCGGATCCACCGGCCACACGCGGAGGTTGGCGGGAAGCGTGACGTGCGCGAGGGTCGCCGCCCCGTTTTCGATGTTCGGCGCAACGAATTTCCCCGCCTTGTTTTCGAGGTTCGCCATCGCGAGCCCGTTGCCTTTGGCGTAGCCGAATTCGACGTATCCGACCGCTCCGGGCGACTGCTTGACCAGCGCGGTCACGCCCTCATTGCCTTTTCCACCGACTCCGACAGGAAAGGTGACGGATTTGTCGGTCCCGATCTTTTCCTGGAAATCCTTGCTGACCGCGGAGAGGTGCTGGGTGAAGACATAGGTCGTGCCGCTGCCATCCGAACGGAAAGCGACCTGGATCGCGAGCTCCGGCAGCCTCACTCCCGGGTTGGCTTTGGCGATGACCGGGTCGTTCCATTTGGTGATGGTTCCCAGGTAAATGCCGGCCATCGCTTCGCGCGAGAGGTTCAACTTTTCCACGCCGGGAAGATTGTAGGCATAGACGATCTCGCCCGCGGTCGCCGGGATCATCACGACTCCCTTGGCGACCCTGGCAATCTCCGCATCGCTCATCGCGGCATCGCTGGCACCAAAATCCACGACCCCGGCCGTGAAGTTCTTGACTCCCGCTCCGCTGCCGACCGACTGGTAGTTGACCTGGACTGCGGGACGGAGCTTGTTGAATTCCATGCCCCAGCGCTGGTAAAGCGGGGCGGGAAATGATGCGCCAGCCCCCGAGAGTTGCTGGGCCTGCGTGTTTGCCGGGAGACCCGCAAGGGCCGCTCCGATGACGAAGAATGACAAGGTTTTCATAGTTGAAATTTCATTTTAAAAGCGGGAAGGAAAAATCCAAATCTCCTTGTGTTACAATTTCGTCACAATCCGTTTTGCGCGGAAGACCTGTTCCACCCCACAAGAAACCCCGCATTTTTTGTCCGTTTCCAGTGGCGGACAAATACCCGCCCCCGGCCGGGCTGACAAGCCGAAAACTCCCGCGACACAATGAGTTGGATCCGATGCCGTCCCGGCGTCCGACGCAACATCCTATTTCGTTTTTTGCGGGGCGTGGACGGCCAGCGCTTTGGGAAGCGGGGAGGAAAACCTCATCTCCGCGCCGGTGGACGGGTGAGGGAATTTGAGGAACGTGGCGTGCAGGCCGAGGCGTCCGGCGGGATCCGATTGGGCCCCGTATTTTTTGTCGCCGATGATCGGGCAGCCCTCGGCGGCAAGCTGGACGCGGATCTGGTGGCGGCGTCCGGTTTCGAGGCGGAGCCGGACGAGCGATCCGCGCGGGCTCTCGGCGAGAACCTGGTAGTGCGTGATCGCGTGGCGGGTGTGTTCCGAGGCGCGGGCGATGTGGACTTGGAAGCGGCTGCGCTCGTCGAGATCGGATTCGAACACACCCGCATTTTTTTTGAGGTGCCCCTCGACGACCGCCTCGTAATGTTTTTCGACGCTGTCCCAATGGCCCTGAAGAAATTCTTTTGCCTCCGGGGTTTTTGCGAAGACCATGAGCCCGGATGTTTCCTTGTCGAGCCGGTGAACGATCCAGACCCGCTCGCGGGCTTTCGGCCGGTTTCCGCGAAGGTAGTCGGTGAGCAAAAAATATGCGGTTTTCTCGTCCTCGGCGTTGCTGGCGATGCTGAGGAGGTCGGGCGGCTTGTCTATGACGATCATGTGGGCGTCTTCGAACCAGGCCTTGATCCCCGCCGAAAGCGGCGTGCGTGGGGCGGCATATTTGACGAGCCGGATTCCGATCACGTCTCCCGGGCTCACGGGATGGTTGAACTGCGTGACCGGCTCCCCGTTCACGAGCACCGACTGGTGTTTCAGCCAGTTCCGAATCTTGGATTTCTTTGTTTCCGGCCACGAGGAGAACAGAAAAGCGAGCAGCTCTTCCGGAGCGTTGACCGTCTTTTTCATGGGCAGTTTTCGCGAGCGGCGCCGCTTCAGTTCCGCCAAAGGAGCAGCGCGCAGAGAACGAGGGCGATCCCCCACGCCATGCCCCCGGCCGCCGCGGCTTTCCATCGCAGCGGGTTTGCCGTGACCCATGTGATCGCGTCGCGCAGGAGATACGGCATGCCGACAAAGAAAAGTCCGGCGATCACCCACGCATAAGCGAGGACGACCAGCAGCAGCCGCGTGGGCTCCGTGCGCAGCACGGCCGATTCGAGCAGCGGCTCGGCCGCCAGGAGGAGGAGCATCCCGAGCGCGCGCGCGGCCAGAAACTCCGGGACATAGATCCACGAGAGCACCGCCCCCGCCACGATCGCGACGAGCATCACGTTTCTCAGCGGAGAAAACTCGCCGAGATCGATCGAGTTCACGAGAAGGAAGCTCCAGAACGCGGCAACGGCCAGAAGTGCCGTCGCGGCCGGCCGGGACCTCGGGAATATTCCGGCCCGCGCGATGCAGAATTCCTCGCGCGCGAGGGCGAAGGCATGGCTGAAAACCAGGAGGATCCCGGCGGCGAGGCCGGTGACGAAAAGCGGGAGTTGATAAATCATGCGGCGGTTTCTTTTTTGCGGGTTTCTTTTTCCCACGGACGCTTTTCGAGCGCGCTCGCGGCGGCGGCGACCTGGGCTTCTTTTTTGCTCAGCCCCTCCCCGCTCCCCAGCTCCATCCCGGCCCAGAGGACCCGGCAGACGAATTTTTTTGAATGTTCGGGACCGGTCTGCGAGAGGAGCTCGTATTGCGGGGCGTTCGGAGCGAGGGATTGGAGGAGTTCCTGGAGGAAGCCCTTCGGGTTGATTTCCTCCGGCTGGCTGGCAAGGTCGGCGAAGGTTTCTTCCATCTGCTGGAGCAGGAACATCCGCGCGGCTTCGAACCCGCCGTCCAGATAGATCGCCCCGACGACCGATTCAAAGGCATCGGCCAAAGTGGAGGATCGTTCGCGGCCGCCGTTGGCCTCCTCGCCGCGTCCCATCATGAGAAAGCTGCCGAGATCCAGCGCAAGCCCCCGCTCGCGCAGTGCCGTCCGTGACACGATCCGGGTCCGCAGCTTTGTCAGCCGTCCCTCGCTGAAATCGGGAAACATCCGGAACAAATGCTCGGTGACCACGATCTGGATGACCGCGTCCCCGAGGAACTCGAGCCGCTGGTTGTCGAACGGATAATCTTTTCTTTCCAGCGAGATGCTCGGATGTGTGAGAGCCTCGGCCAGAAGCAGACCGTTGCGGAATTTGTATCCCATCCGCACCTCGAGCGGATTCATGATCGAGCGGGTCAGCATGCTACGCGCGCTTCCCGAGGAGGTGATCGGGATTCAGCTTTTTCAAGGCCGGGACCGTGAAGAGGCCGTCTTTTCGGATCAGCTTCCCGTCGAACCAGACCTCGCCGCCACCGTAATCGGGCCGCTGGATGCCGACCATGTCCCAATGGATCCGGCTGGCATTTCCATTGCCGGCCTCGTTGTAAGCCTGGCCGGGGGTGAAGTGAAACGACCCCGCGATTTTCTCGTCGAAAAGGATGTCGCGCATCGGGTGGAGGATATGCGGGTTGAACCCAAGGCTGAACTCCCCGATGAAGCGCGCGCCGGCATCGCTGTCGAGGATCCGGTTGAGCGCCGCCGTGTTGTTCGCGGAGGCGTTGACCACCCGGCCTTTTGCGAGTTCGAGGCGCACGTTGTCGAACGCATGCCCCTGATAAATGCTCGGCACGTTGAACACCACATGCCCCTCGACGCTGGTCTTCACGGGACAGGAAAAAACCTCGCCGTCCGGGATGTTGCGGTCGCCGCCGCAGACGACCGACCCGATGCCTTTGATCGAAAACCGGAGGTCCGTGCCCGGGCCTTTGATGTGGACGCGGTCGGTGCGGTCCATCAGGGCTTTCAACGCGGCCATGCCGGGCGACATCCTCGAGTAATCGAGCGTGCAGACCCTGAAAAAAAATTCCTCGAAGGCCGGGGTGCTCATCTGCGCCTGCTGGGCCATGCCGGGCGTCGGCCAGCGGAGCACAACCCACTTCGTCTTGTTGATCCGCCAGTCCATCACCGGGCGCATGGTGCCCGTGATCATGTGCGTTTTTTCATCGGGCACATCCGACATCTCGGTGATGTTGTGGCTCCCGCGCACCGCGATGTAGGCGTTCATGTTTTTCATGCGGAGGAGCTCGACACGCCGAACGACCTCCATCTGCGCCTCCGTCGCCCCGAGGGCGAGCTCGCGGCCGACCCGCGAGTGATGCACGGTCACAAACGGCACCGCCCCGGCGGCGCGCGCCGCACGGATCAGCGAAACCGCCATCTCGTCGGGCGCATCAAAAATCTCTATGAGAACATTCTCGCCCCTGCCCAACTTCGTTGAGTGACGGGTCAAAACCTCGGCCAGCTTGTCGCATCGTGGATCCTGCATCCCGCCGAATCTCTCCCTCCTGCGGGAAAAATCAACACCGGAATGAGCCTTGAGCGGCTGGCGACCCTGATCCGCGCGTCCACGCGCGCTCCCGGCTCCTGCCCATCGGCGTCACCGACGCTTGCCAGCGTCCGGCGATTTCCAAGAGACGGTGTCAGGCCTGCTTCGAGGTGTAGAGGGCAACGAGCGCGGCCCCGATCGCCTGGGAAAGCTCGCCGAGTGTGGCCGGGACGATTTTCAACATTTGGCGCTGGACCGGGTAAAGCCACGGTTCTGCCGCCATGCGGATGCCCCTCAGATACTGCTCCCGGAATTCGGCCGTCGTGGATTCCGGATCGATGAGTCCGCCGCCGATCACGACGAATTCCGCGTCGAGCGCGATCGAAAGATTCGCGACATGGATGCCGAGCGCCTTGGCCTGGAAATCAAAGATTTCGAGGGCGAGGAGATCCCCCTTCTGGGCGAGGCCGCGCAAAGACAGCGCCTTTTCCCTGGGTGACAAGCCCGGCTTGGCGAGTTCGTGGCCCGGATATTTTGGCAGGAGGAAATCCAAAAACTGAGGCAGTCCCGAGATCGCGGTGTAAGCCTCGAAGCACCCCCAGTCACGTCCGCACCCGCAGGTGAAGGCGGGCAAACCGAGCAGGTGCAGCGGGGCAGGCATGTGGCCCGCTTCCATCCCGCAAAACATATCTCCCTCGAGCGGGAATCCCGTGCGGTCAATATATGCCGCACCGAGGCCGGAACCCGGGGACAGCATGATGACCGAAGCTTTTCTGTCGCCCCTCACGCGCGCGGCCTCGCCGACCCCTCCATAGTTTCCATCGTTCCCCGCCACCAGCGGGATCGGACGTCCGGCCTGCTCGGCGAGAGCCCGGGAATAGTCAGCGTGAAATTCCCAGCCCGCGAACGAAGGCGGGAGGTTCGGGGTTCGGTCGAGAACGCCATAGGACTGGTAGGGTCCGGGGATGGCCAGCCCGACCCCAGCCACCTGATCCCAGACCATTCGGTTTTCCTCAAGGAACCGGTTGACTCCCTCGATCCAGCCGGCAACGACCGCCTTGGTCCCGAGCTGCGCGTTCGTCGAGCTCTGCGCCAGCTTCAGGGAAACCGGCCGCCCGTCGGCGGTAACACCACCAATTTTCGATGTCGTGGCTCCGCTGTCGGTGCCGATAAAAACTTTTTTCATGAGAGGAAAAACCTACCACGGCACCATTCTCCAACGCGAGAAACTTTCGCCGTGCTTGTCGCTTGACCCCGCGGCGCGGGGGGGGCATATTGACAGATTCCCATTCCATGAGACGGCGGGACCGGTTCCCGCCTTTTTCATCGTCTGGCAAAACGATTTTTATGAATTCCGAACTTATTGCGATGCTCGATTACCTCGAGCGCGAAAAAGGC
>JBAXTX010000096.1:0-10764 GCA_037129975.1 Verrucomicrobiia bacterium | reverse complement strand
CCGATGCCCGCGCGCATCGTCCGCGAGGGGATCCGGCTGCCGGCCAGCTACGCGAATTTTTATATTGCCAACGAGATTGTTCTGCTTCCGGTTTTCGGCGAGCGAAACGACGCCTGGGCAAAATCCGTGCTCCAGGAGGCCTTTCCCACGCGCAAGGTGGTTGCCATTGACTGCCGCGAGCTGATCTGGGGTCTCGGGGGATTCCACTGTCTGACCCAGCAGCAGCCGGCCGTTTGATCGGCCGCCACGCGCATGAAATTCCGCCGCAACGTCGCATTCATCCTCACCCGTTCCAGCGGCGAGATCCTCCTCTGCGAACGCAGCGGCTACAAAGGTTCCTGGCAGTTCCCCCAGGGCGGCGCGGAGGACTCGGAAAGCAACCTCGAAGCGCTCCACCGCGAGGTCGGGGAGGAAATTTCCCTCGGTCCCTCCGACTACCGCATCGTCGCCGAGCGCGGGCCCTACCTTTACGTCTTTCGCTCCGGGTTTCGGAAAGAGGGCTGCGACGGACAGGAGCAACGCTATTTTCTTGCCGAAGCGCAGGGAACCCCGGCGATCGTTGTGGATGAAAAAGAATTCAGCGCCTTCCGGTGGATCCTGCCGGAAGACTTCCGGATCGAGTGGGTGCCGCCGATCAAACGCGATGTCTATCGCCGGGTGTTTCAGGATTTTTTTGACGTCCGTCTGCCGTGACGCCGCATGATTCTTCGGATTCTTATTGACTCTTGGGCGAAAAGCTGGGATTTCCCCCGCGCTGCCTATGCTTACATTCACCGCCTTTACCGTACTATCCACCGCGCTCCTCGGTTGCGTCTGGTGGGTGAGCCGCGACGATCAGGGCGCTTCCTAATCGTGTCTCACGCGTCCGTCCCGGCAACCGGATTTTTTTCATGATCAGCTGGTTATCTTTTGAGTGGCAGACACACGATCTGCCGGATTTCTCTTCGCTCGTGGCGCCCATGACCATTCGCGCCGCGAAAAAGTCCGACGGTGAGGTGGTGGCCAGGGTGCTGAAAAGCGCTTTTTCCGCGGACTCCACATGGGGCGATGTGAACCGTGCCGTTGCCGCCAAACTGGCGGCGGTCGCCGAAGTGGTGTTTTCCGTGGAGGATCCGCATTGTGTGGTCATTGTCCACGGAGCCCGCGTCATCGGGGCCTCGTTGCTGGACGCCGGCGCCGAAGCGCCCAGCCACCTTCTCAGCGGTCCGTGCATCCTGCACGAATACCGGAACCGCGGGCTTGCCTCCGCCCTCCTCGCCGCCTCGCTTGATCATCTTTGCAAAAATGACATCAAGCTCGCCCGCGGGATCACCAGGGAGAATTCCCTCACCGCGCGATTCGTCTATCCGAAGTTCGGCGGCGTTGCCCGCCCTTACGAGGATGACCCGTTGTTGATGACCGGCGAGGCCTGAAGCTCGAGCGAGAAATCCACGGCGGGCGCGGAATGGGTCAGCGCGCCGACCGAAATAAAATCCACGCCGGTTTCCGCGATCCGGCGGATCGTCTCGAGCGTCACCCCGCCGCTCGCTTCCAGCCGGATGTGGGGCGGACGCATCCGGACGGCTTCGCGCATCAGTTCGGGCGGCATGTTGTCCAGAAGCACGACATCCACTCCGCGGAGTTGGAAAAACGAACGGGCCTGATCGGGCGAGTCGGCTTCGATCTCGATCCGGAGCGACGGTGCCGCGGCTTTCGCGGCATCAATGGCCGCCTGGATTTGAACGAGGCCGGTGCCGGCGGCGAGGTGGTTGTCCTTGACCATCACCATGTCGTGGAGCCCGATGCGGTGGTTTGTCGCGCCGCCCGCAGCCACGGCGGCTTTCTCCAAAACGCGGAGCCCTGGCGTGGTCTTGCGAGTGTCGAGAATCACGACGCGCGTGCCGGCAACCGCCCCGACGTATTTCCGTGTCAAGGTGGCCACCCCGGAAAGCCGTTGGAGGAAATTCAGCGCGGTCCGCTCGGCGGTGAGGATGGATGCGGCGGAGCCGGACACTTCCAGCACCACATCCCCGCTGTGCAACCCGGCCCCATCGCGCCGGACCATCACAATTTTCAGCTCCGGGTCCACGCGGAGGAAAACCTCGGCCGAGACATCGGCGCCCGCGAGACAGGCCTCCTGTTTCGCGATGATCCGGGCGGTGGCGTGGCGGCCGGGTTCGGTGAACCATCGGCATGTGACATCCCCGCCGCCGATGTCCTCCGCAAGAGCGAGGGCGATGATATCCTCAGCCATGCGTGACGGCTTCGAGACCGAGAAGCTGCCTCTGCCAGTTCATGAGAGCGGTGGACGCGGGGTCGGTCGCGGTCGCCTCCAGCGCTCCGCGGGGAGCCACGATCGCCGGGTCAAGCCCGATCTCCGCCGCGACAGCATCGCGGGTTTTTTTCAAAGCATCGAAGCGGACAAGATGGTCTTTGGATGCCCGTTTGCGGCGGACTTTTTCCATCTTCGGCCATTCGCTTTCCGGGATCTGGAGCGCGAGGGCAAGAACGACCTCGAAGCTGGCGCGCCGCCGTCCGTTCATGCGCGGGGTCGCGCAAGCCTCTCCTTTGCCCGCCTGCTCGGCCACGCGGAGCATGTCCTCGTTGCCGATGACATGAAAGGGCGGGCGGTCCCATCCCCGGGCCTCGGCGTCGCGCCAGAACCACAGAATCCGGAGGACGGCCTGCGCGCGCGGCGAAAGCGCGGCGCTTCCGGAGATCCTCCACACCATGCTGTCATCGCGCTCTTTGATCTCGCGGGTGGAGGCAATCATCCGGTCGCGCGACTCCTCGAACCACGCCCAGCGGCCGAGTTGGCGGAGATCATTCTCAATCTGCGCCGCGATTTCGAGCAGGTAGCGCGTGTCATTCAACGCGTATTCGACCATCTGTGCGGAAAGCGGGCGGATCGCCCAGTTCGCTTTCTGCGAGGCCTTGGAAAGCTTGATTCCGTTGAACCCCTCGACGAGGGCCGCGAGTCCGAGCCCGGTCCGGCCGCACAGCCGCGCGGCAATCATCGTGTCAAAAAGATCCGAGGGCTCGAAGTTTCCGGCCCGCCGCAGGAGGCGCAGGTCATAGTCCGCGCCGTGAAAAACCAGCCGCCGGGAGCAAACCACGTCGAAGAGCGGTTGCAGGTCGAGGCCGGCCAGAGGATCCACCAGCCAGTGGCCGCGTTCAGTGCTCACCTGGATCAGGCAAAGCTTCTCGAAGTAGCAGTGAAGGCTGTCCGCTTCGGTGTCGAGGGCGATCCGGGGGGATTCGGCCAGCCTGCCCACAAGCTCTGCCAGACTGGGTTGGTCGGCAATCAAGGCTCGTCGGGAAATTTGGCCGGGCCGGGAGTTTCTCCCGCATGGCGCGCGCGCGGTTCGCGCACCTGCGTGGTGCCATCGGTCGGCACGGTGACAAACGGTCCGCCGGCCAGCGGTGCGGTCTCGCTGAACGCGAGCCCCGGCACATCGCTGGGCCTGCCTCCGAGGGGGAAATCCTTGCGGAGCGGGTGGTAGGGATACCCCTCCCACATGAGGATCCGGCGCAGGTCGGGGTGGCCTTGGAAGCGGATCCCCATCAGGTCGAACACCTCGCGCTCGTGCCAGTTCGCGGTCGGCCAGATGTCGGACACGGTCGCCGCCTCGCAGTCGTCCTCGCTGACCGGAATTTTCAACCGCAAATGCGCGCCGTCGTTCATCGAATACAGCTCGTAAACCACCTCGAACCTCGGCTCGGCGCCAAAGTGATCCACGCTGGAAATATCGATCAGGTAGTCGAACCCGAGGGATTCTTTTGCAAACGCGCAGACGTCGTGCAGCGAGTCGGCGCGGAGAACAAGCGTCCTCTCTCCGCGGAATTCCTTCTCCGCCGTGATCGCGGCGGGAAATTTCCCCGAAAGGCTTGCGGCGGCATCGGCGGCGGTCATACGGCTTCGAACAGGGCTTTCTTTTGATCCGCGATCGCGTGCTCGCCCATGATCTTTTTTTGGAGCATCATGAGCCCGTCGAGCAGGGCCTCCGGTCGCGGGGGGCATCCCGAAATGTACACGTCCACAGGGATCAGGCGGTCAATCCCCTGCAGGACCGCATAGCTCCGATACATGCCGCCGGACGACGCACACGCCCCCATCGCGATGCACCACTTCGGCTCGGGCATCTGATCCCAGATCCGCTTCACCGCAAGCGCCATCTTGTAGGTCACCGTCCCGGCCACAATCATCACATCGCTCTGCCGCGGCGAGAACCGCATCACCTCGGCCCCGAACCTCGAAATATCATACCGCGCCGCGCCCGCCGCCATCAGCTCGATCGCGCAGCACGCCAGCCCCATCGGCATCGGCCAGAGCGAATTGCTTCTCATCCAGTTGATCGCCGCATCCAACCGCGTGAAAATGATATTGCCCTCGCTCTTCGAGTCGTAGGAAAGCGGGCTCTGGTCGCTCATAAGTTAAGCAGCACGGTATTTTGCATTGCGCCAGCAGCAAGCGGAAAACGCGGGGTTTCTCTCAAAATGCCCGGTAAAATCATCAAAACCCTCCATTTTTTGAGTTTCCCGGCAGGGTTCCTCGCCGCGCGGAACAGGAAATCCGCGACCGGGACGCGCTTTTTCCGGGATAGCGCGTGAATTCTTCGGGAGATCTGCCATCGTCACCGCGTGAACCGTTGTATCTGGTGTTTATATTTTCTTGTCGCCGCCATGGCCGTTCGTGCGGACAGCGATGCGGAGGCGATCCTCAGGGCCGCGCGGGTGAATCCGCTCGGAAAGCCGGTGGTGCTCGATGCGCAGCTTCGCGCCGGGGAAATAAAAGTCCCCTTCCAGATCGCTGTCCGCGACGGAAAAATTTCCTATCGTTTTGAGAACCCCCCGCAGGAAATCCTGCTGGTTCTCGGGAACGACGACGCGACATTGGAGGAGCGGAAGGGCGGCAGGACCCGGCCGGTCGCGCCCGCGCGGTTCGATGATTCGGTTCGCGGCGGCCTGCTGACTTACGAGGATCTCGCCATGCGGTTTCTCTACTGGAAAAACCCAAGGCTTCTCGGCGAGGAAAAAGTCGGCCCCGGCACGGCCTTCAAAATCGAGATCCCCGCGCCGGCTGCCGCCACCGAATACGGCGCCGTGCGGGTGTGGGTGGACAAGTCGCAGGGCGCGCTCATGAAAATCGAGGGCTACGACCGGGAGGGCCGGCTCTCAAAAAAGTTCACCGTCGTCACGGTGCAGCAGATTGACGGGCAGTGGATGCTCAGGCAGATGCGTGTCGAGCGGATGGATCCGGCCACCCGCCAGCCCGCCCTGCGCACCTATCTCGAGATCCTCGGCAAAGCGGCCCCGCAGGTGAACCGCGGGCTTGATTGATCCGGAGGAAACGCATTGACTCCCTCAAGCGGGATCGCCAAATGCTAGATGCCCGCACCACTGTGGAAGCCAACGATTTTCACCCATGATCCGATTTTTGACCATTTTCCTTGCCGCTTCCTGGGCGTCCGCCGCGCCGATTCCGATCGGCGAGTTCGCTTCGCTCACCGGGGCGAGCGCGAGTTTCGGCCAGTCCTCGCACAAGGGGACCGCTCTGGCCATTGAGGAGATCAATGCGGCCGGCGGCGTGCTCGGGTGGCCGCTGCAACTGATCACCGAGGATGACCAGTCGCAGGCCGGACAGCCCGCAACGATCGTGCGGAAGCTCGTCTCGCAGGACAAGGTGGTGGCCATCCTCGGCGAGGTCGCCTCGTCGAAGTCGCTCGAAGCCGCCCCGATCTGCCAGCAGTGCCGGATCCCGATGATCTCGCCCGCCTCGACAAACCCGAAGGTGACCGAGGTCGGCGACTATATTTTCCGCGTCTGCTTCATCGATCCGTTCCAGGGGACGGTCATGTCGAAATTCGCGCGGGAGAACGGATGGAAAAAAGTCGCGGTCCTCACGGATGTGAAGCAGGACTACAGCGTCGGGCTCGCCGAGTGCTTCATCAGGGACTTCAAGGCGAACGGCGGCGAGATCGTCCGCGAGCAGAAGTATTCGACCGGAGACAAGGATTTCAAACCCCAGCTCACCTCGATCAAGGCCGCGCAGCCGGACGCGATTTTCGTGCCGGGCTATTACGCCGAGGTCTCGCTCATCGCGAAGCAGGCGAAGATTTTCGGGATCAAAGTTCCGCTCCTCGGCGGCGATGGCTGGGTCGGGGATTCGCTTCTCAAGGTCGCCGGAAAGTCGCTCGACGGATCGTTTTTCTCCGGCCACTTTTCCGGGGATGACGCGGCGCCGAAGGTCCGGAATTTCGTCGCGAAGTTCCAGGCGAAATACGGCGGGACTCCCGACGACATGGCGGCGCTCGGATACGACAGCGCGATGATCCTGGCCGATGCGATCCGGCGCGCGGGGACGACCGATCCGGCCGCGCTGCGCGATGCCATCGCGGCGACGAGCGGCCACGACGGAGTGACCGGAAAGATCACCCTCGACGCGCAAAGAAACGCGTCCAAGTCGGCGGTGATCCTGACGATCGGCGACGGCGGGTTCCACTTCGTGAAAAAAGTCGGGCCGTAGCGCCATAAAATCCGACCGGCTTTGATCGAATTTCTTCAACAGCTCATCAACGGCCTGTCCCAGGGCGCGATTTACGGGCTGATCGCCCTGGGATACACGATGGTTTTCGGGGTGCTGCGTTTCATCAATTTCGCTCACGGCGATATTTACATGCTCGGGGCATACGCCGGGTTTTACACCGCGCCGAAGCTTCTTGCCCTCACCGGGTGCGGGCCGTCCTACGCGGGGGCGGCGCTGGTGCTCGTCGCCGCGATGGCGCTTTGCGCGGCGGCCGGCGTGGCGATCGAGCGGCTCTGCTACCGCCCGCTCCGCTCGCAGCCGCGGCTCACCGTCCTGATCGCCGCGATCGGCGTCTCCCTGTTCTTGGAAAACGGCGGGCAGTATTTTTTCGGGGCGGACCCCAGGGCGTTCCCGGAAATCATTTCCGACGCGGCGATCGAACTCCCCGCCTCGTGGGGGCGGTTTTCGTCGCTGACAATCACGACCAGCCAGGTGATCGTGATCGGTTCGACTCTTGTCCTGCTGGCCGCGCTGCGGGCGGTTGTGATGAAAACCCGGACCGGGATGGCGATGCGGGCGCTCTCGCTGAACCCGCTGGCCGCCTCGCTGATGGGGGTGAACACCGACGCGGTCATCTCGTTCACGTTCGCGATCGGCTCCGCGATGGCCGGCGCCGCAGGCATCCTCACATCCATCCAGCAGCCGAGCATTGACCCGCTCATGGGGATCAATGCCGGGCTCAAGGCGTTCGTCGCGGCGGTGCTGGGCGGGATCGGGAACATCCCGGGCGCGGCGCTCGGCGGGGTCATCATCGGAATCCTCGAGGCTCTTGTGGTCGGCTACATCAACCCGACCTACCGCGACCCTCTGGTCTTTGCGGTGCTGATCCTCGTCCTTCTTTTCAAACCGTCCGGCCTGCTCGGACAATTGGAGCGCGAAAAGGTATGAGGCATCCGAAGACGCTTCTGCTGATCGCGCTGGCGCTCTGCGCGGCGGCCTCGCTTTTCACCGGCGGCATCAATCCGTATTACTACGACATCCTGATCACGATCGGAATCAACATCCTCCTCGCCGTGAGCCTGAATCTCGTCACCGGATACACCGGGCAATTTTCGCTCGGTCACGCGGGGTTCATGGCGGTCGGGGCGTATTCGTCGGCGTGGATGACGCTGACCTTCGGGCTGGTCCTCGGCACGTCGCTGCCCGCGACCGGGAGCGTTTATTTGCTCGCTCTTTTCGGCGGCGGGCTCGCGGCGGCCGCGGCCGGGCTGGTCGTCGGCGTCCCGTCGCTGAGGCTGCGCGGCGACTACCTCGCGATCGTCACGCTCGGGTTCAGCGAGATCATCAAGGGGGTCATCCAAAACGCGGAGCCGCTCGGCGCGCAGCGCGGGCTCGGCGGCATGGTTCAACACACCAATTTTTTCTGGACGTATGCGTTTGTCGCGCTGGGCATCTACGGGATTCTGACCCTCGTCCACTCGACCTACGGGAGGGGGTTTCTCGCGGTGCGGGACGACGAGATCGCCGCCGAGGCGATGGGGATCAACACCACAAAATACAAGGTCCTCGCGTTCGTCATCGGCGCATTTTTCGCCGGGGTCGCGGGCGGGCTCTACGCGCATTTCAAGCAGTTCATCCACCCGGAGGGGTTCAATTTCCTGAAGTCCGTGGACATTGTGGTGATGGTGATTCTCGGCGGCATGGGCAGCACGGCCGGCGTCTGCCTCGCGGCGGTCGTCCTCACGATCCTCCCGGAATTTTTGCGGACCGTCTCCGGCTACGCCTGGCTGCCGGGTCCGGTGCGCGATTTGGCCGAGAACCGGATGATCCTCTACTCGCTCCTGCTGATCATCCTGATGCTCACGCGCCCGCAGGGGCTCTTCGGAAAGCTGGATTTCGGAAGGAGGAAGGCATGAGTCTTCTCGATTTCAAAAATGTCACGCTGCGGTTCGGCGGGTTGAAGTGCGTGAACGACCTCACGTTCCGCATGGGGGAAAACGAGCTGGTCGGGCTGATCGGCCCGAACGGCGCGGGAAAAACCACCGTCTTCAACCTGGTGACCGGAGTCTATCGCCCGACCGCGGGCGCGATCCGTTTCCAAGGCAGAAGCGTGGCCGGCCACCGGCCCTACCGGATCACCGGGCGCGGGATCGCACGCACGTTCCAGAATATCCGGCTCTTCGGCTCGCTGAGCGTCTTCGACAACGTCCGCACCGCCTGCAACATGCACCTCCGCCACGGGATTTCCCACGCGCTTTTCCGCGGCCGGGGGTTCCGCGCGGAGGAGGAGGAAATCGAAAAAACCGTGATGGATCTCCTGGATGTTTTCGGCCTCGCCGGACTGCGCGACCGTCCGGGGAACTCGCTTCCCTACGGCGACCAGCGGCGCCTGGAAATCGTCCGCGCGCTTGCCACGCGCCCGAAACTTCTTCTCCTCGACGAGCCGGCGGCCGGGATGAACTCGGCCGAGAAGGAGCGCCTCATGCAGCTCATCCGGTTCACCAAGGAAAAATTCCGCCTCGCGATCCTGCTCGTCGAGCATGACATGAAAGTGGTGATGGGGATCTGCGAGCGGATCATCGTGCTCGATTACGGCGGAAAAATCGCCGAGGGCCTGCCGGGTGAAATCCGGAACGACCCGCGGGTCATCGCCGCCTATCTCGGCAAGGAGGCGGCATGAGCCTGCTTTCGATCCGCGATCTCGTCGTCTCCTACGGCGCGATCCAGGCGCTCCATGGGATTTCTCTCGATATCCCGGAAGGCCGGATCGTCACGCTCGTCGGTGCCAACGGGGCCGGGAAAACCACCACCCTCCGCACGATCTCCGGCATCTTGAAGCCGGTCTCCGGAAGCATTTCTTTCCAAGGAGAAAATATCGCGGGCCTCCCCGCACACAAAATCGTGGCGCGGGGGATCGCCCACTCGCCCGAGGGACGGATGATTTTTTTGAATCTCACCGTCCTCGAAAACCTCCTCATGGGCGCCTATCTCCGCCGCGACAAGGCCGGCATTGCGGAGGACATCCACCGGGTCTGCGGGATCTTCCCGCGCCTTGCGGAGCGCGAGAAACAGGCCGCAGGAACCCTGAGCGGCGGCGAACAGCAGATGCTCTCCATCGCCCGCGCCCTCATGAGCCGCCCGCGGTGTCTCCTGCTCGACGAACCCTCCCTTGGCATCGCCCCGATCCTCGTCCGGGCGATCTTCGAAAAAATCGTCGAGATCAACCGCGAGCTCGGCCTCTCGATTCTTCTCGTCGAGCAAAACGCAAACCTTGCCCTGGAAATCTCCCACTTCGGCTATGTCCTGGAAACCGGACGCATCCTCCTCGCGGACACCCCCTCCGCCCTCCGCGCAAACCCGTCCGTCCGCGCCGCCTACCTCGGAGGATAGCCGCTCAGCCGGCCAGTGCGACATAAGCCAGCGCCCAGGCATTTGGAGACTCCAGCATTTCCGATGCCGGCGGGAAAATCAGGCGCCGAGCTGTTTTTGCACCTCGGCGCTGAGGGTGCGCCCGTCCGCGCGGCCTGCGGCCTTGGCGTTCACGATTTTCATGACCGCGCCCATCTGTTGGCGGGAGGTGGCGCAGGCCTCGGCGATCGCCTCACGGACGAGCGCGGCGACCTCGTCGGCCGGGAGCGCCTGCGGGAGGTAAAGCGAAAGGATCGCGATCTCCGCGCGTTCGTTCTCGGCCATTTCCATGCGTCCGCCCTTTTCAAACGCCTCGATCGAGTCCTGGCGTTTTTTGACTTCCTTGCGGACGATGGCGAGGGCGTCGGCATCGTCGAGCGCTCCGCCCGCGCCGTGTTTTTCGATCGCGGCGTTCATGAGCGCGGCCTTGAGCATGCGGAGCACGCCGAGTTTCAACGTCTCGCGGGCGAGCATGGCGGCCTTGAGATCCTGGTCAATGCGGGCTTGGAATGTCATAGCGATTTACTCTGTCCGAGATGAGGAGCGCGGTCGAATGGAATTTCCGAGCGCAGGCGCAAAACGAATGTGCTGCCCTCGCCCGGTTTGCTGGTGACATCGATCTTGCCCCCGTGTGCGTCGACGATGGCTTGGGTGATGGCGAGCCCGAGGCCGGAATGTCCCTGCCCGCCGGCGCGGGATTTTTCTGCGCGGTAGAACCGTTCGAAGATATGCGGGAGATCCTCGGGCAGGATGCCACGGCCAGTATCGGTGACCGAGAGAATCGCGCCGCCCGCTTCGGCATGAACCGCCACGCGCACGCTGCCGCCGGGACGGTTGTGTTGGATCGCGTT
>JBAXTX010000095.1:0-10790 GCA_037129975.1 Verrucomicrobiia bacterium | reverse complement strand
CTCCATGCCAGGCCCGCGCGGCCGCGCGCCGACGAGAAGGCACCAGTTGGCACCGGCGAACGCGGTCTTCGGGTCATCGGTGAGAACCATCTTCTGCAGGAGGGGGAACGCGCAGTCGTCCAGCTCCATGGCGACTCCCTCGAGCGCCTTCATGGCTTTTTCGACGGGAACTTCCAAAAGCTGGAGCACGACCGGCTGGTCGGGGCCGAACATCGCGCCGGAGGCAATGCGGGGCAAAAGGGCGTATCCAATCTGACCGGCGGCACCGGTCACAGCAACTTTGATAGGTGGTTTCATGACATGAGATCAACTAATAGAGCTGTCCGAAAAACCAAGAAAAATCGTCGGGCGCTTGAAAAATCCGGGCCTTCTCTTCCCGATCAGAAACATTCCTGTTCGAGCAGCGAAGAGAGCTTTTCCATTGCGGCGCGGGCGGCGGGGAGGAGTTCGACCAACCCGGCGAGATTGCCCTCTTTCCCGGCCTCCTGCATTTGCGCGGCTATCTGGCTGAGCGTCTCCCCTCCCATGCCGGCGCTCGATCCTTTGAGATTGTGCGCGAACCTTCCCGCGGATGCGGCATCCCCGGCGGAGATCGCGGCGGCGAGCTGGTCGATAATCCCGGGCGTTTCGGCGAAAAACGAGGCCGCGATCTCCGCGGCAAAGCTCCGGTCGCCCATCGTCCGCTCCCGGAACCCTTCCCGGTCGAAGTCGCGCGGATGGTTCTCGTCGCCATCGGTGGTCGGCCGGGGGGGCGCTTCTCCCCTGCGTGAGCGGGCGAGGCAGCGCTCGATGGCGGCGGCAAGATCCCGCGCGTTGGTCGGCTTGGAGACGTAATCGTTCATCCCGGCTTCGAAGCAGCGGGCACGGTCTCCCTTCATCGCGTGGGCCGTGAGCGCGATGATCGGAACGTCCGGATTCCGAACTCCCGCCACCGGATCGCGAATCTTCCTTGTCGCAGCAAAACCGTCCATCACCGGCATCTGGCAATCCATGAAAACCAGGTCATAGGGCATCCGCCGCAGCGACTCGACGGCTTCCCGCCCGTTGCCGACGGCCTCCGCAACATGGCCGAGCTTCTCAAGCGTTTTGACCGCAATGATTCTGTTTGTCGTGTTGTCTTCGGCGACGAGAATGCGGAGCCGCCTCCGGGTTTCCGCCACCGTGTGCCGCGTGATGAGCTCCTGATCGGAACCCGTGGCCTCCTGGCGTCCGAGCACAAGTGACAGGCATTTGCGAAGCAGTGCCGGGCGGATCGGCTTCGGCAGGTAGCCGGAAAAGCCGACTCCGGCCAGGCGTTCGGCATCGCCCCGTTTTCCGAGGGATGTCAGCATCACCAGCCGCGCCGATTTGATTTCGTCATCAGCCTTGATGAGGCGCCCGAGTTCCGCCCCGTCCATGACCGGCATGTTCATATCCAGAAGCACCGCGGCAAAGGGATCTCCCTCATGGGCGGCCCGCTTGAGCAGGGCGATGGCCGAGGCCGCATCAGCCGCCTCGTCGGACCGGCATCCCCAGCTCTGAAGGAGCTTGGTCATGAGAACCCTGTTGGTTTTGAAGTCATCGGCCACCAGCACTTTCACCCCGGAGAGATCGGCCTCGACCGGAGGCGGCTTGATCGTCCCGGCGACCGGCCGTTGGAAGGTGGCCGTGAACGTGAACTCGGAGCCCTTGCCTTCCTCGCTGGTGACAGAGATCTCGCCCTGGAGCAAATGAATCAACTGGCGGCTGATCGCCAGCCCAAGCCCCGTGCCGCCGAATTCCCGCGTCGTGGACAG
Organism: Verrucomicrobiia bacterium; assembly: GCA_037129975.1. Classification (GTDB taxonomy): domain Bacteria; phylum Verrucomicrobiota; class Verrucomicrobiia; order Chthoniobacterales; family Terrimicrobiaceae; genus QYQL01. Next base: position 9,015 of record JBAXTX010000095.1, on the reverse strand, counting down.
GTCGGCCTGGATGAATTTTGTAAAAATGAACTTCTGCTTCTCTTTCGGGATGCCGATCCCGGTATCTGTCACGCGGAACCGCAGCGTCGCGGAAGTTTCCGTCTCCGCAACGTGTTCCACATGCACGGTGACGCCGCCTTGCTGGGTGAACTTGATGGCATTGCCGACCAGATTGAGCAGGATCTGGCGGAGCCGTCCCGGGTCTCCGCGCAGAAATTCCGGAACCTCCTCCGCAATCATGCAGACGACATCCAGGCTCTTCTCCTGCGCCTTCACGGCCACGATCTCGATGGCATCCTCGACCGTCGTCCGGATGTCGAAGTCGAGGATTTCGAGAGCGAGCTGCCCGGCCTCCACCTTCGAGAAATCCAGAATGTCGTTGATCAGCGTGAGCAGCGAACTGCCGCAGGCATGGATCGCCTCGGCATACTCGCGCTGCTCCGGGGTCTGCTCGGTGTCGAGGAGCAGGTCGGTCATTCCGATCACGCCGTTCATCGGCGTGCGGATCTCATGGCTCATGTTCGCAAGGAACTCGCTCTTGGCACGGTTGGCCGCCTCGGCCCGCTCGAAGGCCCTGCGCAGCCGGACCTCCAGGATTTTCAGCTCGGTGATGTCTTCCTTGACCGCGATAAAATGCACGATCTCGCCCCGGTTGTTGAGAACCGGTGAGATGGTCGCCGATTCCCAATACAAAGAGCCGTCCTTGCGCCTGTTGTGGAACTGGCCTTTCCAGATTTTTCCGGACGTGATGGTCGCCCAGAGATCCCGGTAAAATGTGGCGTCCTGCTCGCCGGATTTCAGAATCCGAGGATTGCCGCCCAGCACCTCGGACGCCGAATAGCCCGAGGATTTTTCAAAGGCGGGATTCACATATTCGATGTTCCCTTCCGGGTTCGTGATCGCGATGGTATTGGCGCTTTGCTCGACGGCCATTCGCATGTTCAGCAACGCCACTTCCGACCGCTTGCGCTCGACGGCATACCGGATCGCGCGGGACAGCAGTTCTCCGCTGAACTGCCCCTTGACAAGAAAATCCTGGGCTCCGTCCTGCACGGCGGCGACAGCCAGCTCCTGGTCGTCGATTCCGCTCAACACGATCACCGGGATGTCCGGCATCGCCTGATGCAGAAGGTGGAAAGTTTGCATCCCCTGGCTGTCCGGCAGGCCGAGATCCAGCAAAACGAGATCAATGCCTTTGCCCCCCAGCCGGGTGAGCGCCTCGGAAAGCCGTGTCACCGACTCGGCTTCGAAACTCAACGGCCCCGATTCCGGCAGCGTCTCCCGGATGAAGTCGGCGTCCGCCGGATTGTCTTCAACGACCAGGATTCGCAGGGCCGCGCTCATTTTTTCCGTTCGTTCGGCGGCAGCTTGACAATGGTGAACCAGAACTCCTCGATGGCCTGCACCACCTTGATGAATTGGCTCAGGTCAATCGGCTTGGTGATGAAACAGTTCGCGTGCAGGCTGTAGGTCTTGAGGATGTCCTCCTCCGCCTTCGATGTGGTCAGGATCACCACCGGGATGCGCTTCAAGTTCTCGTCGGATTTGATTTCCGCAAGCACTTCCCGTCCGTCCTTCTTCGGCAGGTTGAGGTCGAGCAGCACCAGGTCGGGACGCGGGGCGGCGGTATATTTGCCCTGGCGCCGAAGAAAGTCCATGGCCGCCTCGCCGTCGCCCACCACATGCAGGGCGTTGCGCACTTTGCCGTTTTCCAGAGCCTCGCGGGCCAGATCGGCATCGCCCGGGTTGTCCTCGACGAGCAGGATTTCAATGATTTCCATGAATTTGTTTGTTGTCGTTTGATTTTTCTCTTTCGTCAAGCACACCGGGATTTTCTGCATCCCGGGATTTTCTCTTCTTCGCGGAGGGCAAAGCAAGCCGCATCGGCTCAGCGGAGCCCGAGGACATCCTGCATGTCATAAAGTCCGGCCGGCCGGGTGCTCGCCCACTTGGCGGCACGGAGAGCTCCTTTGGCGAAGGTGTCGCGGCTCGAAGCCTTGTGGCCGAGCTCCACACGCTCGCCGGTATTGGCAAAGAGGACGGTGTGATCGCCAACGACGTCGCCGCCCCGGATGGCATGCATTCCGATTTCCGAGCGGGTGCGTTCGCCGGGCATTCCCTCGCGTCCGTGCCGGACGTCGGTGTCATACGAGAGCCCGCGCACGTCTGCGAGGATCTCGGCAAGACGGCGGGCGGTGCCGCTGGGGGAATCTTTTTTGAGCCGGTGGTGCATCTCGACGACTTCGAGGTCGAAATCCGGCCCGAGGATTTCCGCGGCTTTGCGGGTGAGCCAGAAGAGGGTGTTCACGCCGACGCTGAAATTCGGCGCGAAAATGATCGGAATCACTTCCGCGGCCTTGGCGATGCCCGCGCGGTCGGCATCCGAGTGGCCGGTGGTCCCGATAACGAGGGGCTTCCCCGCCGCCGCACAGGCTTCGGCAACCGCGACGGTGGCGGACGCGTGGGTGAATTCCATCGCCACATCGCAGCCCGTCAGGGCCGCCGAAAAATCGTCGCCGATATCCACCCCGGCGGAGACGACGAGTTCGGGATCTTCCGAGGCGCAGGCCGCGAGCGCCCGGCCCATGCGGCCTTTCGAGCCATTGATGAGGATGCGGATCATGACAGGGCCTCCAAAGTTTCGCGCAGCCGGTCACAATTTTCCGCGGACATCCCGCAGAGCGGAAGCCGGACGTCCGGCAAGATTTTTCCGCGAAGCGAGAGGGCGAACTTGACCGGCACCGGGTTCGGCTCGATGAAGAGGTCTTTGAAGAGCGGATAGAACCGGCGGTGGATCGCCGCCGCGCCGGCCGTGTTGCCGTTGAGCCAGAGCCGGACCATGCGCGAGATCTCGGCGGGATAGAGATTCGAGGCGACGCTGATCACCCCGGCCGCTCCGACCGAGAGGAACGGGATCGTCAGCGAGTCGTCGCCCGAGAAAATTTCAAACTCCGCGGGCAGCGCGGCCCGGAGCTGGCTGACCCGCTCGACCGAACCGCCGGCTTCTTTGATCGCGCAGATGTTCGGACAGTCTCCCGCGAGGCGGACGACGGTCTCGACCCCGATCTCGATCCCGCAGCGTCCGGGGATGCTGTAGAGCACGAGCGGGATTTTGACCGATTCCGAAATCGTCCGGAAATGGCGGTAGAGGCCTTCCTGCGAGGGCTTGTTGTAATAGGGCGCGACCAGCAGGGCCGCATCGGCCCCGAGCCGCTCGGCCTCCGTTGTCAGGGCGACCGCCTCGGAGGTCGCATTCGATCCGGTCCCGGCCATCACGGTGCAGCGCCCTTTGGCCGCTTCAATCGCCGTGCGGATCACTTCATTGTGCTCCCCGTGGTCGAGGGTGGGAGATTCCCCGGTGGTTCCCACGGGAACAATGCCCGTGATCCCGCCGACAATCTGCTCTTCGATCAGCGAGCGGAAGGCGTCCGCATCAAACCGGCCCCCGCGGAACGGCGTGACCAACGCGGTATGGGTTCCTGAAAATGACATGCCGGATACCTCTACAACAAAAATCGCGTTTCGAAAATATATTCCGTTCGAAAATTCGGCGCCAGTCTTTCCCGGAAAGATTTCCGCATTGATAAAAATAATGAAACAGACAAAATCACTTTTTGAAGTGGGGGCATAGCTCAGTTGGTAGAGCGCGTCGTTCGCAATGACGAGGTCAGGGGTTCGATCCCCCTTGCCTCCACCAATTTTTCATGGACCGGATTTTTCGGAAAGCCCGGTTTGAATTTGCGCGGCGATCTCCCCGGGAGTTTTCGAGGCATCAAGAATCCGGATGCGCCCGGGTTCGCGGGCGGCCAGCGCGAGATACCCCATGCGGACGGCCTCGAAGAACTCCTCGGACTCGCGTTCGATCCGGTCGGCAGACCGGTGTTGTCCGCTCATTCTGGCGAGAGCGGTGGGGCGGTCGAGATCGAGGAGAAAGGTCCTGTCGGGCAGGCAGTCTCCGACGGCGAACGCATTGATCCGGGCGGTCGCCTCCGGAGGGATCTTGCGGGCGATCCCCTGATAAACGGTTGTCGAGTCAAGAAAGCGGTCGGAGATCACGATGCCTCCCGCCTGAAGCGCGGGGCGGATCACCTCGCGGACGAGCTGTGCCCGGCTGGCGGCAAAGAGAAGAAGTTCGGCCTCGGGCGTGAGGGCCTCCCCCTCGGGGGCATGCTGGAGAAGATGCCGGATCACCTCGCCCGATGCGGTTCCGCCGGGCTCGCGCAGGACCACGGGCTCCCGTCCCTGTGATCGAAAGAACTCCGCCAACAGGTGGATCTGGGTGGATTTTCCACACCCTTCCGAGCCCTCGAACGTGATGAAAAGACCTTTGTTTGCCGCGCTTGTTTCCATTGCGGCTCCAGTCATATCCGATGACTTCCCCTCCACGCAAAGACGAATTCCGGGCGGAGATAAAATTTTCGGGGAAAGTGATATTTTACTGGAAGCCCGGGCGTTTGCGCGCGAGATTGTCACTTAAGATGTCCGAGCCGCATTTTGCTGTAGCGTCCACGTTTTCCCCGCGTTTCCGCGCGGTGATCGCGGAGGCGGATCGCATCGCCAGGAAGTTTGGCGCGCGGCTCAGCATTCTGCATGCCGGAGAACGCTCGGACGAGAAAGTCGGGAAGTTCCATGAGGCGTTCGGGGAGATCGGGCGGGGCGAAGTGGACATCTATTGGTGTGAGGGGGAGACCGCCGCCGAAGCGCTCGTGGACGCGGCTGCCAGCGAGTATTTCGACCTGCTGATCGCCGGCGCGTTCGACCAGCGGAACGACTTCCGCAATTTCACCGGCGGGGTCGTGCGCGAACTTCTCCAGCGCGCCCCCTGCGATCTTCTTCTGATTCCCTCGCCTTCGGAAAAGCCATCGGATGAAAAAACATCCGCCTGCCTGATGGTCGAAACGCACCGTCCGCGCTGGCAGGCGGCGAGAACCGCCCTCGCCTCGATCGCCCCCATCCGTATTGCCGTGCTTGCCGCCGACAGCCCGTTCGCCCAGGCCCGCGAGGTCGCGCTTGGCCACGAGCCCGATCACTCGGAAATGGAGGAACTCTGCGAGGCGCTCGAAAAAATCGCTCCCGATGTGGATCTGCGGACCGTGGAGTCGAATACAGGCTTCACTCTCTGCGACATTGTCCAGGATGCCGCTCCGGATTTCCTGCTGGTGGAGGCCGAGTGGAAAAACCGCAAACGATTCCTGCCCCCGCACTTCGACTGGCTCAATCAGGTCATCCCGGCGCGGCTTTTCCTTCTGGGCAAGCCTCCGCACGAGGAAAGCGACGAGCTCTGACGCCGAGTTCGTTCAAAACGAGCTGCCCCTCGGCAACAATCCGCTCTCCGACCTCGGCCGACACGGCAAACTGGAACAAGCCGCCCAGCACGCCGGTTTTTTTCGCGCGCAGCACGATGACCTCGCCGGGACGCGCCGGAGACGGGAATTTCATCGCCCGGATCGCGGAGAGCAAAAAACCGCGTTCCGAAGCTCCCGCAATCCCCGCCACCTGCGCGAGCGCCTCGGTGAGGATGACGCCCGGCACGATCGGATTGTCTGGAAAATGCCCGGCGAACATCGGGTCATCCCGCGCGAACGTTTTCGTGCCGACCGCTTCACTTCCCGGCACATGCACGGTCACGTGATCCACAAAAAGAAACGGCGCGCGGTGGGGCAATCCAAATGCCAGGGGATCCTCGGTCATGTGCGGCGAGCGTTTTTCCGGCGGGTCGATCCTATCAGGCGAGAACGGCACCAACCGGCTCTCTCCCAAGCTTCGGGGCGGCCGGGATGGAGCGCGCTAGGCATTTCTTTTTCTGGCCCGCGCCTTCTTCGCGGGCCTTTGAGGAGTTTTTCCCTCAAAGACCGCCAGCCTTGTTTTTTCCATGAAGCGCCGGTTGGAATCCATCGTCCCGCCAATCATGTTGTGAAGAGGGCAGGGGTCTCCCTTGCCGCACCAATCGTGCCCGAAAGGACATACCGAGGGAGGGTCGGTCTGCTCAAACAGCGAGGCAATGTCCAAAAGACAGATCGATTTGCTCGGCTTGGCGAGCGTGTATCCGCCGCCCGGCCCCGGCTGACCGGTCACCAGCCCGGCCGCGGCCAACTGCGTGAGAAGCTTGGCTGTCAGCGCCTGGGAAATCCCACGGGTCCTGGCGATCTCGGCGGATCCCGACCGCCTGGAGGGGTCTGCCGCCAGGTAGCCCATCACCGATATCGCGTTCGCGCTCGTTTTTCCGTAGATGAACATCGGCCGATGATGCCTTCGCCGGGCGATAAATTCAAGAAAAAGGACTCTCGATTCTTTTTTCACGCCGGCGAGCACGCCAGGCATCCAGCCCGTCGGCGGATGGAACTGTGAAGTCGAAGGGAATCTGGCCGTCCATCTGGGATTTGCTACCTTGTTCCCAAGGAAGTTTCAATCCGCGCCCCGTGATTTCTCACGGGGCGATCTACACTCAGGCGAGCAACATCCGGCAGCTGCAAGTTTCAATCCGCGCCCCGTGATTTCTCACGGGGCGATATCCTCAACGCGACCAACCGGAAGGAACTCTCCAAGTTTCAATCCGCGCCCCGTGATTTCTCACGGGGCGATTGCGTGCCAACTCGCGGGCTCGTGGCAGGAGCGTGTTTCAATCCGCGCCCCGTGATTTCTCACGGGGCGATCCGTGGTCAAAAACCTGCGAGAACGCGTTCAAGAAGTTTCAATCCGCGCCCCGTGATTTCTCACGGGGCGATACGGTCAAGAGCCTGCTCGCCGCCGTGAAGCTCGGTTTCAATCCGCGCCCCGTGATTTCTCACGGGGCGATCAACCTGCGCCATCGTCCCCGTCCAGCGATCCCCGTTTCAATCCGCGCCCCGTGATTTCTCACGGGGCGATCGCCGACAGTGGACGCGGGAGCTGCGGGAGTGGAGTTTCAATCCGCGCCCCGTGATTTCTCACGGGGCGATAAGCCGGCCTTGTCCAACTCCGTGGCCCAGAACAGGTTTCAATCCGCGCCCCGTGATTTCTCACGGGGCGATCGGCCGGCGGGTTGAGGACGGCGCGTTTGAAATCGTTTCAATCCGCGCCCCGTGATTTCTCACGGGGCGATGTATCCGTCTCCGTGTAGTTTGCCGCCACAGTGAGGTTTCAATCCGCGCCCCGTGATTTCTCACGGGGCGATTCATCGATCCTTCCGCCATGAAGCATTTGTCGGCGTTTCAATCCGCGCCCCGTGATTTCTCACGGGGCGATCATTACTTCTAGCGCGGTTGCCAGCGGAAGCGCGGTTTCAATCCGCGCCCCGTGATTTCTCACGGGGCGATGCCGTGAAGCTCGGGCCGCACAGCACGCGCTACCGGTTTCAATCCGCGCCCCGTGATTTCTCACGGGGCGATGCCTACGAGTTTTTGAGGACATGCCACGCGATGTGTTTCAATCCGCGCCCCGTGATTTCTCACGGGGCGATCCCATTCGATCAGGTGCTTGTCGCGCTCAAAGTTGTTTCAATCCGCGCCCCGTGATTTCTCACGGGGCGATTCGTAGGTGGAGGCTGGAGTGGCGGAGTAATGCAGGTTTCAATCCGCGCCCCGTGATTTCTCACGGGGCGATCTTTTTCCCGACGTTATAGAAACCCAACCCAAAAGTTTCAATCCGCGCCCCGTGATTTCTCACGGGGCGATAGTATTTGCAGGTATTTATCGTCGGCTATACGGAGTTTCAATCCGCGCCCCGTGATTTCTCACGGGGCGATACGAGCACGGGGATCGCGATGGCTCTCAGTGCGCTGTTTCAATCCGCGCCCCGTGATTTCTCACGGGGCGATAGGCGATTGAGCGCGGGGGGGCATTGAAAGGCATGTTTCAATCCGCGCCCCGTGATTTCTCACGGGGCGATCCAATGCGATTTGTCCTGCCCCACGTCGGCGCTTGTGTTTCAATCCGCGCCCCGTGATTTCTCACGGGGCGATCTGCTCAACGCTTCCACCAGCAACCGGGCTTGATGGTTTCAATCCGCGCCCCGTGATTTCTCACGGGGCGATTTGGCGTCCACGTCGGGCAATCCCACGAAAACAAGTTTCAATCCGCGCCCCGTGATTTCTCACGGGGCGATCGCCGTTCCTCCAGTTATGTTTCCTGTTATAGACGTTTCAATCCGCGCCCCGTGATTTCTCACGGGGCGATCCGGTGATCGCTCCGCCGTCTAGTCCCGAATAATGGTTTCAATCCGCGCCCCGTGATTTCTCACGGGGCGATTGCGCAGGCCGCATCAAAACTCAAACTCCACAAGGTTTCAATCCGCGCCCCGTGATTTCTCACGGGGCGATCCGTTGAGTGCGGTCTGATCCGTCACCTCGTAGAGGTTTCAATCCGCGCCCCGTGATTTCTCACGGGGCGATAGCCTATCGGCTGGCCGCGACTCCCGGCGAAATTGTTTCAATCCGCGCCCCGTGATTTCTCACGGGGCGATCGTATTCACCGTTGCGGGATGGGTCAAATACGTGGTTTCAATCCGCGCCCCGTGATTTCTCACGGGGCGATTCCCGGGCCTGTCGTTCATCTCAACCGAAGACTGCGGGTTTCAATCCGCGCCCCGTGATTTCTCACGGGGCGATCCTCGCGATCGAGGCGGCTGTTCAGCAACTCAAAGCGTTTCAATCCGCGCCCCGTGATTTCTCACGGGGCGATCTTCGTCGTGCGCGGGACAATCGTGACGTTCTGGGTTTCAATCCGCGCCCCGTGATTTCTCACGGGGCGATCCTGACCAACGCACAAGCGTTGCTGGATAAGTATGTTTCAATCCGCGCCCCGTGATTTCTCACGGGGCGATGGTCCTTTCCCGGCCCGTCTGCCGCCGAGGCACGTGTTTCAATCCGCGCCCCGTGATTTCTCACGGGGCGATTCGTGGGATCGGGGCTGTGATACCAGTAGAAGTTCGTTTCAATCCGCGCCCCGTGATTTCTCACGGGGCGATTCCTTCTCCGCCTTCACCCGGTTATTGCGACCGGAGTTTCAATCCGCGCCCCGTGATTTCTCACGGGGCGAT
>JBAXTX010000094.1:0-10886 GCA_037129975.1 Verrucomicrobiia bacterium | reverse complement strand
CGCCACTCCCTGATGCTGCCGCGTCAAAGTTTGCCATCGACCAGATCCCGTGGCATGGGCATCCTGCCCATGCGTAACAATCCAGCAAGACATGGGCAGGATGCCCATGCCACGGCAGCCTTTCCCCCCCGCGTCACCCAGCCATGAAAACGATTGCCTATCTCGGACCGGAGGGGACGTTCTCGGACATCTTGGCGAGGCAGCGGTTTGGAGCGCGGGCGCTCTATTTCGATTGCGATGCGCTCGAGGGGGTTTTCGACCGGGTGCTTGGCGGGGAGGCAGCGCTCGGGTTGGTGCCGGTGGAGAATTCCTCCGGCGGCACGGTTTACGACACGGTGGACCTCCTGATTCGCCATGCGGGAAAAATTTCGATCCGCGAGGAACTCGTGCTCGACATCCGGATTGCGCTGCTCGGGCGCGCGGGAAAACCCGTCCGCACGATCTTCTCTCACTTCATCCAGATCAAGCACCACAGCGCGTGGCTGAAGGAATACCATCCGCATGCGAAGCTCGTGCCGGTCGCCAGCACGGCGGCCGCCGCACGGCGCGCCGCAGAGACCCGGAATGCCGCCGCCCTCGCCTCGCCGGCAGCCGCAGGGATCCACGGGCTCGATGTCATCGAATTTCCCGCAGGCGGCGAACCCGTCAACGTCACGAACTTTTTTGTGATCGCCCGGAAGCCCGTGTCCACGCGCAAACCCGCCCGCACGGCGCTCATCGCCGCGCTGCGCAATGAATGCGGAAGCCTCCACACTTTCCTGGGTCCGTTCGCCCGCGAGCGGGTGAGCCTGACGCGGATCGTCTCCCGCCCGGTCCCCGGCCAGCCGCAGACGTATGTGTTTTACGTGGAGATCGAAGGCGGGCCGGGGTTGCCTTCCGTGCAACGCGCGCTCGGTCGCGCCGAAAAAACCGCCCGCTCCCTCGTCTGCCTGGGCACGTTCCCGCTCGGCCGCCGGTTTTGCTCCTGACGGTTCCTGACTTGTCAAATGCCGGGGGATTTGCGAATCACAAGTCATGAAACTTCTCCGCGTTTTTTCCGTCCTTGTCGCATTCGCTCCGATCGTCCTCGTTGCGGAGGAAACGACGATCACAGTGAAGAAGGGCGATGCGACGGGCGTCTTCCTGCAGTCGTTCGGTGGCGCGGAGGGGTCGGTGGCCGCGAAGGTCGTTCAGAACGACCTTGCCCTCTCCGGGCTTTTTACGATATCCCCCGCCGCTCGCGCGAGTTTCACGATCGGCGGGACAGCCGGGGGAGGGAGCCTGCAAGGGACTGTCACCGACAGCGGCGGCGGAATTGTTCTCCGCAAGACCTACACCGCAAACGCCCGCACCGCCGCCCACGAATTCTCGGATGACATCGTGGAAACAATCACCGGAAATAAAGGGATCGCCTCAACAAAGATCGCCTTCGTCGCCTCGCGCACGGGAAAAAAGGAGATCTATACGGCCGACTACGATGGCGGGAGCACGAAGCAGTTGACGAACGACAACGCGATCAGCGTCGCGCCCGCTCTCTCGCACGACGCTTCGAAGCTCGCCTACACCGGCTACCAGAGCGGGTATGCGGACATTTACCTGATTGACCTCGCCACCGGCGCGCGGAGCCGGATCGTCAAATTTCCCGGAACGAATTCCGGGGCGGCGTTCTCGCCGGACGGGGGACGCATCGCCTGCACGGGCAGCAAAGACGGAAACCCCGAGCTTTACGTCGTGGGAACGGGCGGCTCCGGCGCGCGACGCCTCACCCGGACAAGCGGCGTGGAATCCTCGCCCTCGTGGTCGCCCGACGGCAGTGAGATCGTCTATTCGTCCGACGAGCGCGGCGGCCCCCAACTCTTCCGCATCGGGGCGGGCGGCGGCAGCGGACGGCTGCTCTCCACCGGATACGGCTATTGCACCGAGCCCAGCTGGTCGCCCGATGGAAAAAAAATCGCGTTCACCGTCCGTCAGGGCGGGTTTTCGATTGCGGTTCTGGATCTTGCCTCCGGAGCCGTGAGGATTGTTGCCGAGGGCGAGGATCCTGTCTGGGGCGCGAACTCGCGGCACCTGATCTTCAGCAACGGTTCGTCGCTCGTTCTTCTCGACACGGTCAAGGGCCGCCCTGTCCCGATTGTGAGCGGCCTCGGAAAAGTCAGCGAGCCGACGTGGTCGCGGTAGATCCGGCCCGGACGGGATGCCGACAATAACGGCGAGCAAAATTCCCGCGACAATAGCGCGGGAGAAGAAATCGCTTTGTCTGCATTTTCAGGATTGCGTCAGATGGCATGGCGGATAACCTACAATGTTCTTCCGGGTTGGTAGCTCAATGGTAGAGCAGCGCCCTTTTAAGGCGTTGGTTGCGGGTTCGAGTCCCGCCCAACCCAAACCCCATTTTTCCAAGGGAAACCGCATCAATACAGGCTCAGCGGGCTCATTATCCCCGCCCTGTGTTTGCGCGCCGATACGTCCAAACGCACCCTGTTTGGCGAGTATTTGGCAACAGGCTTTTACCTGCACGCTTACGCGCGCGAGGCTCTTTTCGGGAACTTATTCTAATTGAGCCGGTCGCGAGTCCCGCGCTGCATCGGCGGGCGCACCAGTTGATCCAGCAGAAAAGGCACGAGGGGCATCGCCCTCGGTGCCCTTGTTGTGGCAGAGCGGATGCCGGGGGCGACATCCCTCCATTGATTGCGCCCGCGAATCAGGAGCCTGTCCCCCGGGTGTCCCCCGGGTTGACCTCCACCGGAGGCGCGCGCAATCTACTGGGTTTCTTTTTCCATCCGCTCACTCAGCCATTGCTTGATCATGCTCTGGTAGTTGAGGTAGCGCGAGCGGGCGAGACGTTTGATGCGGGCGAGCATGCGGGGGTCGAACCGGAGGGTGATCGTGGTCGAGTCGCGGTTGTCGTTTTTGAGCATCGAGCCGTTCATGAGCCTCGGATCAAGAGCGGTCCGGGTCCAGAACCCGATCTCCTCCGCCTCGGATGAGAATGCCGGGAGATCCTTCCATTTGGTGAGCACGTTCATGGTCAGTTCTGTTCGGAGTTTTTCCTGTCGTAGAAGGTTTCTTCCTCGGGCGTCATCGGGCGTGAGAAGACCACCCGGTAAAGCTTCCCGTCGGTCCAGAAAACCGAAAAAATCGCATGGTTCGAGATCGAGCGCCCGAGGATGAAATACCTGGCTTCCCGCCCGGCCACCTCGTCCATCTCGGGCATCAGGCGGATGCTGAACGGATCCTCGAACGACTCCTCGATTTCCTTGCGGGAAATCTCTTCGGAAAAAAAATTGTTCCAGTCGAATTCCATCAGTTGCCTTTCGCGTGCTGGAGGAGCTTCTTGACCATGATCAATCCATATGCGAGCACAAGTCGTTGGGGAAGCTGAAAAACAACATGCCGCCTTCTTCTTCATTTCTCCATCCGCTTCTCAAGCGTGTCTCCCGCTCGTTCTTTCTCTCCTTGCGCATGCTTCCGAAGGGGGTGCGTCCGACGCTCTCCCTGGCTTATCTCCTCGCCCGGGCGTCGGATTCGATTGCCGACGTCGCCACCGCGCCGGAAGCGTTCCGCATCCGGCTTCTCGACGGGTTGCCGTCCTTCTGGCCTCCGCGGCCGCTCCGCGAACTGGGAGGTCTCACCGGGGCGGATCGCGATCTTCTCGGGGCCATGCCCGGACTCCTGGAGATGCTGCGATCCTCTCCGGACCGCGAAGAAATCGAGCGGGTCTGGCAGACGATCCGCACCGGCCAGATCTTCGATCTCGAGCGTTTCGCCGCCGCCTCGAACCCGTTGACGCTCCCAGAAGCCCGCCGCTACACCGGACTCGTCGCCGGATGCGTGGGCGAATTCTGGACCGACGTCTGCCTCAGGCACATCCCGGATTTCTCGCGGGAATCCCCGGAGACGATGCGCCGGCTCGGGTTCTCCTTCGGTTGCGGGCTCCAGTGGGTCAACATCCTCCGCGACCGCCACCACGACGCCAAGGCAGGACGCGTCTATGTTGACACGGAAAATTTTTCCGCCGGGCTCGCCATCGCCCGCGGGCATCTCGCCGACGGAGCCCGCTACGCGGCCGCCGTCCGCTGCCGCCGCCTTCGCGCCGCCTCCCGCCTCCCGCTCCTGCTCGCCAACCGCACCCTCGACCTCGTCGAGGCCGCCCCCGACAATACCCGCGTCAAAGTCAGCCGATGGTTCGTCTGGCGCAGCCTCGCCCTCGCCGTCCTCCGCTGAGCCCCCGTCAATCTTCAGCTGTCGAGCACGCCGGCCGTCAAGCCCGTCGGGAAGGGATTCGGCTGGAGGCAACGGGTTTTGATTTCCGTCCAACAACGGCCGGAATGGGATTCATCAAACGCCCGCATCACCTCGAGGGCATGAAGTGCGAGGCTGGCGTCACAGCGATGAGGGCGGCCGGATCGGATGGCGTGGGCCATGTCCGCGACCCCGATGCCACGTGAGTTTTCCTGATATCCAAAGGCCAAAGGCATGTCTTTCCAACCGTCATTTCCGGGACGCAATACGGACACCGGGCCGCCGAACGTGTTGGGATCCGGCACTCCCAGGCTTCCTTCGGAGCCATAGATCTCGATGGGTTTGTGGGTGTGGCCGACGACATCGAAGCTGATGGCCATCGTCACCACCGCGCCGTTCTCAAAGAGCAAACTTCCGCTGTAGTGGGTGGGGATTTCCACCGAAAGCATTTTTCCGAACTGCTCCTTGCAAGTGGCCATACGCTCGGAGCGTGTCATGGAGGTCACCGCGCAAACCGCCTGCACGGGGCCGAGCAAATGAACCAGGGCCGTGATGTAATAGGGCCCCATATCCAGCATGGGACCCGCTCCCTTCTCATAAAAAAAGGCGGGGTTCGGATGCCAGCTTTCCGGTCCGGATGCCAGCATGAAGGCGGTGGCGGCCACGGGTCGGCCGATCCAGCCGTCCTCAATCAATTTCCGCGAGGTTTGAAGGCCGGCACCGAGAAAAGTATCCGGAGCGCAGCCCACACGGAGTGTTTTCTCGGCGGCCAGATCCAACACAGCCTTTCCTTCCCGAGGGTCAATGGCCAGGGGCTTTTCGCTGTAAACGTGCTTGCCGGCTTGCAGGATGTCCCTGCTGACTTTCGCGTGAACTTTTGGCACGGTGAGGTTGATCACAAGATCGATGGTGGGATCGGCAAGGAGCCCGTCGATTCCTGTCGCAGTGAGTTGGAATTCCTCCGCACGTGCGCGGGCGGCATCCCCGTTGATGTCCGCGCAGGCTTTCAAATTCAGCGCCCGAAACATTTTGCAGCCTCTGGCGTAGGCGGAAAAAATGTTGCCGCACCCGATGATCCCGACGTTGATGGGAAAGATGTCCGACATAATTTCGGGAATGTTGAGGGCTATTTGTTTCCTGCAGCCAGGCCGCGTCCGACGAGATACCGGTAGCTCGCTTCGACGCATTCGAACATATCGGTGTCGCTGTTGTCCAGTTCGACGACCAGCCACTTGGTGACTTCCGGATCCATGGCGCCGATGATGCCTTCAATGTCGTTTTTTCCGCTTCCCACAGCGACCATGGAGGCGCTGGCTCCGGTCACCTCCAGGGTGCTTGTCTCGGCGTTGTAAACCGACTCCGGCCGGATCAGCGGGCCGTCCTTGATGTGCAGGAGCGGGGAGCGCTTCGCGAACCGGCGGACCATTTCCGGAGCATTGTTTTCTCCGAAGTTCGAGGCCCAATAGGTGTCGAGCTCGAACTTCACATCCGGACAAAGCTCGGCGAAAATCTCGTGCTTGATGCGCCCGCCGATCTTTTCGAACTCCCACGCATGGTTGTGAATGACAAGCGTCAGCCCGGCCGCGGTCAGCTTCGCGTTCATCCGCGCGGTGATTTCCGCCGTTTTCCTGATCGCCTCCAGGCTGGAGAAATCATCCGCTCCGTAGCCTCCTGCCACTATCGTCACGCCCATTTCCCCGCAGTCACGGACGACCTCATCCAGGTTGTCCGGTCTTGCCCACGGGCTATGCGTCGAGGAGATGACCATGCCGAGATCCTCGACGAATCGCCGGAGCTCCTCCGGGGTGAAGCCGAAGAAGCCGGCCGGCTCCACGCCTTTGTAGCCGATAGCGGCCAACCGGCGAAGCACGGCGGGGAAATCCTTCGCCGCCTCGTCGCGCAGGGTGTAGAGCTGGATGGCAATGGGTTTGGGAGATGAGTTCATGGTGTTTTCTATGATGGCTTGTTGAGAATGAGGTTGACTACCAAGGCATAGTTGATCACAGGGGTTTTTTTGCAATTGACGTTTCCTAGGAAATTTTAACATAAACACGGATCATTGAGTTCATCGGACCGAAGCCGGCTCCCCCTACGAATGCCTGGCTCTTGCTTTTGCAGTCAGCCGCCGTGCCAAGAGGCCGGGCCCGAGGGTGTCAGTCATCTGCGACCACCAGAGGACGCGAGAATTGTGCCGGGAGTTCCTGCTCAGCTACCATGATGAGGCGGTGGATCGCAGGGCTCTCGGGAGCTACACGCGATCCAGGCTTATCTGGGAATCCCATCTGGGAACGGTCCACCGCTCGCCGTCGGTTCGCCCGGCGGCGATGGATGCGGCGCTTGTCTTTCTCGAAGCCGGGTTTCACCGGCCTGATCTCGGGGTGCTTGATCTCGCGAAGTCTGCGCGAATCAGCGGGCCTCATGTCCACACTCTGTTCCGAAAACATCTCGGCCAGACTCCCCATCAGTTTTTGACCGCACGCCGGATTCGGGAGGCCAAGTGGCTGCTCTCCGGGTCAAACCGCACCATCAAAGCCATCGCCATGGACTGCGGCTTTCCGGTCCTCGAAACATTTTACAGGGCATTCAAAAGAACGGTCGGAACGACGCCTCATCATTTCCGGGCCAGGCACAGCGGACGGATTCTTGCCGATATTTGATGGAAATAAAACGCCGCCCGGGGGTGAGCCGGGCGGCGTTTGCCATGGTTGTTGAGTGGAGGGCTACTTGATCGGAACCGTCGCGATCGTCTGCAGGATTCTGCTGGCAATTTTGTAGGGATCGCCCTGGGAATTTGGACGGCGGTCTTCGAGGTAGCCCTTGTATCCGTTGTTCACGAAGCTGTGGGGAACACGGACCGAGGCTCCGCGGTTGGCCAAGCCGTAGTTGAATTTGTCTATGGACTGCGTCTCGTGGAGTCCGGTGAGGCGGAGGTGGTTGTCCGGCCCGTAAACCGCGATGTGCTCGTTCTTGTATTTGTCGAACGCGGCCATGAGGGATTCGAAGTAGGCCTTGCCGCCGGATTCCCGCATGTGTTTGGTCGAGAAGTTCGCGTGCATGCCCGAGCCGTTCCAGTCGAGATCCTTGCCGAGCGGCTTGCAGTGCCAGTTCACGTCCACCCCGTATTTTTCGCAGAGGCGGAGGAGGAGGTAGCGCGCCATCCAGACCTGATCGGCGGCGGTTTTCGATCCCTTGCCGAAGATCTGGAATTCCCACTGGCCCTTGGCCACCTCGGCGTTGATGCCCTCGTGGTTGATCCCCGCCGCGAGACAGAGGTCGAGGTGGGTGTCCACAATCTCACGGGCAACGTCGCCCACGTTCTTGTAGCCGACGCCCGTGTAATATTCCCCCTGCGGAGGCGGAAATCCCCCGCCGGTGGGAAATCCGAGCGGCACGCCGTCCTGATAAAGAAAATATTCCTGCTCGAACCCGAACCACGCATCCGGATCGTCGAGGATCGTTCCACGGGCGTTGGTCGGATGCGGAGTGCCGTCCGGCATGAGGACTTCGCACATCACCAGGGCCGCGTTTGTCTTGGTGGGATCGGAGAAACAGGCCACCGGTTTCAGAACGCAGTCCGAGCTGTGCCCTTCGGCCTGGCGCGTCGAGCTGCCGTCAAATCCCCACATGGGGAGCTCGGCCAGCGAGGGGAAGGTGTCAAATTCCTTGACCTGGGTTTTTCCGCGGAGGTTGGCCACGGGCTCATAACCGTCCAGCCAAATGTATTCGAGTTTATACTTCGCCATATAATATTGTTTTCAGTGTCTGATTTTTGAACGCCCCACGCCGGCGTGAGGTGGTTGTTGTTGGTTTTTCTGTATCCCGACCGGCAGGGGGTTATGTAGCAGGATCAGTGCCAATTGTCGAAAGAAACCGGCGCTGTAAAATCTCTTTTTTTGCCGTTTTTGAATAAGCTGAAATGATCTTGACCGGGATTTCCGGCCACCTATATAAGGTTTGCTTATGAGTGATTTTGTCGGGCGCAGGTGCCCGGGAAACCGGGCCACCCCCGTCACTCATGCCTCTTCCGAAGGGGGGAGAAATCCCATCCCGTTAGTTCACATCCTTGCCACCATGAAATTCACACGCCTTATTCCTCTTGTCACGATTCTTTGCCCCGCGATTCTCCGGGCCGGGGAAGCCGAACTCGCCCTTCCAACAGACCGATCGCTGTCCTTTCCTCTTCCGGGTTTCGCACTCCCCAGCGAGATGATTTTGTGGATCGGTCTGGTGGTGGCCGCCCTGGGAATGATTTTCGGGTGGGTGGAATACCGGAAGCTCCGGAAGCTCCCGGCGCACAAGAGCATGCTGGAGATTTCCTCGCTCATCTACGGAACCTGCAGGACCTACCTGCTCCAGCAGGGCCGGCTTCTCCTTCTGCTCGAGGTGTTCATCGGCGCGACGATGGTTTATTACTTCGGATTTCTGAAACATGCGGAGGCCTCCACCGTGCTGCTGATCCTGCTGTGGTCGCTCATCGGGATCGGAGGATCGTTCGCGGTGGCCTGGTTCGGAATGATGATCAATAATGTCGCGAACAGCCGGATCGCCTTTGCCGCGCTGCGCGGACGGGCCCTGGCCGTGTCGGAAATTCCGACGAGCTCCGGCATGAGCATCGGCGTCCTTCTGATCAGCGTCGAGCTGATGCTGATGATCTCGATCCTCTTGTTTGTTCCGCCGGCCCTGGCGGGAAGCTGTTTCATCGGCTTTGCCATCGGCGAATCCCTCGGCGCGAGCGTCCTGCGGATCTGCGGCGGCATCTTCACAAAAATCGCCGACATCGGCAGCGACCTCATGAAGATCGTGTTCAAGATCAAGGAGGACGACGCCAGGAATCCCGGCGTCATCGCCGACTGCGCGGGCGACAATGCCGGCGACAGCGTCGGGCCGACGGCCGATGGCTTCGAGACCTACGGCGTTACGGGGGTTGCGCTGATCACCTTTATCCTTCTGGCCGTGAAGCCGGAATATATGTGGACGTTCATCATCTGGATCTTCGCGATGCGGATCGTGATGATCCCGACTTCGATCGTTTCATGGAAAATCAACACATGGATCACCAAAGGGGTTTTCGGAAAGCACAGGCATTTCAATTTCGAGCATCCGCTGACGATACTGATCTGGCTGACCTCGCTCCTGTGCGTGGGGGTGAGTTACGTTGTCAGCTATTTCCTGCTGGCGCCGCATTATCCGACCCTGTGGTGGAAGCTGGCGACGATCATCAGTTGCGGAACCCTGGCGGCGGCGGTCATTCCCGAGCTGACACGCGTGTTCACCAGCACGCGGAGCGCGCATTGCCAGGAAGTGGTCAATGCCACCACCGAAGGCGGCGCGGGATTGACGATTCTCTCGGGGCTCGTGGCGGGGGATTTTTCCTGCTTCTGGAAAGGGCTCAGCATCGCCCTCCTGATGCTGGCGGCTTACCTGACGAGCCTGAGCACGGTGGGAGACTACATGGCCTATCCCGCAATTTTCGCATTTGGTCTCGTGGCCTTCGGAATGCTCGGGATGGGACCGGTGACGATTGCCGTGGACAGCTATGGCCCGGTGGCGGACAACGCGCAGTCGGTGTTTGAGTTGTCCACGATCGAACAGATGCCGGGCATCCAGGAGGAGGTGAGCCGCGACTTCGGGTTCACTCCCGATTTTGAACAGGGAAAACTCCTCCTCGAGGACAACGACGGGGCCGGAAACACGTTCAAAGCCACCGCCAAGCCGGTACTGATCGGCACGGCGGTCGTCGGGGCGACGACGATGATTTTCTCGCTCATCCTGATGCTCAAAAAACACTACGGCTGGACCGATCTCTCGAACCTCAGCATTGTTGACGCGAGGATCATCCTCGGGCTGCTGATGGGCGGAGCCGTGATTTACTGGTTTGCCGGGGCTTCGAAACAAGCGGTGATCACGGGAGCTTACCGCGCGGTGGATTACATCAAACGCAACATCAAACTCAGCGGCAGCGACCGGGCGTCCGCCAAGGACAGCAACGAGGTCGTCCGGATCTGCACGAAATATGCGCAGCACGGGATGGTCAATATTTTTGGCGTCGTCTTCTCGCTGACGCTTGCCTTCGCCTGTTTCGATTCGGTTTTCTTCGTCGGATACCTGATCTCGATTGCGATGTTCGGCCTCTACATGGCGATCAATATGGCGAATGCCGGCGGCTGCTGGGACAACGCGAAAAAAATCGTGGAAGTCGAGCTGAAGAAGAAGGGGAGCGAGCTGCATGACGCGACGGTGATTGGTGACATTGTCGGCGATCCCTACAAGGACACGTCTTCGGTTGCCCTGAACCCGATCATCAAGTTCACCACGCTGTTTGGAATCCTCGCCGTGGAAATCGCCGTGAATGCCCCTGCGGGAATTGCACCCAAGATCGGCGCGGTTTTCTTTATTATCGGTCTCGTCTTCGTGTATCGCTCGTTCTACGGGATGCGGATTTCCACGCTCCACCCGCTGGCGCACATCGCTCTGAATGAAAAGCGTTCCGCCGAGGCTGGAGTCTGAGCCGCGTCCGTGTCGGACGCGCCTCTGATCCCGTCTCCTGGAAATAACCGGACTTCTGAAACGCAGCTTCGCAGCGTGCTAGGGCCGACATCTTGTCGGCCTGCTGCACCGGGAGCCAACGAGACGCTGGCCCGGCTCTCATGATAAGAGTCCGGATC
>JBAXTX010000093.1:0-10941 GCA_037129975.1 Verrucomicrobiia bacterium | reverse complement strand
CCCTTTTGCCCCGCATTGCCTCCGGCGCGATGTTCGGACCCGACCAGCCGGTCGTTCTCCAGCTTCTGGAGGTCCCTGTTGAAAAGGCCATGAAGGCGCTCGAGGGGGTCGCCATGGAGTTGGATGACTGCGCGTTTCCTCTCCTGCGGGGGATGGTTCTCACCGATGACCCGAAAGCCGCGTTCGCCGGCGCGAACTGGTGCCTTCTCGTCGGCGCGAGGCCGCGCGGCCCCGGCATGGAGCGGGCGGATCTCCTCAAGGAAAACGGCAGGATTTTTACCGCTCAAGGAACGATCATTGACGAAGTCTCGGCGGAAGACGCGCGGGTTGCCGTGGTCGGAAACCCGGCGAACACGAACTGCATGATCGCCGCCAGCAAGGCCCGCCGCCTGACCCCCGACCGATTCACGGCCATGGTGCGCCTGGACCAGAACCGCGCGCAGAGCCAGTTGGCCCAAAAAGCCGGCGTCCCGACAACCGACGTGAAGGACATTTTCATCTACGGCAACCACAGCCCCTCGATGTTCCCGGCCTTCGCGCACGCGAAGATTTCCGGAAAACCTGCGGCGGATGTCATCAACGACATCGCGTGGCTGCAGGGACCGTTCTGCGACATCGTCGGCAAGCGCGGCGCGGCGATCATCGCGGCGCGCGGCGCCTCGTCGGCCGCCTCGGCCGCCAGCTCGCTTGTGGATCACGTCCGCGATCTCATGACCCCGGGCGCCATCCACTCGGTCGCCGTGAAATCCAACGGCCTCTACGGGTTTGATCCGGAAGTCTGGGCCGGCCTGCCTGTCAAGACCACTGCCCCGGGCGCCTTCGAAGTCCTCACCGGCTTCGAGATGGACGGCTTCGCAAAATCCAAACTTGCCGCCACCAACAAGGAACTGACCGACGAGCGCGCGATGGTCGCCGACATGCTCGGTTGACCCCTCCTCAAAGATTACGGTGCAAGGGGTCCCGGCATCCCGAAACATCAATATCTATGTATAAGACGAAAGCCTACTCCGCTGCCGGAGCGACATCGCCGCTGGCATTCACCGCCATTCCGCGTCGCGAGCCAACCGAGCGCGACGTCCAGATCGAGATTCTCTTCTGCGGCATCTGCCATTCCGACCTGCATCAGGTGCGTAACGAGTGGAGCGGCATCATGCCCACCGTTTACCCGATCGTGCCGGGCCACGAGATCGTCGGCCGTGTCACCAAGGTCGGCTCCGCAGTCACCAAGTATCAGCCTGGTGATCTGGCCGCGGTCGGCTGTTTGGTTGATTCCGACGGCACCTGCCCGCAGTGCAAAGCCAACCTCGAGCAGCTGTGCCCGAACATGACGTTCACCTTCAACTCGCCGGACAAACACCTCGGCGGCGTGACTTATGGCGGGTACTCCGACAGCATCGTCGTCGACGAACACTTCGTCCTGCGCGTCCCATCCAACCTCCATCTTGCCGGAGCCGCGCCGCTCCTCTGCGCCGGGATCACCACCTATTCGCCCATGCGCCGCTGGGGCGTTACCAAGGGCAAGAAAGTGGGTGTGGCCGGTCTCGGCGGCCTGGGGCACATGGGCGTGAAATTCGCCCGCGCGTTCGGAGCACATGTCGTCGTCCTCACCACATCTCCCAACAAGAAGGAAGACGCGCTTCGCCTCGGGGCCGACGAAGTCGTCGTCTCCCGCAACGCCGATGAGATGCGGAAGCACGCGGGCGGCTTCGACTTCATTCTTGATACCATTTCCGCGCAACACGACATCAACGCCTACCTCAACCTGCTCGCCCACGACGGCACCCTCACCATCGTCGGCGCGCCGGAGAAGCCGATGCCCGTCTCCGCATTCTCCCTGTTGATGGGCCGCCGCAATCTCTCCGGCTCCCTCATTGGCGGCATTGCCGAGACCCAGGAGATGCTCGACTTCTGCGGCAAACATAACATTACCGCCGATGTCGAAGTCATCCCCATTCAGAAGGTCAACGAAGCCTACGAAAGACTGCTCAAGGGCGATGTGAAGTATCGCTTCTCGATTGATATGGCTTCGCTGAAATCTGAATAAGGGAAGCGATCTCGTAATCGATGGGAATTCTCCCAGTGACAAAGGGCGGGTCGGTTTTTACGTGTCGCGACGGTTTCGCAGTGCCAACGGCGGGGCCTCCGCCACAAGCTCCGCACCAACCTCCCATATACGCTCAAAACCAATGTCTATGAAGCTCAATAGTTGCACAATCCTTATCATGTCGATGAGCTTCGCATTTCTAACAATTGCGCGGGTGTCGTTTTCTGCTCAGGCTGGAGAGATGGATCCAGCCGACAAAGTTGCCGGGGAAATTCTTTCAAAAATGACCCTGGAAGAAAAGGTGTCTCTCTGCAGGGGCGTTAGCACGATGAGCGTCAACGCGATTCCTCGTGTCGGGCTGAAAGATGAGTTCACGATGTCCGATGGCCCGCATACTGTGCGCCCGGATCTCAATCGCGGCTCATTTGCTCCGGTTGGTGGCAACGACGATTTCTCGACTTCTTTACCACCCTTGTCGGCATTGGCCGCAACATGGGATCCGGCGATGGCGACCAAGTTCGGTCATGTTCTCGGCCTGGAGGCGCGAGACCGCAACAAGGACATGCTTCTCGGCCCCGGCGTCAACATCATGCGCACGCCCGTTTGCGGACGCAATTTTGAGTATCTTGGAGAAGACCCCAAACTAACCTCCGTTCAAGCGGTTTCCGTAATCAAGGCGATCCAGGAAATGGACGTCGCAGCCTGCGTGAAACATTTCGCATTCAATAACCAAGAGCTCAATCGCCAAAAGATGAATGTCGAGGTGGACGAGCGCACGATGCGGGAGATTTATCTGCCGGCTTTTGAGGCGGCCGTGCACGAAGGCGGAGTGCTGGCTGTAATGAACGCTTACAACCAGTTCAGAGGCAGGTTTTGCAGCCATAGCGACCTGCTGAACAATCAGATTCTCAAAAAGGAGTGGGGTTTTAAGGGGTTGGTCGTAACCGACTGGGGCAGCCTTCACGACACCATCGAAGGAGCCCTGGGCGGCACCGATCTGGAAATGAATGCGGGCGGGCAGATTCGCTATTTTAAAGCCCCCCTCATTCAAGCGGTGAATGAAGGGAAAGTCCCGCTGCCCCTCCTGGATGATAAAGCATTCCGCATCCTTTACGTCATGGCCAAGATTCATAAAATTGACGGCGCCCCGCGCAAGTCCGGCGCCCGCAATACGCCCGAAATTCAAAAAACCGCACGCGAGATTGCGGCGAATGCCATTGTTCTCCTGAAAAACGACAAGAATATTCTTCCCTTCAACCCCGACGCGCTGAAGTCCATTATGATTTTTGGAGATAACGGATGGAACAAACATTGCGGGCTCGGCTGGAGTGCTGCCGGCAAGCCCCCCTACGAAATAAGCCCGCTTGATGGGCTAAAAAAGCGTCTAGGCGACAAGGTTTCCATCGAGTGCGAACCTATGCCCGGAAGTGTGGGAGTCATGCAAATCCCCGATGCTTGCATCGGGACGGTTGATGCCGATACAAAAGATGCCGGCATCGTTATCAAAGGGTGGAAAGCCGAGTATTTTAACAACGAGGATCTCTCCGGCACGGTGGCGGCAGAGGGATTTGACCGCGAGGTTGATTTTAACTGGCTTGGCGCGGAACCGCGCAAGGGAATCAAAGGGAACAGCTTTTCTGCCCGCTGGAATGCAACGGTGATCGCCCCGGAAACGGGAAAATATCTTCTTGGAGTCAAGACCGGTGGCGGGGTCCGGGTGCTCGTAGATGACCAGCCTGTGATTGAGGCATGGCAGGGGGGCCGGGACCAGCTTCTTACTGGCTCGATTGATCTCCAAGCGGACAAAAAATATCAGGTTAAGATAGAGTATTCCACCATGAAGTCGGAGAACATCAGCCTCTCCTTCGGCTGGTCCCCGCCGTCGAAGCAGGGAGGCAATCTTAGCCAATCCATCGCCAAGGCCAAAAATGCGAGTGCGGTGCTCATCTTTACAGGAACAGAGCATGGAGAGGGACAGGCAAAAGAATGCGAAGGTGGGGACCGCCCGAATTTGAAACTTCCTGAAGGGCATGACGTTTCTATTTCCGCATTGCTTGCGGAACTCCCCCATGCCGTCGTGATTAATCTGAGCGGCGCGCCGGTCGAAATGCCCTGGGTGAAGGCGGCACCCACGATCGTCCAGTATTGGTACAGCGGACAGGAAGGAGGCAACGCCTTGGCGTCGGTCTTGGTCGGCGATGTCAATCCCTCGGGGAAGCTGCCCTGCACATTTCCTCGAAGATTGGAAGACAGCCCGGCTCACGCCCTCAACAACTATAACGACAAGAGCGTTAATTACGCCGAAGGCGTTTTTGTCGGCTACCGGTGGTTTGACGAAAAGAAAATCGAGCCGCTTTTCCCATTCGGGCATGGCCTTAGCTATACGACTTTTAGCATCAGCCAACCCGAGCTCTCAGCAAAATCAATCACTCGCCAGGAAATCCTAAATGTCACAGCCAAGGTAACAAACACAGGCAAACGGGCGGGAGCGGAGGTTGTCCAGCTCTATATCGCGGCCCCGTGCTCGAGTGTCCCACGTCCGCCCAAGGAGCTCAAAGGCTTCCAAAAGGTCTTCCTCCAGCCTGGCGAAACGAAAACGGTATCATTTGATGTATCCGCCCGCGATCTATCATTTTGGGATGTCGCTTCGCACAATTGGAAGGCGGTTCCCGGCACTTTCGATGTGCTGCTGGGCAACTCCTCGCGCAATATCACCGGCAAAGCAGCATTCGCGCTCTCACCCTAAGGATTCCACTGGATGTTTTTCCTCTTGCAGCTTACGCCTGCCGCGGATAACTCCGCGGCATGGAGTTTTGGGAGGGCAATGCCTCTCCGGACATGAAAATTCTTCTGCCCGCCCTCGTTTTTGCCTCGTTGTTATCGGCATCCGCCGCATGGGAGGTAACCGAGACGGTGCGGTTGGGGAGCCTTCCGAAGGGGGGAGCGGTCGTTCAAACCCAGGTTGCCGAAGGGCATCTCACCGCGTGCGTCACCGCCATCATTTTTTCTGCCCGGTCCTATAGCCTGCGCGTGGTGGAGAGCCCGTCGCCCGGTTCCACAAAGCTCGCCGGGGTGCTGGCGGCGGCGGGATGCGTGGCCGGTGTGAACGGAGGTTATTTCCAAGCGGATTTCCGTCCGGTCGGCCTGGTGATAGCGGCGGGGCGGGAGGTTCACGCTTTTGAGAAGGCGAAGCTTTTGGCCGGCGTTCTGGCCGTGAGGGGACGCGGCATCGAGATCGTGCGCGCGGCGCGCTTCAAGAACTCCGGCGATGTCCGCGAGGCGATTCAGTGCGGACCGGTGCTTGTCGAAAACGGCAGCCCCACCACCGGATTGAACGCGGAACGCTCCGCGCGCAGGACAATTGTCGCGACAGACGGGCACGGTCAATGGGCGCTGATTTACATCACATCGGTCACCCTCGCGGACTCGGCGCGCATCCTCACGACCCCGGGCGTCCTGCGCGGGGTGGCCACCGCGTTGAATCTCGACGGGGGATCGTCCAGCGGGCTCTGGGCCGCCAGCACGCCCTCCCCCGTCTCGCTCCCCGAGTTGGGGCACGTCAGGAATTATCTCGGCATCGCTCCGGGGCTCTGACGCCCGTTATTTCGGCAGCCATGCCAGTTGTCCGATCAACTGCACCGCTTTGCCCAGGAAGCGGGCGAGTGGCACGCTCGGCTCTCCTCCGTGTCGTGCGCGGAAGCGGATGAAAAACTTTCCATGGCTGATGTTCGGGTCCCGGCGCAACAGGACGGCCAGCGCGATGTTTGCCAGGCAGAAAGCGGGCGGGATTTTTTCGAGCTTCTTTTTCAGTTGCCCGACCTTCATGAGGCGGAATGGGACATTGGCATCCGCGCACCACACCCGCGCCCGGAGGAGCAGCACGAATTGGAGGATTCTGCTGGCCAGCACACGCCGCCATCCGTCTTCCCGGTTTTGGCGGACTCCATAGAGGACATCAAAAGAGTCGCGGGTCCTCCAGAACCGCGAGAAGTCACGGGGATCGCACTGGCCGTCGGAATCAATCTGCAGCACGAATGGGATCCGACGTTCACAAGCCGCCCGGTAGCCACGCAGACACGTCTGCCCGTGGCCGAGGTTGTTCTGATGGAGAACCTCGAGCCTTGGCGCGAATTCCTGTTCGAGATCCTCAAGGATTTTTCCGGTTGAGTCGGTTGAGCCGTCGTTGATGACCAATAAAACGAAACTTTGTGTTTCCAGAGCGATGGCTTCGAGCCACTCCCTGACGACATGTCCGAGCGATGCTTCCTCATTGAATGCCGGCATGACCACCAGAAGTTCCGGCGGTGTGGATTCGCGAGGCAAGGGCGAGGGAGGGCTAGTTCCCGGCCCGGGACATGGCAAGGATTTCAGAATCCGAAAGGGGGCGATTGTAAAAGGAGACCTCATCCAGGGCGCCGATGAAACAATCCCCGGCGATGCCTTGGCGCTTGGCACCAATCACCAAGGGTGCCTTGTTTAAGACCGGAGTCGCCGCGGTGTTCCGCATGCCCTCCAGCCGGCCGTCCACATAGATGCGCAGGGTCGCGCCGTCGAAAGTTCCGGCAACATGATGCCACTCGTTGGCTGGAAACTTCGTGCTGGAATCAATCTCCTGATACCCGTCTTCCTTGCTCCAGAATCCGAACCGCGCTCTTCCCCAATAGAACGTCAGCCAGAAAGAATCACTGGCACCTTTCTCGATGATCCGACCGCTGCACTTTTCCTGCTGCGGACAGGCCCAGGCCGAGATGCTCCACTTCGAAACATCGAACGCCGGGGAGTGGGGGATTTCAATCGAGGTCGAGCCGTCAAAGGTCCCGGCCTGCCCGACCACTCCCGGCTCGAATGCGAGTTTCCCCACCACCTTTCCTTCCCCGGCCGAGCCTTCGAAGGGAAACGAAAGAACCGGACTTTGTGCGAAGCAGCCCGCGACCGGGACACAGGACAGGAGAAAAGACAGGAGGAGCTTTTTCATGGGATTTTCAAGGCTGGAAGCCGTGTAAGAACTAGCCCTCCGGGCGTGGCCCGGCAATATCTTTCACTCGACTTTCACCGGCGGTCTTCCCGCGACAAAGATCCAGTCCGCCCCGATGTCCCGGGCCTTCCGGCCCCCGGGATCGTTCCCGGCAAGCACATCTTTGAGGTCCTGAAGTTTTTGTTGATAGTCCAGCCCGTGAGCCCAGAGCATTCCCGCGTAGCCGCAGACGACCGGTCTGCCCAAAAGAACGACCGGGTTCGTGTGGGTGGGCTCCGTCGCGATGCGAGCCATGACAGGCACTCCCGCCAGAGCCGCCCGGGTTTCCGCCAGTTCCGATCTGCCAACCAGCTTGTACCCGTGCCGTCCGTCCAATCCCCCGACAAGCGAGACCGCTCCCGAGAAAAACAAAAGGAAGCAAACGAAGAAGCGGGCAAGCTTTGGCCGGGCGGAAATGAGACCCCAGAGATACGGCGCACACGCGAGCCAGGCCCACAGGAAAAATTTGGTGTTGTCCCAATCCCATGGTGAGAAGCGGAAGAAACAACAGACCAGGAAAACCAGCAGCCCGGTCCCGGCGAAGCTGACCAATTCGGGGTCGCGTTGCCTGATGGCCTTCCAGCCCAGCAGCCCGAGCAAAGGAAGGGAGATGCCGAAGTTCACGGCCCAAAAGAGGAGGGACCTGACGGGCGCCGACAAATCGTCCCAGCGTTTTTCTTTGAGCCAGAGCGCCCAGTCCTCTCCGCCTTGCATCCAGCCGGGATGCCAGTGGAGGCCGGATTCCTGAGTGAAACGGTTGGTGACCAGGATGACCAAAACCGTGGCCGGGAGAATCGCGAACCCGACAAATGCAAGCAGCGCCTTTCTTGCCGCCGGACGACAAATAAAAATTGCCGCCAGCACCAGGCTCAGGAAAGCGAATGCCTGCAGGCTGAATACCGGCATGGAGGCGTAAATGACCCATGTGATCCACCGGGGAACCCCCGGCCTTTCGCGAAAAAATTCCCCGCGCCAGGCATCCAATAGAAAAAAGGTGGCGGGAAGCGCGTATAAGAGCGCCCGCTGGGTCACAAACATCGAAAGGAAAAAATTCTTCCAGGCGAGTTCGGCCTGGAAGTCGCCGGGCTGGCCGGTCTGAAAAACCAGGAAGCCGGCCAGTCCGCCATTGAAGAGAAGCGCCGCGAGGCCGAACGCTCCGCCCCAGCGCCAGAGCGCCCAGGCGGCCAGCGCGGCCCCGCCAATCCCGCACCAAAGAAGACTTTTTTCCAAGGAAAATCCCACGCACAGCAGGAGGCTGTTGAAGAGATCCGTTCCAAAATAATAGCTCAATGAGGCTCCGGAAAAAAATGGGGACTCCGGCCAGAATGGCGCCCCGTTCGCGAGGTATCGGATCAATTGGATGTGCTTTGACAGATCCCCGAGGTTGTTCGGCGAGAGGACCCGCCATTCGTCGCCGACCGGGTAGATCAGCCACAGGAACGCGCGCAGCGAAGCGAGCCCGAAGACTATGAGAAGCAGAGCCTCCCAGGCGGTTGGCCGCCGCAGGTCGGGACGGATTCCCCGCCAGGCCGGAACCGCCGCCGCGAGGCCGGCCGCGAGTGCCGCCCACGCCAACCCGCAAGAAAGCCCGCCGCATGGGAACGCCAGCACCACCGCCACGCACACGGTCACAGCAATAAAAATCAATACAGCCCCGGTGGTTTTCACGGATCCTTCTCTTACATTCGCGAAGGCGGATTGTCCTCTCAAATTGTCGCCGCCGGATTTTCACGTCCTCCCTGTGGCACATGAACATCAGGGAGGAGACTTGACAGGGCCGCATCAATGCCATATTGAGTATGGCATGAAAATGACGATGCACATTGATGAGAAATTGCTCGCCAGGGTGATTGCCGCGCACGGCTTTGCGAGCAAGACCGAAGCGGTCGAGATGGCGTTGAAGGAGATGGACAGAAAGGACAGGCTCAAGGAATATTTCAAAAACGGCCTTGGGTTGACGACCGAGGAATTGAAGAACGCGGTGGATCCCAATTACGATCTCATGGCGCTCCGGGTTGCGGAAATCCCTTACAAAAATGCCAGGCGCCGCGCTCGTTGACAGCAGTGTCATGATCGCGCTGCTGCGGCGGGGCGAAGATCTTGCCGAGTGGCTGGGAGACCGCCTCCAGGATATTTACACCTGCGGGATGGTGCGGGTCGAAGTCCTTCGCGGAATCAAGAATCCCCGCGAGCGCGATTTGGTGTCCTCATTTTTTGATGTCCTGTGCAATGTGCAAACCGACAACAGGCTTTGGGAACAGGCGGCGGTGCTCGGCTGGGAGCTCGACCGCAGCGGGCTCAATATTCCCGCGCAGGACATCGTCATCGCGGCCTGCGCCCTTCGCGCCGGGGTGCCCGTGATGACCGCCGACAAGCACTTTCATGGAATTCCCGATCTGGCGGTGATCCCCTTTCCCAATCTTTGAAACCGGTCTTCCTGCCGGACTCATACCATCTCTTCGAGTGGAATGGATCATTGGCTGGAAGCCAATGTTACGTAGCATCGGCATCTTGCCGATGTTCTGAGTCGATTTGTTTTATAGAGTTGGCAGTGCGGCCCGCATCAATGCCCCGGGGGCCGAAACTCGGGTTCTGTTTGGAAAAAATCCCGGAATAAAAACACGGCGAAATACGCGGTGCACTCGTCCTGCGCGCTGCGGAGGTGGAACCGCCGCTTGTAGTAGGGATGCTTGAGGTGCGGCTCGACCTCGCATTCGCGGGCGGATTCGACGGCGATGAACCCGGCGTCCCAGGCCGTTGGCGGCTGGTCTTTTTTATAGTATCCGATCCGCGTGAAATCGCCGAGCACCCATGGGAGCGGATAGTAGCTGTCGAGCAGCACAAGCCCGCTCATGTGAAACTGGCGGGGATCGTTCTCCGCCACCGCGAGAAGCGGATCGGT
This sequence comes from Verrucomicrobiia bacterium, assembly GCA_037129975.1. Lineage (GTDB taxonomy): Bacteria > Verrucomicrobiota > Verrucomicrobiia > Chthoniobacterales > Terrimicrobiaceae > QYQL01. The sequence goes on along the minus strand of JBAXTX010000093.1, from coordinate 981 downwards.
GAGCGTGAAGATCCCGCCGTAGGTCTGCACATAAACGTAGGGCTCCCTGTCGTCGGTGAAGCTGATGAAATTCAACTCCCATGCGGAAATCAGCGAGGCCGCGAGGAGCGGAGCGGCCGGCGCCCACAGGAAGAGACGGCTTTTCCAGCGCCCCGCGCATTCGGAGAGAATCCCGCCGAGGATCAGGTAAAACGGCCAGATGATCGAGATGATGCACCAGGGGGTCTTGTAGGGGATGATCGCATACGCGAGCAGCACGCCCCCCGCCATGATCGCGATGTAGCGCAGGCGGGCGTCCGACGGCCAGACATACCGCGCGCAGGCGGCCAGGCCGGCCAGAGCCGGCCATTCGTAGCGGGCCATGAGCGCCACCCAATAGTAGTTCAACGGGCCGATGGCATAAGACGACTTCTCGTGCCCGCCCGCGTCCACGCCGGTATTGAACCATGCCGCGAATGTCTGGTAGAGCCCGCGCAGAGACGGAAAATCGAGGAAGTTCCCGGAGTAAAAAAAGACGACGACGAGGAACGAGATCCCGCCCGCGACGAGCGCGTCGTCTTTTGTCCAGAGCCGACGGGCGAGCGATTGGGCGGGCCGCGACGGCAGCACGCGCTGCCAGGCCCGGAGAACGCCACCTGCCAGCGCGAAGCAGCCGAGGTGAAGGAGGTAAGTTTCTTTTGTCAGCACGAGCCCGGCGGCGGAAAACACCGCCGTGAAGAACGACCGCCGGTCGCCGGATTTCCAAAGCCCGAGAATCCCCCATAAAAATAAAACACTGAAAAGCACCTGCCACGACTCGTGGATCGAATACCTGCCGTAGAACGTGAACGCGGGCGACACCGCCATCGCAATCCCCGCGAGGCGCGCGGCGGGGCTTCCGAAATACACGCGAAACCGGAGCAGTGCCCAGACGCAGAGGACGCTGGCGAGGATCGCGGGCAGTCGCAATGCCCACAGGTGCCGCCCGAAGAGCGTCTGCGA
>JBAXTX010000092.1:0-11334 GCA_037129975.1 Verrucomicrobiia bacterium | reverse complement strand
CCCCCAACAGCGCCCCCCGCACAGAGCCTCGCCGCCCCGGTGTATCCGACGGAGCCCGCCACCACGGCCACGCGCCCGGCCATCCCCTTGTGCGTGTCGAAGCTCCTGGGAGGGACGAAAGGGGCGAGAAACCCGGCGGTCAGAACGATCGAAGTATCCGCCCCGTCGGGCGGGCGGATTCCCTCAAGCTCGGCGAGCGCAATCCGTCCGACATAGTCCACGGCGGAATCGGCCACCAAGCCGCTTTTCACAAAGCCCATCGTGACCGTGGCATCCGCTTGAACGCAGGGATCCCCGGGAATTCCGGAACCGGCGTCCAAGCCGCTGGGGACATCCGCCGCGAGAACCCAGGCGGCACGGGTGTCGCGAAGGTGATTGATTTCGCGGATGGCCGAGGCGACCGGTTCGCGGGGAGTCCCGGAGGCGCCGATGCCGAGAAGTCCGTCGAGAATCACAAGAGGAAACCGGGCGTTCCCCGTGCGCCGGGATGGGAGCATTTCCAGGCGGGAGGCCGTGAGCGGGGCGAGCGGGGAGCCGGGCAAAACCGTTTCGATCCCCCACCCTGCCGCAGCAAGGTGCCGGGCGGCGACCAGAACGTCGCCTCCATTATGCCCCTTGCCGGCATAGGCAATGCAGTGGCCGGCCACGGGGTGGTTCTGGCGCACGAAATCCGCCATCTGCTTCCCCGCGGATTCCATGAGCGAGGAGGCATCGGCTCCACAGGAAAAGGCCGCCTGCTCGGCTTCCATCATCTGAATCGGGGAAAGAATCATCTCCCGCGAGCATGGATCGCTTGGACGCCCGAGAAAAGAATTTTGATCGCAAACCGCCTGGCGGCGGCGAGGTTATTGCTGAGGAATCTGGATCGCCTTCAAAAAAGCGTCCTCGTCGGGAGCCTTGCGCAACTCCTTCAGCAGCCTCTCCCTGGCTTCCTGGGCGGAAATTCCGTTGTCAATCAGCCGGTTCATCAATTCCGCGAATAATTCGCGGCGCTTGTACCCGGACTCCGACAAATCCCTCCGGTCGTGACAAAATGCCATGATCGTCGTGCCACACGCGCAGTTCCGGAAGAGTCCCACCTGCTCCCCCACATCACCGACTTTGTATCCCATCAGCCCGCTGCTGTGATGCAGAGGCAACGTGTCCACCAAATACTCCTCAAAAGAATGGTAAACACGGTCGCACTTCGGACAGGTTTTGGGAAATTCGGTGTTCCAAATCGCACGGAGTCCCTGATAGAGCGAATGCATCGAAATCGGAGCGGTATCTTCAGAGGAGGGCATCCGAAAGCCGTATCGTAAAATTTCCCGAAAGGAAACAATTATTTCCGGCCATCAAACCTCGTCATCAGACCGTGATCCCGACCGATTCTTTGATCGAGGCGAACGAGAATTCGCGGTTCATGCGGGCGATGAACGAAGCCGGGATGCCGGCCGGGCAGACCGCCTCGCAGGCAAAGTAGTTCGAGCAGTTGCCGAATCCTTCCTTGTCCATCTGGCGGACCATGTTGAGGACGCGGCGGTCGTTCTCGGGTTTTCCCTGCGGAAGGAGTCCCAGGTGGGCGACCTTCGCGCTGACGAAGAGCATGGCCGAGCCGTTCGGGCAGGCGGCGGCGCAGGCACCGCAACCGATGCAGACCGCGGCGTCCATCGCCTGGTCGGCGACGACTTTCGGGATCGGGACCGAGTTCGCGTCCGGCGCGGAGCCGGCGCGTTCGCTGATGAACCCGCCCGCCTGCATGATCCGCTCGTAGGCCTCGCGGTTGACGACAAGGTCGCGCTCGACCGGGAACGAATCCGCGCGGAACGGCTCGATCGTGATGATCTGGCCGTCGCGGAATTTCCGCATGTAAAGCTGGCAGGTCGTGCCGCGGCCGGGGCCGTGGGGAACGCCGTTGATCGTGAGCGAGCAGTTCCCGCAGATGCCTTCGCGGCAGTCGGAATCGAACTGGATCGGCTCGATGCCTTTTCCCGTGAGGTCTTCGTTGACTATGTCCAGCATCTCGAGGAACGATGCCTCGGCCGGAATGTCGTTCGCCTCGTGGTGTTCCAGCTTGCCGGGTCCATCCGGGCTCTTCTGCCGCCAAACTTCCAAGTAGAATTTCATAGGTGGGATTATTTGTAGCTTCGTGTCGCGAGCTTGACCTCCTCGTAAACGAGCGGCTCCCTGACCAGTGTCGGGGCTTGACCCTCGCCCTCGTATTTCCAGGCGGCGACGTAATCGTAGTCGTTGTCATTGCGAAGCGCCTCGCCCTCGGGGGTCTGGAATTCCGTGCGGAAGTGGCCGCCGCAGGATTCGTTCCGGTTGAGCGCGTCGAGGCACATGAGCTCGCCGAACTCGAGGAAGTCGGCCACGCGGCCGGCGCGTTCGAGTTCCATATTGATGCCGTCCTGCGAGCCGAGAATCTTGAGGTTTTTCCAGAATTCCTCGCGGAGTTTCGGGATTTTGCGGAGAGCCTCCTCGAGGCCCTGCTTGTCACGGGCCATGCCGCACCTGGCCCAGAGAAGCTTCCCAAGCTCGCGATGGAAGCTGTCCACGCTGCGGGTGCCATTGATGCTGATGAGCTTGTTGACGCGGGCTTTGACCGCCTCGATCGCCTCCACGAACGCGCGGGCATTCGGGTTCACCTTTTTTCCGAACTGCGAGGACAGGTATTCCCCGAGGGTGTAGGGGATGACAAAATATCCGTCGGCGAGGCCCTGCATGAGCGCGCTGGCTCCGAGGCGGTTGGCGCCGTGGTCGGAGAAGTTCGCTTCGCCGAGGACGTGAAGTCCGGGAAGGTTGCTCATCAGATGGTAATCCACCCAGAGCCCGCCCATCGCGTAGTGGACGGCCGGATAAATCCGCATCGGACGCTCGTAGGCGTTTTCCCCGGTGATGTTTTCATACATCTCGAAGAGGTTGCCGTAGCGTTCCTCGATGACGTGTTTGCCGAGGCGCTTGATCGCGTCGGCGAAATCGAGATAGACCCCGAGCCCGCCCGGGCCGACCCCTCGCCCGTCGTCGCAGGCTTCCTTCGCGGAGCGTGACGAGATATCGCGCGGCGCGAGGTTTCCATAGCTCGGGTATTTCCGCTCAAGATAGTAATCGCGGGCGTCCTCCGGAATGTCCTGCGGGGCCTTGCCGCAGTCTTCCTTGCGCTTGGGAACCCAGACGCGCCCGTCGTTGCGGAGCGATTCCGACATGAGGGTGAGCTTCGACTGGTAATCGCCGCTGACCGGGATGCACGTCGGGTGGATCTGGGTGTAGCACGGGTTCGCGAAGAGCGCGCCGCGCTTGTAGGCGCGGTAGGTCGCGGTGACGTTGCACCCGCGGGCGTTGGTCGAGAGGTAGAAGACGTTCCCGTAGCCGCCGGTGCAGAGCAGGACGGTGTCGCCGGCGTGCGAGGAGATCTCGCCGGTTGTCATGTCGCGGACGACGATCCCCTTCGCGTGGCCGTCCACCACGACGAGGTCCATCATTTCGGTTTTGGAAAACATCTCGACGTTTCCCAGGGCGATCTGGTGACTCAAAGCCGAGTAGGCGCCGAGGAGGAGCTGCTGGCCGGTCTGCCCGCGGGCATAAAACGTGCGGGACACCTGCGCCCCGCCAAACGAGCGGTTGTCGAGGAGCCCGCCGTATTCGCGGGCGAACGGAACGCCCTGCGCGACGCACTGGTCGATGATCAGGTTGCTGACCTCGGCAAGCCGGTGGACATTCGCCTCGCGCGAGCGGAAGTCGCCGCCCTTGATCGTGTCGTAGAAAAGCCGGTAAACGCTGTCGCCATCGTTCTGGTAATTCTTCGCGGCGTTGATCCCGCCCTGGGCGGCGATCGAGTGCGCGCGGCGCGGACTGTCCTGGTAGCAGAAGCATTTCACGCGGTAGCCCTGCTCGGCGAGAGTCGCCGCGGCAGAGGCACCGGCCAGGCCGGAGCCCACGATGATGATATCAAACTTCCGCTTGTTGGCCGGGTTGACCAGCTTCGCGGTGTTCTTGAAAGACGTCCACTTTTTATCAAGCGGACCAGCGGGTGTTTTGGCGTCGAGTGTCATTTGACAATTCCTTTCCCCAAGCCGAAGACGAGGATGGAAATCGGGATGGAGATGTAGCCCAGGTAGAGGAGCCACGCGCAGGCGTGGGAAACGCCCGTCAGAAGCGGACGCATCCGCCGGTTCGTGATCCCGAGGGTTTGAAAGAGGCTTCCGATGCCGTGGCTCAGGTGCATGGTGAGCAGGGTGAGACCTGCGATGTAGATGATCGAGACCGGCAGATTGCTGAAGCCCACCACAACCATCCTGTAAACGTCGTGAACCTCACGCCCGTCGAGCATCGTCTCCATCGTCCTGAACGAAGGAACCACGACCTGCGCCGTGAAATGCGCGAGATGGAAGAGGAGGAACGCCAGGACGATCAGCCCGGTGAGGCGCATCGTGCGGGCGAAAACCGTCGTTCCCACGGGATCGGACGCGATGTATTTCTTCGGGCGCGCCGCCTGGTTTTCCTTCCACAGCAGCATGGTGAAGAGGATATGCACCCCCACGGTGCCCAGCATCACGAGGCGGATGACCCACAGGATCGGCCCCAGGCTTTTCAGGTGCTCGGCATACCAGTTCATCCAGTCCGGGCCAAGGTAGATCGTGAAGTTTCCCAGAAGGTGCCCGGTCACAAAAAGGACCAGGACGATGGCGGTGAGGGCGACGGCGGTTTTTTTCCCGATGGAGGAGAAAAGCCAGCGGAAAATGGGATGCGGGCCGGAGCGTGATTGAGAGGTTGCCGAAATCATGTTCGTGGAAACAAACATTAGTTCAGCTAATGAACCGGGTGTCAAGGACGGCGTGATTTTTCCCGGGATCGCCCTCCCCCGCAAGCGGGCAACGGGTTTTCAGACCTTCCAGAGCTGGAGGACCCGGAGGTAGTTGGCGCGTTCGAAGGCGGCGGGATCCGGCGAGTTCCTGTGGCTCAGGCATCCGCGCATCTCGGAGACCTCCTGGTAGTCGTGCTCCTCCATCCAGCGCGTGCAGTCCCTGATGAGGGACTCAAGCGCCTGGGGACCATGACGCAGGACGAGGGAAACCACCTGCAGGACATCGGCTCCGGCCATGATTCCCTTGATCGCATCGTGGACATTGTGGACGCCTCCGCTGAGCGCGAGAGAAAGCGGGGTCTTTTCGTAGAGGACAGCCATCCAGCGCAGCCGCAGGAGCAGTTCGGAGGACGTGGACAGGGAAAGTTTCGGCTCGACGCCGAGGTCCTCGATGTCGAGATCGGGCTGGTAGAACCGGTTGAAGAGAACCAGCCCGTTCGCGCCCGCGAGGTGGATGTTTTCGGCAAGGTTCGGCAGCGAGGAGTAAAAGGGAGAGAGCTTCACGGCAAACGGAATTTTCACCTTTTCACGGACTGCCGCCACGACCTCCAGCACCCGGGCTTCGATCTCCGCCCCGGTTTCCTCCAAATCGGTCGGAACCTCGTAGATATTGAGCTCGATGGCATCGGCTCCGGCTTCCTCCAGGAATTTCGCATGGCCGGTCCAGCCGCCGGGGGTGCGTCCGTTGAGCGAGGCGATCACGGGGATCCCGAGGTGGCCCTTCAGGCGGGCGATATGGTTGAGGTAATCCTCGGGGCCCAGGGCGTATTCGGCGGAGTCCGGGAAGTAGCTCAGGGCCTCGGCGTAGGATTCCTCGAACGGCTCGGTGAGCGAGGTGACGGCGTCGGATTCGCTGGTCAGCTGCTCCTCGAAAAGCGAGTGCATGACGAGCGCGGACGCCCCGCAGTCTTCGAGGCGTTTTGCCGAGTCGAGGTCGTCGCCCAGCGGCGAGGCGCCGATGACGAACGGGGATTTCAGTTCGAGGCCGAGGTAGCGGGTGGTGAGGTTCATGAGTTTTTCTCCGGCGTTTCGGCCATGCGGCGGTAGATTTCGTAGCGCGCGTTGATCTGCTCCTGCGCGTCGTGCGCGAGCGCCGTGGCGCGCTCTTTGTTTGTCGCTTCGAGGAACCGGTAGCGGATCTCGTTTTCTGTGAACCGCGAGAGCGGAGCCTTCGGTGCGGGGGAGTCGAGGATCAGCGGCGCGAGCCCCTGTTCCAGACGGCGCGGATCGTGCCGGTAGAGCGGCCAGTAGCCGGTGTCCACCGCCAGCTTCTGCTGGTCGAGGCCGTTCGCCAGGTTGTAACCGTGCGCGATGCAATGGCTGTAGGCGATGATCAGCGAGGTGCCCGGATACGATTCCGCCTCGGCAAACGCCTTGACCGTCTGGGAGTCTTTCCCACCCAGGGCCACCTTTGCCACATAGATGTCGCCGTAGCTCATCGCGTAGAGGCCGAGATCTTTTTTCGCGTGGCTCTTGCCCGAGGAGGCGAATTTCGCCACCGCGCCGATCGGCGTTGATTTTGAGGCCTGTCCGCCGGTGTTCGAATAGACTTCGGTGTCGAGGACGAGGATGTTGATGTTCTCGCCCAGCGAGAGCACATGGTCGAGTCCGCCGAACCCGATGTCGTACGCCCAGCCGTCGCCGCCGACAATCCAGACGGATTTTTTCACCAGATAGTCGGCAAGCCCGTCGAGGCGCGCCCGGAAATTTTCAGGAATCCTGTCAAGCCGGTTGCGCAGCTCCACAACGCGGGAGCGTTGTTCCGCGATCCCCGCTTCGGTGGATTGGTTGGCATTCAGGATCGCATCCACAAACTCCGCGCCAACGGCGTCCTGGAATGCGAGGAGGATTTCGTGTGCCTGTGTTTCCTTGTCCAGGACCGAAACACGAAGCCCGAGTCCGAACTCCGCGTTGTCCTCGAAGAGCGAGTTCGCCCAAGCCGGGCCGCGTCCGTCGCTGTTGACGGTATAGGGAGTTGTCGGCAGGTTGCCGCCGTAGATGGACGAGCACCCGGTGGCGTTCGCGATGATCGCGCGGTCCCCGAAAAGCTGGGTGAGGAGTTTGACATACGGGGTTTCTCCGCAGCCCACGCAGGCGCCGGAATACTCGAAGAGCGGAGCGAAAAACTGGCTGTCCTTCACGATGTCGGTTTTCAACCGGGTGCGGTCCGGCGTGGGCAGGGACTCGAAGAATGCGAAGTTGGCGCGTTCCTGTTCGCGCAGCGGAGCCTGCGGGGCGGGGTCGAGCGCCTTGTGCTTGGCATTCGATTTGTCCTTCGCCGGGCAGACATTGATGCAGAGCCGGCAGCCGGTGCAGTCTTCCGGCGCGACCTGGATCGTGTAGCGTTGGCCGGGGAGGTCGGAAGAACGGAAGGCCACCGACCGGAATGTTTCCGGCGCACCGGCGAGCGAACCCTCCGGATAGTATTTCGCGCGGATCGCGGCGTGCGGGCAGACGATCACGCATTTGTTGCACTGGATGCAGAGCGCGGAGTCCCACACCGGCAACTCGACCGCGAGATTGCGCTTTTCCCATCTGCTGGTTCCGGTCGGCCAGACGCCGTCCGGCGGGAATGCGCTGACCGGAAGCGAGTCGCCGCGTCCGGAAAGCAGCGTTCCGGAAATGGCGCGCACGAATTCCGGGGCCTCGACCGGGATCGGAAACGGACGCGGGCAGGTGGCCGTGGCCTCCGCCGGAACGACGACCTGATGGACTCCCGCGACCGATTTGTCCACGGCATTCCAGTTCTTCTGAACGAGATCGGCTCCCTTGCGGGCATAGCTTTTCTCGATCGCGTTTTTGATTTCAGCGATGGCCTGGTCAAGCGGAAGGATGTCGCACAGCGCGAAGTAGGCGACCTGCATGATCGTGTTGATGCGGGCGCCCATGCCGGTCTCCCGGGCGATCTTGTAGGCGTCGATGACGTAAAATTTCAGTTTCTTCGAGAGGATCATCTCCTGCGACTCGCGCGAGAGGCGCCCCCATGCGGTCTCTGCGCTGTGGGGGGTATTGAGCAGGAAGATCGCCCCCTCGCGGGCCGCGTCGAGGACCGGCTGCTGCTCGAGAAGATGGTATTGGTGGCAGCCGACGAAGTCCGCCGCCGCCACGAGATACGGCGCGTGGATCGGCTCTTCACCGAAACGCAGGTGCGAGACCGTCACCGCCCCCGCTTTCTTCGAATCGTAAACAAAATACGCCTGCGCGTGCAGCCCGAGCTTCTTGGCAATGATCTTGATCGTGTTCTTGTTCGCGCCGACCGTGCCGTCCGATCCCAGCCCGAAAAACACCGCCTGATTGAACGTCTGCCCGGGAAGTTGAAATTCCTTGTCGTAGCGGAGCGAGAGCCCGCTCACGTCGTCTTCGATGCCGACCGTGAATTCCTCCTTGGGGGTGAGCTCCCGCATTTCCGCGAACACGGCCATCGCCATGGCCGGCGTGAATTCTTTCGAGGCGAGACCGAACCGCCCGCCGGTCACGCGCGGGAGATCGCTCCACTTCGATCCGCCTTTTGATCGGACGATGGACGACACATCGAGAAAGAGCGGCTCGCCGGGGGAACCGGGCTCTTTCGTTCGGTCGAGAACGGTGATGTGCCTGACGCTGGCGGGCAGGGCATTGAGAAATGCCCCGGAATCGAACGGGCGGTAAAGCCGGACCTGCAGCACGCCGGTGCGCTGCCCGATGCTGTTGAGGTGGCGGGAGGTCTCGATCAGGGTTTCGCCGCCGGAGCCCATGACCACGACCACGCGGTCGGCCTCGGGGTCTCCGGTATAGTCAAAAAGGTGATACGTCCGGCCGGTCAGCGATGCGAACCGGAACATCGCCTCCTGCACGATCCCGGGCAGGGCCGCATAAAACGGATTCGCCGCCTCGCGCGCCTGGAAGAAAGCATCCGGATTCTGTGCGGTTCCGCGGATGCTCGGATGGTCGGGCGTCATCGCGCGGCGGGCGTGGGCGCGGATCGCCTCCTCATCCATCATCGCGCGGAGGACGTCGTCGGAGATCATCTCGAGGTCGTTGATCTCGTGGGAAGTGCGGAATCCGTCGAAGAAATGCAGGAACGGCACGCGCGCGGAAAGCGTGGCCGCATGCGCGATGCACGCCAGGTCGTGGGCCTCCTGCACGCTGGCCGAGCTCAGCAGCGCAAACCCGGTCTGCCGCACCGCCATCACGTCCGAATGGTCGCCGAAAATCGAGAGCGCATGGGTCGCCAGCGAGCGCGCCGTCACATGCATGCAGAACGGCATCAACTGCCCCGCCAGCTTGTACATGATCGGAATCATCAGCAGCAGACCCTGCGAAGCGGTGAACGTGGTCGAAAGCGACCCGCCCTGCAGCATCCCGTGCACCGCGCCGGCCGCTCCGCCCTCGGACTGCATCTCGACAATTTTCGGGATATGCCCCCACAGGTTTTTCGTCCCTTTCGAGGCCCATTCATCGGAAAGCTCCCCCATCGGCGTCGAGGGGGTGATCGGGTAAAGCGCGATCGTTTCGCTGAGCCGGTAGGCGACGCTCGCCGCGGCTTCGTTGCCATCCAAACTCGACCTCGCCGCACCGTTTTGTGTCTGCATGGCACTATAAGTCATACTAATACATGCCGGTGTAAAGTGAAAATATCCGCCCGCCTTTTCCCTCCCTGGCAGAGCGGCGGGATCCTGACGGGAGGAAATGTCACACATCCAATGTCTTGACCGAACTGAGGCGCGCGTGTCAGAGTTTTCAGTGCAGTCATCATTTTTCAAATCGCATGGACCTCAAAGAAATTCGCGCGCTCATTGATCTCATGAAAAAAAATGGGATCTCCGTTTTCAAAATGGAACGGGAAGGTTTTAAGATCACCATGAAAACCGGCGAGGTGCCGGTCCACTGCGTGACATCGGGACCGGGAGCGGCGCTGACGTTCGCGCCCTCTCCCGGGGCGGCGGCCTCCGCCCCGTCGCCCGCGGCAGCCGACGATGGGGGGATCGAGATCAAATCGCCGATGGTCGGCACGTTTTACGATTCCCCGTCTCCCGAGACTCTCCCGTTTGTGGTTGCCGGGCAGAAGGTCACCCCGGATACCGTCGTGTGCATCATTGAAGCCATGAAGGTGATGAACGAGATCAAGGCGGAGGTTTCCGGCACCGTCGTCGAGGTCTGCGCGGAAAACGGGAAGCCGGTGCAATTCGCCCAGACGCTCTTCCGTCTGAAATAGACCATGTTCAAAAAAATCCTGATCGCCAACCGGGGCGAGATCGCGCTGCGCATTATCCGGGCCTGCAAGGAACTGGGTGTGCAGTCGGTGGCCGTTTATTCGGAGCCCGACATTGACAGCCTCCATGTCCAGCTTGCCGACGAGGCGATCTGCATCGGGCCGGCGGCGAGTTCGGACAGCTATCTGAAAATGGACCGGATCATCAGCGCGGCGGAGATCGCGGACGTGGACGCCATCCACCCGGGCTACGGGTTCCTTGCCGAGAACGCCCATTTTGCCGATGTCTGCGCGAGCTGCAACATCAAGTTCATCGGGCCGTCGGCCAAGGCGATCCGACTGATGGGCGACAAGAATTCCGCGCGCGAGTGCGCCCGGAGCGCGGGGGTTCCGATCTCTCCCGGCAGCGACGGGACGGTGGATTCCGAGGCCGATGCGATCAAGATCGCGCGCAAGATCAGGTATCCGGTGATGATCAAGGCGGTGGCCGGCGGCGGTGGCCGCGGGATGCGGATCGCCAGCAACGAGGGCAGCCTCGTACAGGGGTACCATGCCGCGCGAATGGAAGCCGAGAAGGCGTTTGGCAACGGGACCGTCTATATCGAGAAGTTCATCGTCAACCCGCACCATATCGAGTTCCAGGTCTTCGGCGACGAGCACGGACAGGTCGTCCACCTCGGCGAGCGCGACTGCTCGCTCCAGCGCCGGAACCAGAAGATCGTCGAGGAATGCCCGTCCCCGCTCATGACTCCCGACCTCCGCAAAAAGATGGGCGAGGCCTCGATCAAACTCTGCGAAAACGCCGGCTACACGAACGCCGGCACGATCGAATACCTCGTGGACGATGCCGGAAATTTCTACTTCATGGAGATGAACACCCGCATCCAGGTCGAGCACCCGATCACCGAGGAGGTCTATGGATGCGACCTCGTCAAGCAACAGATCCAGGTCGCGGCCGGCGAACACCTCAGCGACCATGTCGTCAATGCCCGGCCGCGCAACCACGCGATCGAGTGCCGGATCAATGCCGAGGATCCGGAAAAAAATTTCCAGTCGTGTCCCGGTGACATCGAGCTTTACTATGCGCCGGGTGGGCGCGGCGTGCGGATCGACTCGCACGCCTACGCCGGGTACCCGATCCCGCCGCACTACGATTCGATGATCGCGAAGGTGATCGCGAGCGCGTTCAGCCGCGAAGCCTGCATCCGCCGGATGTCGCGCGCCCTCGGCGAATACATGATCACCGGAATCAAGACCACGATCCCGTTCCAGCAGGCGATCATGCGCAACTCGGATTTCC
>JBAXTX010000091.1:0-11465 GCA_037129975.1 Verrucomicrobiia bacterium | reverse complement strand
ATGTCTTCGTGGTGGTGGGGGCGAAATGAAAGCGGCAATCGGGCTCGCCGCGACCTGCGCCGGGGTTTTTTTGGCGCTTCTCCTTCAGCAGGCGCTCCCGGCCGTGCATGTCCTGCACGGGGCTCGGTTTGTTTTTGTTCCGCTGATCTTTTGCCTGGCCGCGATGGCCCTGCCGTTCCCTCTGATGCTTGTCGCCGCGTTCTTCACGGGCTTTCTTTGCGATCTGATGTATCTGCACGTGATCGGAGGCCGGGTTGAAATCGCGCTGGGTTGCTCTATTGTTTTCTTTGTGATTTACGGAAGCATTGCAAACGGGCTCAGGCCCTCCTATCTGCAGGGACACTGGTGGCCGCTCGTTCCGCTGGCGGGTGGCGGCACCGCGGCCTATCTGCTCATGCAGTTCGCCATGATTTCCTTGCGGCGCGAGGGATGGGAATTCGACAGCGCCCTGCTTTGGCGGGTGCTCGCTCCCGGGTGCATGGCCGCGGTTTTTGCCCCGATCCTTTGCGCGGCGGTCAAGCCGTTTGCCGCGCGGCTTCCGCAGGGGTTCGTGATCGAAAGGAATTACTGATCCGTGAAGCGCGCCCGACCCATCACACGCATCCTTTTTCTGGGGCTCCTCATGCTTGCGGCGCTCGGAGGCATCACGTTGAGGCTTTGGTATGTGCAGATCGCCCGCGGAGCGGAATACACCGCGCGGATCGGGAACCGTTCGCAGGTCTCCGTGCGCGTCCCTGCCGTGCGCGGGGAAATTTTGGACAAGAACGGGATCAAGCTGGTCGAGAATCGAGCGAGCTTCGAAGTGGATTTCTATCTGCCCGACATGGTGCGCGCCTACCGGGAATCCAAGGGCGAGGTGCCGATCACGACCTACCGGGGACGCGTCCACAACATGCCGAGGGATTTGCAGGAGGCGGATGTCGTGAAAATCGTTTCCGAGGAGGTCATCCCCCGCCTCGAGGAACTCGGTGTCGCCGTGGATTTCAACGCGAATGTCCTCCAGATCCATTACCGCAACAACCGCGAGGTTCCCTACAGCTACCGTCAGGATCTGGGCTTCGAGCAGATGGCGGTCTTTTCGGAAAAGAACCTCGGGCTCCCGGGCGTCAACGTCACCGTCAAGCCGGTGCGGTGGTATGCCTATGGGGCACTGGCCGCACACCTCCTCGGATATGTCGGCATGCCGAACGACCTCGACAAGCTCCCCGATATCCGGGATTTCAATTTTTACGAGCCCGACATGGAGGGCAAGGCGCAGATCGAGCTCTTTCTCAATGATTTCTTAAAAGGCGAGCCGGGCGCAAGGATTCTGCAGCGCAACGTCAAGGGGATCATCGAGGGGGAAGTCAGCCGCAGGGAACCCGTGCAGGGGAACAATGTGTTCCTCACCATTGACGCCCGCATCCAATACTTCGCCGAACAGGCGCTTCGGGCGATCGGCCGCGGGGCCGCCGTCGTGATCAATCCGAAAACCGGAGACATTCTGGCGATGGCCTCGGTGCCTTCCTACGATCCCAATGTCTTCATTCCCGCGATTGCCGCCAAGGACTGGAATGCGCTCACGAAAGACGAGACCAACCCGCTGCTCAACCGCGCGATCAGCGCCTATGCGCCGGGTTCGACATACAAAATTCCGATTTCTCTTGCCGGGCTCCGGGCCGGCGTCGGCAACCGCACATTCACCTGCACCGGCGGCGTCACCTATGGCGACAAGTACATGAAATGCTGGGTCACCGACAAGCGCCTTCCCCCGCATGGCACGCAGGGGCTTTCGGATGCGATCAAACACTCCTGCAACGCCTTCTTCTACCAATATGGCAACGCGGCCGGCATTGACCAAATCGTCGCGACCGGAAACATGCTCGGCCTGGGACAGCGTTCCGGAATTCCCCTCTCCGGTGAAGCCCCCGGGGTCCTCCCCGGACCGGAATGGCTGGCACGGAGCAATCCCCAAGCCCACTGGTCAGCGGGACTCACCGCAAACACTTCCATCGGCCAGGGTGACGTGCTGGCCTCGCCGCTCCAAATGGCCATGGTGGTGTCCGCAGTTGCCAATGGAGGAACCGTCTTTTACCCGCGCCTGATTGATCGGATCGTTGCCCAGGATGGATCGGTTGTCTCCCAGGAACCGGCCCGCGTCCGCGCCAATCTGATCACGGACGCGGGAATCACGGCGGAGCAGGTGGAAAAAGTCCGCCGGGGGATGTGGAAGGTCGTCAACGAAGAGGGCGGCACGGCCGGCCGGGCGCGCATCAAAGGGGTGCAGGTCGCCGGGAAGACCGGAACCGCCCAGTTCTGGCGTTCGGGCGTGAAAGACAACCACACATGGTTCCTTTCGTTTGCTCCCTACGAAGATCCGAAATATGCCGTGGTGGTATTCGTGCAGGGGGCAAAATCCGGCGGAGGAGTCCCGGCGCCGATCGCCGCCAAGATTCTCGATGACATCCTGAAAATGGACAATGGCGGGGAAACGCCCCAGCTGGCCGCGCTCGAACCCGCCAAGGGGAATTTCCGCTTTGTCGAAAGCGTGGACTTCGGACGGGAAATTCCCGCCGCGACGACCGTCGGTGACGATGGCGAGACCGCTGACGCAACCGCCTTGGGCGCCGCCGCCAGCCAGGAGAACCGTCCGTCCGCCCAGCCCAACGTGCGGGCGGACGCCGACGAACGCGGACGCGTCAAAAACCAGGAGAAAAAGCCGAATGCCCTCCAGAAGTTTTTCAATTTCCTCGGCGGAAAAAAGGAGAAAAATAATGGCGATCCGCGCCAGCAAAAAACCCCTCCCGGCAACCGCCGATGAACACCATCACCCCGGCGTGCCCGAGCATGCCGACAACCATCACCATATTATGATAGAAACCGTAAAACGCATTTTGGGAATCCGTAAAAAATCCACGGGAATCAAGCTGATCGTCAGTTGCGAAAAACTCGAGAAACGAGTCGCGCTGCTTGAGAACAACACGCTGGAGGAATACACCATCGAACGCGAGACCGACCGCAACATCGTCGGAAGCATCTACAAGGGGAAAGTCCGGAACATCGAGCACGGGATCAAGGCGATGTTCGTGGACATCGGCTTTGAGAAAAATGCCTTCCTCCAGTTCTGGGACGCGATTCCCGCCGCTTTGGACAGCGGGATCGAGTCGGTCGCCCGTGCTGGCGATGGCAAGAAAAAGAAGGCGCCCCGCATCACGCACAAGGATGTGCCGAACATCTACCCGGTCGGCTCCGATGTCATGGTGCAGGTGAAAAAGGGGCCGATCAGCAACAAGGGGCCCCGCATCACGACCGACATCAGCCTCGCCGGACGCTACCTCGTCCTCATGCCGTTCAACGACCAGTTCGGGATCTCCCGGAAAATTGACGACCCGAAGGAGCGCGAGCGCCTGCGCAAGATTCTCCGCGAACTCGAAGTGCCGGAGGGCATGGGAATCATCATGCGCACGGTGGGCGCCGGCCAGCGCGCGCGGTATTTTGTCCGCGACCTGAGCATCCTTCTCGAACAGTGGGCGGCGGTCCAGACGGGACGGGAGGAAAAGAACGCCCCGGCCTGCCTCTTCGAAGAGCCCGACCTGATCGACCGGACGGTCCGGGATTTCCTGACCGACGAAGTGGATGCCGTCATCGTGGACGACGCCAAGGCCGCCGAGCGGATGCAGACGCTCGTCGGACATGTCTCGAAGCGCGCGAAAAAATCCATCCAGCACTACACCGGGGCACAGCCGATCTTCGACTGCTTCGGCGTGCAGGCCCAGATTGACGCGGCTTTCCACCGCCAGGTCTGGCTCCCGTGCGGCGGCTACATCGTCATTGACGAGACCGAGGCGATGATCGCCGTGGACGTGAACACCGGCCGCAACAAGGGGGCCCGGGACATGGAAAAAACGATCCTCCAGACGAACCTCGAGGCGGCCGATGAGATCACCCGCCAACTCCGGCTCCGCAACATCGGGGGATTGATCGTCGCCGATTTCATTGACATGAAGAGCCGCAGGGACCAGCAGGCGGTTTACCAGCGCGTCAAAGACCGCCTCAAGCGGGATAAGGCCCGCACACATGTGCTGCCGGTTTCCCAGCTCGGCCTCATGGAGATGACCCGCCAGCGGGCGAACGAGAGCCTCGCCAGCGCGGTCTTCATTCCCTGCCCGCACTGCCAGGGCAAGGGCATGATCAAAAGCCCGATGACCATGAGCGTCGAACTCCAACGTTCGCTGCACTCGGTGATGAGGAAAAACCAGGAGACCGTCCACGAGGTCAAAGTCACCGTCCACCCGGAGCTTCTCAGCCGCCTGCGCACGGCCGACGAGGATCACCTCGTCGAGATCGAGCGGCGGTATGCCGGACGCCTCTCGTTCCGCGCGGATCCCACGTTCCACCAGGAAAAATTTGTCATCACCGACGCGATCACGGGGGCGGAGCTCAAGGCGTAAGGAATCCCATGCAAGCCGTTTCTCCATCCCTGTCCGCCGCCCGCGATTCCATTCAACTGCCGATTTTCCGGAGGGTCGCTCCCGAACAGAAGGTGGTGTCCGCGCCAAAACCTGAAGCCACCGTGGCCTCGGGCGGCGTCCCGCCGGTGGTGCATTGCGTTGACAAGCTGGTGCTGGAGGACCTCGCCGCCGGGGATAAGGTGGTCGTGAAAACCGCGAACACCACGTATAACTTGGAAATGGCGGGCGACCTGCGCTGCAAAGTCATTCCCGGCAAGTCCTCCGCAAGGTCCGGAGATGCCGTGCTCGTGGGCGGATTGAACGCCGACGCCAGCGAGCACACCCCGAACCGGGTCTTCGTCGGCGGTCGTCTCGCCTATCAATTCCCGGACGAGGAACACTGCATATTGACTTCTGTCGTCGAGTCCATTTTTTGGGTTCGGGCCGGTTCGGTGCCGACACCCCCGGCCCCGTGACAGCCCTCGCCGGCGCTCTTACTCCCGCGAGAGGTCTTCCCGCAGCCGCCGCAGCCCGTCGAGCACTTCGAGGTCGGCCCGGCTGAGCTTGGAAGCCGGGAGGTGAAACTCGAGCTGCCGGTGCACCGGACGGCCCGGGCGCCTTGTGTTCCAGATCATCTTGCGGAGCGATTTGATGTTCATAACGCGCGGCATCATGCCAGCACAGATAGGTCAAAGAATGTCCTATGCCTGGTTTTTTCCAAAATTTTTTTGATGGTTTATGGTTTTGCAGACGGGAGCCCGGCATCGTAGTGTGGCCGGAGTCTTCCATGAAACCGCCGCCTTTGCCATGAACCTGCCGAACAGGCTGACCATTTCGAGGCTCTGGCTCACGGCGGGATTCGTCTGCTGCTTTTCGGTCGCGATCCCCGGACGGTTCACCGTCGCGCTCGCGGTTTTTCTGGTTGCGACGGCCACCGACTACCTGGATGGAGTCATCGCCCGACGCCGCGGGCTCATCACGGATTTCGGAAAGCTCATGGACCCGCTCGCCGATAAAATCCTCACCGCATCCGCCTTCATCAGCCTCTGCGCGATCGGCAGGTTCCCCGCGTGGGCGGTCATCGTCATCATCAGCCGGGAATTCCTCATCACCGGACTCCGGTCGCTCGCCGCATCCAAGGGCATCGTCGTGCCGGCGGATAAACTCGGAAAACACAAGACCGCCTGGCAGATGATCACCATCATTTATTTCCTCCTCCTCCTCGCGATCGGCGAATGGGATTTCCGTATCTGGACCACTCTGGCCTGGGAGCTCGGCACCTACGGACTCGTCCCCGTCACCGTCATCCTCACCGTCTATTCCGGCGCGGCCTACCTTGCCAAAAACCGCGCGCTCATCGACACGGACTGAGCCGTCCTCAAGCGGAACTTTGACGTGCGGGAGTGTCTGCATATAGTGTGCGTGCAATGAACGGAAGACGCGTCCTGGTCGGCATGAGCGGTGGAGTGGACTCCAGCGTGGCGGCCTGGCTGCTCAAGCGGGACGGATGGGATGTCATCGGCGTCACGATGAAGGTCTGGCCGCAGGACTGCCTTTCGCGGGCGGAGGACAAGTGCTGCGGGCCGTCGGCGATTGCCGATGCGCGAGCGGTCGCCCACCGGCTCGGAGTCCCGCATTACGTCGTGGACGAGTCGGACAACTTCCAGAAGATCGTCATCGAATATTTTGCGGGCGAATACCGCGCCGGGCGGACGCCGAACCCGTGCGTGATGTGCAACGAGCATTTGAAGTTCGGCAACCTCCGCACGAAGGCCCGCGCGCTCGGAGCCGAATTCGTTGCGACTGGTCACTATGCCATCATCGAGCGCCACGCCGGCCGCGCGGTCCTGCGCAAAGGGAGCGATCCGCGCAAGGACCAGTCGTATTTCTTGTTCAGCCTCGGCCAGGACCAGCTTCTCCATGCGATGATGCCATTGGGCGGAATGACCAAGCCGGAAATTCGTGAAACCGCGCGCGGGCTGGGACTCAAGGTCGCCGACAAGGCGGACAGCCAGGAGATCTGCTTTGTTCCCGGCAACGACTACCGCGCGTTCCTGCGCGGACGCCTTGGGGAATTCCATCGCGGCGGCATTTACGATACCGCAGGGAATTTTTTGGGAGATCACGAGGGGATTGAAATGTTCACCATCGGACAGCGAAAGGGATTGCCCGGGGGGGCTCCCCATCCGCGCTATGTCGTGGACATTGATCCGGCGACTTCCCGCGTGATCGTTGGGAGCGAAGAGGAGCTGGTCCGGGATGCGTTTGAGGTGGACCGCGTCACATGGCATGATGGCGAGCCGGACAGACCGCTGCGTGCGGTGGTGAAAATCCGTTATGCGCACCCCGGGGCCGCGGCTTCCGTGGAAGCCCTTCCCGGGCACCGGGCGAAAATCCTTCTCGACGAACCGCAACGCGCCGTGACCCCCGGCCAGGCGGCGGTCTTCTACGACGGCGACCGGGTTGTCGGCGGCGGCTGGATTCTCCGAAAATCCATATGATCCGTATCGTTCTCAGCACGTTCCCCGACGAGGAGGCCGCCGCAAAGGCCGTCCGTGCTCTCGTCTCGGAAAACCTCGCCGCCTGCGGAACCCTCCTGCCCGGCGCACGCTCGATCTACCGATGGGAGGGGAAAATCGAGGACGCCAGCGAGGTCGTGGCGATCTTTAAAATCTCCGCCGCCAACGAAAAATCCTTCGCCGCGCGACTCCTCGAACTCCATCCCTATGACGTGCCGGAGATGGTTTTTTTGACCCCCTCGCATGTCCACGAAGCCTATGCGCAATGGGTGGTCGAAAAAAATGACCCGGCCGATGGATGCGATCCCGGCGCGAACGCTCAAGATGCTGGACCGCTCCGTGGCGCAACTCAAGCGGGGCAGGGCCTCCGCGCCGATTGATCTGACTCCTTTCCTCAAGGACTGATGGCGTTCAAGACTGTCGGGGCCGGAACAAAACTGGACGGCATAGAAAAAGGTGTCAGTCATTTTTTATTGCATTCCTGCTTCACGGCGCAGCGGAAGTGGGCAGGCGGATTGCGCAATGTCCGGCGGGACACCGACACAACAAACCGGGTTCGGGGTCAAAGATTTCTGACACATTTTTGTGTGGATCTATGCGGAGGAACTCCGCTGCGACTTCATCGTGCAACGTCCGAAAACGGGCGAGAGGGGTCTTTTTCCTCTTTTCTCCGTGCTCGGCTGCTAGCCGTTGCCGAACGAACTCGCCGTCACGGTGGCGGGTGCGCTGGAAACTGCCAAACCGGGAAAAGAATCATTTCAAGGAGGAGGGATCCGCGTTTTTTGGATTGAATGTGGCGCCTCTGCAAACGAGGATGCCTGCGCATGAAGACCGATCTCCTTTCCGCCTGTACGGCGGGTGTTGTTGTTTGCGACGGGGCAATGGGAACCCAATTGATGATGCGGGGGCTCACGCCGGGTGAATGCGGGATGCGGTGGAATGACGAGCGGGCGGGGGATGTCCAAGCCGTTCATGCCGCGTATGTGGCTGCCGGCTGCCGGCTGATCACATCCAATTCTTTTGGTGGCACGCGAACGATGCTCGACCGCCACGGGCTTGGGGGCCGGGTTGTCAATTGGAACCGCAAAGCCGCCGCCCTTGCGCGCGCCGCGGCCGGCCCGGAGGGCTGGGTATTCGGGGATGTGGGACCGTTCGGCGACTTTCTTGAACCCATGGGCGAAACCACGGAGGACGAGCTCCAAGGAATTTTTTGCGAACAGATCGCCGCGCTGGTCGAGGGAGGGGCGGATGCCATCCTTGTCGAGACGATGAGTGATCCGACCGAGGCTGCCGTCGGTGTGCGCGCCGCGAAGTCGCTTTGCGGGCTTCCGGTGGCGGTGACGTTCGCTTTTCAGAAGAGCGGAGGAGAATTCCGGACGATGATGGGAACCTCCGTCCGTGATGCGGTCCCGGCTGTGCTTGAGGCGGGAGCGGATATCGTGGGAGCCAACTGCGGGACAGATTTGAACCTGGACGATTACGTTGCCCTTGCCAGGGAGATCCAGTCCGCGGCCGGGGCCGTTCCGACGATTTTGCAGCCGAATGCCGGGGCTCCCAGGTCCACGCCGGATGGAGTCTGCTACGACGCGACGCCTGAGGAAATGGCGGCCGCCGCCCTGCGTTTGCGGGCGGCCGGCATCTCGATTATCGGAGGCTGCTGCGGCACGACTCCGGCGCATCTGGAAGCCATGGCGCGGGCGTTGTCCCTGGCGTGAACGACCGGGCAGAGATCGAGGTGGAGTCCGGCGGCAGGCTGCGCCGCTTCGAGGCCGACCCGCTCGGGCGAACGTTGGCGGAGGTTCTGGCGGGTGCGGGATACCCTCTCAATACCCGCTGCAACCAACGCGGCCTGTGCAGGGGATGTCATGTGGTGATCAAAGGCGGGGGCGACGTGCTCGCGTGTCAGCATCATCCCGGTGCCGGAGAGATCCTCCACATCACCATCCCCGGTCGTTCGCTGCTCTCGCATCCGCCGTCGGTGGTGAGCAATTTCCAAACGGGGGTTCCCGTGGGCAGCGACCCGATGTTCAAGGGGAAGCTTGGCGTGGCAGTGGATATTGGAACGACGACGGTGGCCATGCTGATCGCGGAGCTCTCCAGCGGCAAGGTTCTCGCCAAGGCGACGGCCCTGAACGCCCAGGTGGCACGGGGCGACAATGTCCTGACAAGGATCCAGCTCTGCCAGACCGACAAATCGAACATCGGTCTTTTGAAAAACGATTTCTGGGAGAAAACATTCCGCCCGCTTCTCAAGGAGCTGTTCCAGCAATCCGGAGCGGTGATGGAGGAGGTGGCGGGCGTGATGGTGGCAGGGAACACGACGATGCTTCACCTCGCCTGCGGAGAAGATCCCACGCCGATGGGGACGGCGCCCTTCACTCCCTCATTCCTTGGACAGAGGAGGTTTCCCGGAGAGGTATTCGGCCTGCCCGTGGAGACGGGCGTGATTTTTCTTCCGGGAATCTCGGCCTATGTGGGAGCGGATATTTCCGCGGGAGCGGCGTGCTGTGGTGTGCGCTACGGGGACCGGCCCCAAATGCTGGTGGATGTGGGAACAAACGGAGAAATTCTTCTTTGCGGACCTGCCGGGAGCATGGGCTGCGCCACGGCTGCGGGCCCCGCCTTTGAAGGCTGCGGGCTCCTCTGCGGGATGCGGGCATCCCATGGGGTGATCGGGAATATCTCTTTGAGAACCGATCCGTTCGGCGCGGATTTTGAAACCATTGGCGGCAACAGCGAAAGCCTTCACGGGATCACCGGATCGGCCTATGTGGATTTTCTTGCGGAGGGACGGCGTGTCGGACTTCTCACGGAGAACGGCCGATTCGACAAAAACTTTGTGGTGTCTCAGCCCGGACATTTCCGTCAGGAGACAAACGGCTTGGGTTTTCTTCTCTCGCCGGGCCATTCGGATCTGCGGATTGGAGAGGTGGATGTCGCGTTGCTGCTGCAGGCAAAAGCCGCGATTGCCGCAGGCATCGAGACCCTGCTCGCGCTTCAAGGCCTCTCCGCCCCGGCGATCGGACGTCTTTTTTTGGCCGGCGGATTCGGTCTTCACCTCTCGGTGCCCAATGCGATCGCCTGCGGGCTGCTTCCCGGATTCCGCAAGGAGCAGGTTGCCGCCGTCGGCAACACCTCTCTCGGTGGCGCCTACCTCGCGATGCTCGACCGCTCGCTCGTCGTCGAGATGACGGACCTCGACGTGGAAACCATTGAACTGAACCTCGATCACGGGTTCGAGGATCGCTTCCTCGACCAACTCTCGCTGCCATGACAGCCCGGAGCGTCCTCCGCGCTTTGCAGCGGGACTTCCGCCGGGAGACAGGCTTTCGGGTTATCGAAATTGATGCGGAAGGCCGGCGGGTCGGTGGCCGGGATCGAAGGCGGAGAAACCACGAAGTCTGGAGAACCCAGGTTCTCCGGGAAGCTTTGCGTTGGGGCGAGGCGTGCGTGATGCCGGATGAGCAGGGGCTCGTGGGATGGGGAATTCCCCTGATGACGAACTCGCTCGTCACCGGCGGCCTGATGGTTGAAGGTCTCTCGCTTGATGGCGGTGAGCCAGGTGAAATCTCACACAAGATCCACTCCGCCACGTCGCGGCTGCTCGCGCTCATGGGGAAAGCCAATCTGGTCAATGCCGATTTTCTCCGGGCACGCCGCGCCGAATCGCTGCGCGAACACGAGCGGGCCGAGGCGATCCATGTGCTGAAAACCCGGCTCTACGACGGGATCAGGGACCTTTACCTGCGCGAGGAACCCGGACTTCTCGCGGCAATCAAACGCGGGGAGCGACCGGCGGCACGGGAGATAATTTTGAAAGTGCCACCGCCCTCGCCGGAATATCGGACGAGGAGGAAGTTTCCAGCTGGCTTTGCGGGATGCTCGAGCGCCTGATGGATGCCATCCGCGATCACAAAAATTCCCCAATGCTGTCCTGCTCGGCCGTGCGGTGGCCCACATGGAGGAGCACCTCGGCGAGCGGCTCGACCGCGATTCTGTTGCCCGCGTGGCCGGGCTCTCCGGCAGCCATTTCTCGCGCCTCATCCGCGAAAATACCGGCCGCACATTCACCGATCTCATGGCGCAATACCGGGTGGACTGCGCGAAGGCGATGCTCCGGAGAACCGACAAGAGCATCATCCAGATCGCGCTCGAATGCGGGTTCGAGGACCAAAGCTGCTTTTCGCGCGTTTTCAAGCGCTACACCGGAACGACCCCGCGCGTATACCGGAGCACCTGAAAAGCGGTGAAGAACCGCAGTGGGACGGGGGGACGCGGAAGGCGGGGGTGCATGACGCAAAAGTTACGCATCCCGTTCTGGTGCTCGCCGAACAGCAGATGATTCCCCGTGTTTTTGCGGCGGTGGTCCGCGCGGTCAGCGCGGTGCGCTCGCTGGTGGCCTACGAATGCGGGGCGGTCGGCCCGGGCAGGGACTGTGGCTACGAGAACCCGTTCCTCAAGCCCATCTTCTACAGTTTGGAGGGTCGCGAAAAGTGAAGATCCTTTGTGGATGCGG
>JBAXTX010000090.1:0-11602 GCA_037129975.1 Verrucomicrobiia bacterium | reverse complement strand
GGTCGGGCCGGTGGAGGCGGATCTCGCGCTTGGCCGGATGCACGTTGCAGTCGAACGCCATCGGATCCATCGAAACCCGCAAGACCGCGAGCGGATGGCGCCCGCGCGGAATCGCCTCCGAATACGCCTCCTTCAGCGGTTGGTAAACGGCCGGACACTGAACGACGCGGCCGTTCAAAACAATGAACTGCTGGTCGCGGTCCGGACGTCCCTCGCCCGGACGCGCCAGATGCCCCGAAATGGTGATGCCGTTTTCCTCGCGGGGCCCGATCGGAACCAGACGCTTGAGGAAATCCGCGCCGAAGAGATCGCGGAGGCGGACGCCGGGATCCGTGGTGGCGGCGGCCTGCCAGAGGCGGCGGCCGTCGCGCACGAGCGTCATCGCCACGTCCGGATGCGCGATCGCCAGCGACTCCATCTGGTGCACGATGTGCGCCGCCTCGGTCTCCTCGCTCCGCAAAAATTTCCGGCGGGCCGGGAGGTTGAAAAAGAGCGCTCGCACCTCGACGGTTGTTCCCGGCGCCTCGCCGCTGTCCGAGACGGATTCAATTTTTCCACCGGCGACGGTGATTTCTGTTCCGGCCTCCGCGCCCGGCGAGCGGGTGACCAGGCGGAACCGGGAGACGCTGGCGATGCTGGGCACGGCTTCCCCGCGGAATCCCATCGTCGTCACGCGGGCGAGATCCCCGGCCGAGCGGATCTTGCTGGTGGCATGCCGTTCCAGCGAGAGCAGCGCGTCCTCGCGGTCCATCCCGCACCCGTCGTCCGCCACGCGGATCAGTTGGGTTCCTCCCCGCGCGAACTCGACCACGATCCGGCGCGCCCCGGCATCCACGCCGTTTTCGACCAGCTCCTTCACGACCGAGGCCGGGCGCTCGACCACTTCCCCGGCCGCCACCTGGCTGGCAACCTCGTCCGGCAGCAAACGAATCTTTCCCATGCCATTTGACTTCGCATGGATTCGTTCATAAGAAAAGAACGTGATCACAGATTCCGATCAACGCCGCAAGAAACTGGCCTCCCGATTCTCCGATCCCGATTTTGACATGGTCGGGGACGGGCCGGCATCGCAACGCGCGAACCTTTTCCTCTGGACGATCCTCATCCTCATTCTCTTCGGATTCACCATCGCGTGCTGGATCGGCACCCTTTATATTTTCGAGCATCCGGAAACCCCGCTGAGCTACCAGGTGCTCACCAAGCTGAAAAAGCTGGAGCCTCCGAAGCGGTTCGAGCTCACGGCCGCCCCGCGCGGCGAATTTTTGAAGTCGGCGCAGATCCTGGAACGGTATCAGAAAATGACCCCGCGCGAGCTGATGCACGCGAATGAGGATCTGATCCGGAACTACCTGCACAACTACTACAAGCTCAGCCAGGATGCCGTTCTTTATGTCACCGGCGCGTTCAATATCCTGGATTCGTATGAGCTGACAAAGGACGACTTTTTCGGAACCGGTGTCGTCGCCCTTGCCCAGGCGAAAGACAACCCCAAGGTTCTCCTCGAGCAGGTTTTTCCCGCCCAGCCCAAGGTTTTTCCCGCCCTCCAACGCACACTGCTCACCGGCCTGGACATTGATTTGAAGCGCGAAAACGAACTGAGCGCGATCATCCATGTTGACAAACTCGGCGACGGACGCATCAAGGTCACCGCCGTCTCGATCATTTATCCCAGCTATGGATCGGCCACGGCGTCCGGGACGTTTTCCCTCGATCCCCCGGAGCTGTTGAACGTCGCGGCCGGGCTCCCCGTTATTTCGGAAGCGCGGCAGAAGGAGGCCGACACGAAATATGCGGCGTATCGCCACCGCGCCGGCCTCACGGATTCCGCGCCGCTCCAGAACCGCCTGATGCGCGTTGAGCGTCCTATCCCTGTGAATACGCCGCCGCCAGCCGCCGCCCCGCCGAAAAATCCTCCCGTCTTGCCGGCCATTCCCGTGAACGTGCCCGCCGTGCCAACGCAGTTGCTTGGGGAGCCAACGCCTTCGCCGGAGATCGGGCCTGCGCCGTCGGCTCCCTCGCCCTCGCCCGCTCCCTCGCCTGCGACCGTCCCGGATTCCTCCTCGTGGCCGGTTTACGAGCCCGGGCAAATGCCGCGCGGAAGGCTTCTCAATGTCAAAGATGTCTCGTCGAAAGCCGGGGCGGGCCTTGGCAGCGGGCGGGTTTATCTCCAGGGAAATTTTGTGGTCACGGCATCCGGCCCGGCCCGTGCGGTGCTGCGCTCGCAGGGAGCGATCTCGGATGCCATCGGGTTCGGCGGACGCTCCGGCGACGTCCGCGTGATTGTCGAATTTCCGCCCACGATGCGTCCGCCGGCCAAAGACGCGACCTTCTCCCGCGATGCGCGCAGGCCGTTTCAGGTTACCGAGGTCAAGGAGGATACCGACGGCCAGATCAACGTGTTTGTCCGTGAAGTCACCCGGCCTTGAGCAACGCCTGGCGGCTGAAATTGCCGCCAACGGGCCGATGGGGTTCGACCGGTTCATGGAGAGCGCGCTTTATGATCCGGAAGGCGGTTACTACGCCACCGGCGCGCGTCGCATCGGGAAAAGCGGCGATTATTTCACCAATGTGAGCCTCGGACCGGTCTATGGGGAAATCCTCGCCGGACAGTTCCTGGAAATGTGGCGGGCGCTCGGGCAGCCCCCGGATTTCACGCTCGTCGAGCAGGGAGCCAACGACGGCCGGCTGGCTGGCGATGTTCTTGCCGCTCTCGCCGAAACACCGCTTCACGGAGCACGACTGATCATCGTCGAGCCGTCCACGGCTCTGCGGAAGATCCAGGCCGGAACGCTTTCCGGGCGCAACGTCGGGTGGGTTTGCGGGGCGGAGGCGCTTCCCGAACTCTGCGGGGTGCATTTCTCGAACGAGCTCTTCGACTCGTTCCCGGTTCATGTCGTGCGCTCAACCGGATCCGGCTGGGCCGAGCTTTTCGTCGGATGTCATGAGGGCGGTTTTTTCTGGCAGGAAGGTCCGATGTGCCCCGGGGCCGCCGGGGTTGCGGCGTTTCTTCCCGACCGTCCCGCCGGGTTCACGACAGAAATCTGCACGGGCTACCGGAAGCTTCTCGACACGCTCGCCGCGAAAATCCGCCGCGGATTTCTCCTTGCCGTGGATTATGGCATGACCGCTGACGCGCTGCTGGCCGGGCATCGCCGCGAGGGAACTCTCCGATGCTACTCCGGCCACCGCATGGAAACGAATCCGCTCGCGGAACCCGGACGGAAAGACATCACCGCCCACGTCAATTTTTCTTTGCTCGCCCGCGAGGCGGAACGGGCGGGGTGGCGCTTGGAAAAGTTCGCCGACCAGCACCACTTCCTGGTCGGGGCCGCGACGCGCATGCTTCTCGAACTCGACGGCGCCCCCAATCCGAAAAAACTCCGCCCCCTGACCGCGCTCCTGCATCCCGAGAACATGGGACGCCAGTTTCATGCCATCCTTTTTTCCCAGGATGTTTCCTGCGTGGCCCTCTCGGGATTCCAACACGCGCGGGATTCCGACCGGCCGCTCCTTCCTTCGATCAAAGGTGTTGCTTGTCTTTCAGATAAGACTTCCGTTTGAATGACAACGGATTCATAACTGCTGGCGCACGGCATAAAGAATTTCCAGTATGGACAAACGCTTAGGAAAAACCCTCGCGAGCCGGCTTGCCGAGAAAAGGCGGGAAACCGGGGAGCCCTTGGACTCCGAGGAAAAGCCGCCAGAGCCCGCGTCCCAGCCGGTTGAAACGGCGCCCAAACGGCCGAGAAGTTTTTTAGAAAAACACAAACCCGCCCCGTTCGCCGCGGTGGCAGAGGCTCCGGAAGCGGCCCCGGAAATAAAGGAAGGCGCCTTGGAGAATTTTCAGCGAACGGGCGGCGGGATCCTGCAGGAGATTGTCCCGGGCTTGCAGAGCTGGCTGCGCGACTGGGCGAAGCGCCGCAAAATACACCTGATCCTGGGCAGGCACCGGGGGCTGCCTTCGGAGAGCACGCAGGGAGATGGTGACGCCAAGGATGCGGTTTCGCGTCCGGCAAGGGCGCTCCCGAAGCTCTCCTCTCCGCGGGCCCGCCGCAGGCGCATCGCCCGGTGGCGGACTTTCCGCCCGGTCCTCCGTTGGCAGCGCAGGGCGTCCCTGGCGACTGTTCTCGTCACGTATTTCGGAATTTTGGGTGTCTTGTCGCTTTCGGTCACGGCCTTTTTTCTGGTGCCGGCGCGCCATGAGGTCGTCGTTCCCAAGACACCCGTCCCCATCATCGTTTCGATGCAACTCGGAACCCGCCCCCGCAAAACCCTGCAACAGCCTCCGGCAGTCGTGCCGAGGGACCTTGCCCGCCTGCAGGACCAGGCCGAAAAAGATTTCCGGTCCGGCAACTACGCCGCCGCGGAATCCGGCTTCCGCGAACTCCTGCCCGTCGCCCGTTTCCGGGCACTCACCGGCTTCCAAATTTTTCTCTGCCTGCTCAAACAGGGGAAAACCGCGGAGGCGGAGTTCATGGGAGAAAGGTTCCCGACGGGCACCTCCGCCAAGAACCCCTCGGGAATATATGTGTCTGCCGCCACCGCATTCCTCCAAGGCCGCACGGAAGACGGACGCTCGGCCATCGAGTCGGCCCACAGGCAGTTCCCCCTCATCTGCCCGCTCTACGACAAGGCGCTCGCCGACGCCGGGCTCGCGCCGGAAGAGTAGCAGGAAATCCCATGGGCCGGCCGGATCGAAAGATTTTTTCCGCCCCTTGAAAACCGCATTTGACGGGTTATTTTATAGCCCATGAAATCTCTTTTTCTTGCCATCGGATTTTTTGTCGCCCTGGGCGTGTCGAACGCGCAAACCCCGCCGGCTGTGCCGGGGGCGTTGCGCCAGCTCAACAACTCCTTTGCCGACGTTTTTGAAAAAGCGTCCCCCGGCGTCGTCGTCATCGAGGCTGTCCGCTCGTCCTCCGTCCCGATGACAGGTCTCCCGCAGGGTCTGGAATTTTTCCTTCAATTCCCC
Source organism: Verrucomicrobiia bacterium (assembly GCA_037129975.1). Taxonomy (GTDB): domain Bacteria; phylum Verrucomicrobiota; class Verrucomicrobiia; order Chthoniobacterales; family Terrimicrobiaceae; genus QYQL01. Next base: position 6,630 of record JBAXTX010000090.1, on the reverse strand, counting down.
GATGGCAGCCCCGTCCGGGAGCAGCCGAATGTGGGCTCCGGATTCCTCTTCCGCCCGGACGGGCATCTCCTCACAAACTTCCATGTCGTCCATGGCGCGGAGAAAATATCCGTCCGTTTGAAGGACGGGCGGAAATTCACCGCGCGGGTCGTCGGGTCCGATGAACGCAGCGATCTGGCGGTGCTCAAGATCGAGGGGGCCAACCTGCCCGCGATGGATCTGGGCGACAGCGATGTGGTGCGGGTCGGCGAGTTCGCCTTTGCGATCGGAACCCCCATGGATCTCCCCTACACCTTCACGGTCGGGGTCGTGAGCGCCAAAGGCCGCAGCCTCCAGATCGGCGGCGGATACGAATTCATCCAGACCGACGCCGCGATCAACCCGGGCAACAGCGGCGGCCCGCTCTGCGATATTGACGGACGCGTCATTGGAATCAACGCGCTCATCAGCGGAAACAACCAGGGGCTCGGATTTTCCATCCCGATCAACACCGCGAAAACGATCGCCGCGCAGCTCATCGAGCACGGAAAGGTCAGCCGTCCGTGGCTCGGGGTCCAGATCACCGGCATCGAGGAGGCCGCCAAACTCCAGCAGATTTTCCCGGATATCCCCAAAGGCGTCGTCGTCAAGGGAATCGAATCCGGCGCGCCGGCCGAGTCGAGCGACCTCCGAACGGGCGATGTCATTCTCAAGGTGGACGGACAGGAAGTCGGGCTCGCCAGCGACCTCCAGCACGAAATCCTCTCAAAAAAAATCGGCCAGAGCGTTGATCTGGATGTCTGGAGGTCCGGGCAGCTGGTGAAGTTGCAGGTGAGGACCGGCGAACAGTCCGATCCGCTTGTCAGAGCCTCGGTCCGTCCGCAACCAAGAAAAAAAACGCTTCGGAATCAAGCCTCCGTCCGGCAGCCTTCGTCACCGGGATTTTCCTTTCGCGACGCCAGCCCGGAAGCTCTCGGGGAATCCGGCGTCCGCCGCCAGGCGTCCGGCGGCGCGGTTGTCACGGAGATCGAACCCGGCAGCCCGGCGGCGGTCGCGGGAATCGAGCGGGGGGACATCATCACCGAGGCCGGCGGACGCCCGGTCGCCGACAGGAAGGGCCTGGAGAATGCCCTGCAGGCATTGGATCCCGACCGCGGGATTCTCCTGCTGATCGAACGCGGCGACCGGAAGACCTTCGCGATCCTCAAGCCCTGAGATATCTGGGCTCACACGGAAGTTCGCCCTTCCACCGTTGTCGCTATGCGCGGATCGGGGTTATATGCGGCTCCTTGCCAGTTCAGCGTGTTTGCGGGGGCGTGTCTCCCGGAAAGTTCTTCATTATTCTTTCGCGATATGACTAACTGCGCGCATGAAATGCAAACTTCCCATTTTTCTTCTTTTGGGATTGCTGGCGCTCTCTTCCTCCGCATGGGCCGAAGTAAAGCCCAACCCGCTTTTCACCGACGGTGCTGTTCTCCAGCAAGGCATTGAGGTGCCGGTCTGGGGCACCGCCAACGATGGCGAGAAAGTCACCGTCACGTTTGACGGACAGAACGCCAGCACTGTGGCCAAGGATGGCAGGTGGATGGTGCGCCTCAAGCCGCACAAGGCCGGCGGCCCTTTCAGCCTGGCCATCGCGGGCGAGAACACGGTGACGGCGAATAATGTGCTCGTGGGCGAGGTCTGGGTTTGTTCCGGCCAATCCAACATGGCATTCTCATTCAGTGGCGCAGACACTGCGGCCACCGAGGCGCCCAAGGCAGATTACCCGAAGCTGCGGATGTTCACTGTCCCCAACAAGACGGCCGTTGAACCGATGGCGGAGGCGGCCGGCTCATGGGTTGAATGCACCCCGGAGAACGTGAAACGCTTTTCCGCGGTCGGTTATTTCTTCGGACGCGACATCCACAAGGCGACGGGGCTGCCGGTGGGGATGATCCACACTTCCTGGGGCGGCACGCCGGCACAGGCCTGGACAAGCCTGGGAGGATTGGAGAAAGACCCGGAGCTGGCGGGTTATGTCACCTCCATTAAAGCGCTGGTGGCCGCCTACCCCGAGGCCAAGGCCAAGTACCCGCAGGCGATGGAAGAGTGCCAGGCCAAGTTAAAAATCTGGAACGAGGAGTGTGGCAATGCCTACAACGAGACCTTGAAAGCCTGGGCTGAGGCGAACAAGAAGGCAAAAGCCGAAGGCCGACCGGAAACCCCGAAGCCGCAACCGGCCAAGCCGAAGCCGAACCCACCCGCACTCCCGGAGGGCGGCCCGGGAACCCCCACGGTCCTTTACAATGCAATGGTTGCGCCGCTGCTCCCCTACGCCATCAAAGGGGCGATCTGGTATCAGGGCGAATCCAATGCCGGCAAGTCAAAGGAATACCAAACGCTCTTTCCTCGCATGATCGCCGACTGGCGTGAGAAGTGGGGCGTGGGGGAATTCCCCTTCCTCTTCGTGCAGATCGCGCCGTTTAACGGCCAGCCGCCGGAGATCCGCGAGGCGCAGCTGCTGACCTTGAAGAAAGTGCCGAACACCGGGATGGCCGTTACCACGGACGTTGGAAGCGCCACGGACATCCATCCCAAACAGAAGGAACCGGTCGGCGCCAGGCTTGCCCTGGCCGCGCGTGCCCTGGCTTACGGCGAAAAGATCGAATACTCCGGACCGATTTTTGAAGGGCTGAAGATCGAAGGGGCACGGGCGCTGGTGAGCTTCAAGCACGTGGGGGGCGGGTTGGTGGCCAAGGACGGGAAACTGAAGGGCTTCACGATTGCCGGCGCGGACAAGAAGTTTGTGCCCGCCAAGGCGGAGATCAAGGCGGACACGGTGGTTGTCTCCAGCCCGGACGTGGCGGCGCCGGTCGCCGTGCGCTACGGCTGGGCCAACGTGCCGGACGTGAATCTCTTCAACAAGGAGGGGCTCCCGGCCTCGCCGTTCCGCACCGACGTGGAATAGGCGTCTTTTGCGTTCCCTCGCCCATCACGGATCTGCGGGCTCCGGCCCGCTGAATTATTTTGCATGTTTCTTTTCCAGACGGGCTTTGACGAACTCGAAAACAATCGGGAGGACGGAAACGACGATGATCCCGAGGATCACGAGCTTCATGTTCTTTTGCACGAACGGCAGACCCCCGAAAAAGTATCCGCCGCCGACGAACAGCCCGACCCAAAGCGTGGCGCCCAGAATGTTGAACGCGATAAATTTCCGGTAGGTCATGCTGCCGACCCCCGCCACAAACGGCGCGAACGTCCTCACGATCGGCATGAACTGGGCGAGGGAAACCGCCCGCCCGCCATACTTTTCATAAAAGGCATGGGCTTTCATCAGGTAGTCCTTCCGGAAGAACCACCCGGATTCGAAATGAAAAACCCTGGGGCCGATCCATGACCCGATGGCATAGTTGGTGGTGTTCCCCAGGATCGCCGCGCAAAACAGCAATGGCCCGATGATTTCCACCTTCATCAGCCCCTGCGCCGCGAGCGCACCCACGGCAAAAAGGAGGGAATCCCCCGGAAGAAACGGCGTCACCACCAGCCCGGTTTCGCAAAACACAATCACAAAGAGCAGGGCATAAATCCAAACCCCGTAGTGCTCGATGAACGTTCTCAGGTGGTCTTCGGCATGGAGGAAAAAATCAAGAATGGCAGACATGGCGGGCATTCTTATGCGTGGACGGATTGCCGCTTGCAACTGGAATTTGCGGGTTCATTCTCCCGGGCGCCGGTGATCAGGGAAGATTCTCTGGTTGAACGCGGCGGATTCTCAGGTATCGCTAACTACCTTTCATGCCAAAAGATTCCGATCCCCTCGACCTCGCGCTGGACAGTTGTCTGGAATATGCCGCCGCGGAAGGAATCCCGATGGGAGAGATGCTGGACCGTCTGGGCCGTTCGAGTTTCTGCTTCGCCTCGCTGTTGCTGGCGGTTCCGTTCGTCCAACCGTTCTCGCTGGGACCTTTCACCATGATGTCGGCCATCGCCCAGATGATCATCGGCTGGCAGATGGGGACCGGACAGGAAAAACCGGCGCTCCCACAAGCCTCGGCGCGGCTCATGATCCACGGGAAAGGCTGGGTCGGCGTCCTTCACTTCTGCAAGCGCCTGCTTGCCTTCTGCCGCAAATTCACCCGTGTCCGGATGTCATCCTGGGTATCGGGATCGAAAGGCGAACGCTTTGTCGGCTGGCTGATCTTCACGGGTGGAGCGCTCATCGCCGTCCCCGCGGCAAACCTCCCCTTCAACAACACCCTGCCCGCCCTCATGGTCGTCTTCGCCTGCATCGGCTGGCTCGAGCGCGACGGCCTCATGATCGTCGTTTCCCTCGCCTGGGGTGCCGCCACGGTTCTCTACTTCACCGTCGTGATCGTCGCAGTGTATTTTTTCGGTTCGCAAATCCGGGCATGGATCGGGCATCTGCCATTCCCCCGCTGACGCGTTTGGATTTTTCTCCGCAGCATCCCTGCGCCGCATGGCTGCGCCTCGTTATTCGGCCTGGGTGCGATCCATCTGCTTGCGGAGGGCCGCCCGGGTGATGCCGAGCAGCTTGGCGGCGTGGACTTGGTTGTTGTCGGTTTTCTGCATCGCCCGCAGCGTGAATTCCCGCTCGATCCACGGCAGGAGCGCCAGCGAGGGGTCGTTCGCGGCGATCTGGAAAAGGGCTTCGACCGCGCGGTCTTTGGACGGGTGCCCGCCGTCTTCGCAGGGTTGGGATGAGGCCTCCGGTGCGGGTTGGCCGAGCGGGATGTCTTTCGGCAGGAGGACATCCGCCGTGGCGAGGACGGCCGCACGCTGCATCGTGTTCTCGAGTTCCCGGACGTTGCCCGGCCAAGGGTAGGCTTCGAGAACCCGGATCGCTTCCTCGGAGAGCTTCAGCGGCGGACGGTGCTTCTGGTTCGTGATTTTCTGCAGGAAATATTCCGCGAGCAGGGTGATGTCATCCACGCGCTGGCGAAGCGGGGGCAGGTGGATGCGCACGACGTTGAGGCGGTAGAAGAGATCCTCGCGGAACTTCCGCCGGGAGACTTCCTCCTCGAGGGTTTTGTTCGTCGCGCAAACGATGCGGACGTCGGTCCGGAGCGTCTGGTTTCCGCCGACGCGCGAGAACTCGCCCCCCTGCAGGACGCGCAGGATCTTGCTCTGGACCTGCAGGGGCATTTCCCCGATCTCGTCGAGAAAAAGCGTTCCCCCGTCGCTCTGCTCGAAGCGTCCGATCCGCTGGCTGTGCGCGCCGGTGAACGAGCCCTTCTCGTGCCCGAAGAGCTCGCTTTCCAGAAGGTTGTCCGGGATGGCGGCGCAGTTGATCGCGAGGTAGCTCTTGGCGCTGCGGGTGCTGTAGTTGTGAATCGCGCGGGCGACCAGTTCTTTGCCCGAACCGCTTTCGCCGGTGATCATGACCGTCGCCTCGCTGCCCGAGACGCGCCCGATCATCTTGAAGACCTGCTGCATCGCCTCCGATCGGCCCACGATGTCCTCCCGGTGCTGCTCGACCGTGAGCTGCGGAGTGAAGGCGCTGGCGCTCTTGAGTTCGGCGGCCGCCTGGAGAGCCGAATCCACGACGACCTTCAGGTTGAACGGAAGCTGCTCCTTGCGCACGAAATCGAACGCCCCGATTTTCATCGCCTCGATCACCGACTGCGTGGTGCCGAACGTGCCCGTGAGGATCACCATCGCGTTCGGAGAGTGCTTGCGGATGCGGGCCAGCAGCTCGAGCCCAGTGAACGGATGCAGGTTCATCTCGGCGAGAACAAGCTCCGGCTGCTCCAGACAGAACGTCTTGTAGGCGGCATCGGCGGAGGTTTCCTGAAGCACGCGCAGGGCAGGCCCGCCCAACTGGTGCCGCGCCCAGTCGAGGAAATCGGTTTCCCTGTCAACAAGAAGGATCGTCTGCTGGTTCGCCATTGTCGTATCTTTTCTACGGGTGCATATGAAGGCGGGTTGCTTCGGGAAATGCACGGCTTTTTTGACGCGTCTGCCCGGTTCCGCAGATCTGAGAGATGGATGTGCCCAATACTCGCCATCGGGAAAGATCCCGTGTTCAAGTCGGCTTTGACCTTTTCGACAAAATTGCGTTTGGCCAGATGGCCCCGAGAAATAATGACCGGCGCAACCGATCCGAGGAAAGCCTTCGAGCCGTCCCACACAAGAAGTTTTGCAGGTCTTAGAAATTCTCGACGATTGCTAAAAAGATTTTTCAGATGGAGTGCAAGTGGCCTCGCTGCTGGAAACGGCAGCGGGTTTTTGCGTTCACACCCAGTCCGCGCAGAGTAATTCGGCCTGCATGAGCACGGTCTTCACGGCCTCTTCCTGCAAATCCGGCGGGTAGCCGTGTTTGTTCAGGATGCGCTTCACCATCACCTTTATTTTCGCCCTCGCGCTTTCGCGGAGGGTCCAGTCGATGGTCACGCTTTTGCGGACTTGGGTGATGAGTTCGGCAGCGATAACTTTCAATTTGTCGTCGCCCATGGCCTTCACCGCAGATTCGTTGGCGGCGAGGGCATCGTAGAACGCGACTTCGTCGTCGGTCAGGCCAAGGTCTGCGCCGCGTTTGGTGGCGGCATCCATCTCCTTCGCCAGTTTGATGAGTTCCTCGATGACTTCCTGCGTGGCAATGGCGCGGTTGTGGTAGGCGTTGAGGGTCTTTTTCAGTTTCTCGCTGAA
>JBAXTX010000009.1:0-33762 GCA_037129975.1 Verrucomicrobiia bacterium | reverse complement strand
CGGATTTGCAATGCGAAGGGACCGCGCGGAAGTGTCCATTCCTTTTCTGGCATGGAGGGAGGATGGCAGGTGTCGGCAAGTGAGGCAACCAAGGTGTTTTGCACCCTGATCCGCGGGCACGGGATTCGGGGTCACGGACTCGGGGTCAAAGATTTCTGACAATTCTTGCGCGATCAGATCATCGAAGCGATTGAGCAATCCACGTTTCGAGGAACTGCCGGGCGACCAGTGGCAGGGACATCGCATGCCGGAAAATCCGGTCGTGGGAATGGTGGGTTTTCTCCTCGGACATGGGCTGAAACTAGAAGCGGCGTCCCGCCGCTTGCGGCGCTTGGGAGAAAGCAGCCAAGCGGCAAGATGCCGCTTCTACGGTTTTTCATCGTTAGGATTGGGCCTCACCGGACTCCCCGGCGGCCCGCGCTTCAAGTTCCTTCACGCGGGCGTAGAGTTTGTGGATGTTTTTCAGGAGCGCGTGGTTTGATTTGAATTCCCGGATCGGGCGGGCGGGGCTGCCGAGCACGACGCTCTGGGCGGGCACGTCCTTCACGATCGCGGACCTGGCGCACGCGATGACCCCGTCACCGAGTTCGATATGCCCGCCGAGGCCGACCTGCCCGGCGAGCGTGACGAAATTTCCCAGGCGGGTGCTGCCCGAGATTCCGACTTGCGCGCAAAGGATGCCGTGTTCGCCGATCGTGACGTTGTGTCCGATCTGCACGAGGTTGTCGATTTTTGTGCCTTTGCGGATCCAGGTGCGTCCGAACCGCGCGCGGTCGATCGTGGAATTCGCGCCGATTTCGACGTCGTCCTCGATCTGCACGATTCCTGTTTGCGGGATCTTCCGGTGGCTTCCCTCGTGGAACTCGTAGCCGAATCCATCGGCCCCGATGACGACGCCCGAGTGGACGGTCACGCGGTTGGCCAGCGTGCAGCGTTCCCGGATCGTGACATTCGGGTGGAGCCGGCAATCCTCTCCGATCGCGACCCAATGGCCGATGTAGCAGTGCGCGCCGACGATCGAGCGGGGGCCGACCCGGGCACCGGGCTCGATCACGGCATGCGGACCGACAGCAGCATCCGGAGCGATCTCCGCGCCCGGGGCGATGACCGCCGTCGGGTGGATGCCCGAAGGGATCGGGATTTCCGGCGGAGAAAATTCCGGAAGCAGTCCGGCGAAGGCGGTCGCCGGTGAGTCCACCCAGATCCTGACAGCGGGACCCTCCTCGCTGAATCCGTGAGGGACGAAGACGGCCGTCGCGCGGGATTTCCGGAGGGAGCGAAGGTATTTCGGGTTTCCGAAAAACGCAAGATCCCCGGGGTTGGCATCGTCGAGCGATGCCAGGCCGGAGATCTCGAGATCGGCGGCCTCGGGGGCCACCCAGCCGCCCGTGCGGGCGGCCACCTCGCGCAGAGTCATCAGTTCGACGCCGGAGTTTTCGGGGCGTTCTTGTTCAGGCTGGTCACGATGTCCTTGCTGAAATCGAGATCATCGCGGGAGTAGATGAGAACCGGGATCTGGCCCATGCTCATTCCGGATTTATCGAAGACGATGTCGTAGCCTGCGGCTTTGACCTTGTCGTTCACGACCTTCATGATTTCGTCAATGATGTCCTTGCGCATGCGGACGAACTGCTCCTGGAGCTGGCGCTCGCGGGTGCTGCGGAACTCGGTGATTTCGCGGTCGAGGTTGCGGGCGTCGTTGACCTTCGCGTCGCGGCTCGCGGTGGCCTTCGTCTTGGCGTCCTTGCTGAGCTCCGGCTTGTCGAGATCGGCGTTGATCTTGTTGATCTCGTCCATCGACTTTTTGAGATTCTCGAGGCGGTCGTCGAGTTCTTTCTTGGCGGCGGCACGGGCCTCGTTGAGCTTCGTCTCGGCGTCCTTTGTTTTGTAATACTGGGTGAAGATGGCGTTCATGTCCAAAGTGCCGATTTTGCCTTGGGCATTGGCGGACGGGACAAACGCGATGAGGGCTGTGGCCAGGATGGTGGCGGAGAGGATGGATTTGAGCATGTTGGTTGGTTTTCTGTGTGAGCGGTTGATTTAGAACAAGGAATCTGTTCGGTCAAGCATAGACCGCGTTCCGGACGATTTGTTCAAAATTGGTATCCGATATTAAAATTAAATTTTCCGGGGGGGCCGTTCCAGCTGTCATAGACGAGCGGGATGCCGTAGTCCACGCGGATCGGGCCGATCGGGAGGTCGAGGCGGAGGCCGATGCCTGCGTCCACGTTGGCATTCGATGTTCCGAAGTCGCCGGGTTTGACATTGACAAATCCCATGTCGGTGAAGATGGCTCCCCGGACGCGCGAGACGATCGGGAAGGTCATTTCCAGCGTGATATAGGCCAGGGAATTGCCGCCGATCGGGTTGGCATACTGGTCCACCGGACCGACTTCGCGGAAATTGAAGCCGCGCATGTTGTTGGCGCCGCCGAGGTAGAGACGGTCGAAAATGGGAACTCCGCTGCCATAGCCGCCATCCACACTTGAGGTGTCTCCTCCCCATCCGTTCGTGATGGCGATCTGACCCTTCACGAGAAAGATCAGGTCGAAAGGCAGCGCGAAGTATTTGGAGAATTCGAGCGAGAGCCCGTAGTCCTGCACGGTTCCGCCCAGCGGGCCTCCGGCGATGAAGCCGGTGAGTTCCAGGAGCTCTCCTTTGCGGGTGAGGAACAGGCTGTCGCGGGTGTCCCAGGTGAGCCCGCCCGTGACCACGCTCTTGGTGTAGGTGCCCGCGGAGTTTTCAATAACCAACCCCACATTTTCGTTGCCGTTATACCCGTCGTTATACCCGTTGTAGAAAAAATAGTTGTTCTGATTGACGTTGCCGACATTGTAAATTTTGATCTGCTCGACCCGGTATTCCGAGCGGGCCGAGAGAGCGCGCCAGATCTGCTTGCGGGCTTGGAATGCCACGCCGGCGTTCGATTGGCTGTAGACCGCCGAGAGGAAGTTCGCGTTCCGGTAGTAGGCTTCGACGCCGACCGCAAGCTTGAGGCCGAGGAACCACGGCTCGGTGAGAGAAATGACAAAGTCGCTGCGCTGGATGCCGTATTGCCCGCGGATCCGGAACCGCTGGCCGCCGCCGGTGAAGTTCGGCCAGTTCAAGATGTCGAAATTCGACTGCTGGATCTCGGCGAACCCGAGGAGGCTGTCAATCGTGCTGAACCCGACGCCGAAGTTGAACGACCCCGTGCGCTTTTCCTCGACGATGACATTCAGATCCTTGCGGCCGGGGACAATCGTGTCGGAGGCGGGCGTTTCGACGCGCGAGAAGTAGTTCAGATTTTCGAGGCGCTTCTTGCTGACCTCCACGAGCGTCGTGTCGAAGACCTCGCCCGGCTTGAGCGCGAGCTCGCGGCGGATGACCCGGTCCTGGGTGCGGGTGTTTCCCTGGATGTTGACGAGGTTGACATACGACTGGACGCCTTCGTCGAGCCGGTAGGTGACATCCACCGCCCCTTGGCCGGCGGGCAGGACCACCGGCATCGCGACCATATCAACGTAGCCCTTGGTGCCATAAAAATTGCGGAGTTCCTTCAGGTCGTCCCCCATGCCTTTCGGGGTAAAAAGCTGCCCGCCGCGCATTTTCATGCGCGTGAGGATTTCCTGTTCCGGCACGACGTTCGCCCCCTCGAGCTTCACCGAGTTGACGCGGTATTGGGTCCCCTCGACGATCGTGATGACGACCTCGACGCCGCCGTTGGCAATCGGCTGGGTTTGGATCTCCGAGACGTCCACGTCGGCGAAGCCCCGGTTCTGGTAAAGCGTGCGAAGGGCCGCGCGGTCCTCCTCGACCTGCGCGGGCAGGAGACGTCCGCTTTTGGTGAGGAACGAGAGAAGATCCTCGGTTTTCGTCTTCATGACCTTGCGGAGGTCGCGCCCGAGGATCGATTCGTTCCCGATAAACGTGATCCGATTGACCACGAGCCTCGGACCCTCGGTGATCGTATAAGTCACGCGCGACCGGTTCTTGCCAGGGACTTCCTGCACCCGGTAGGACACGTCCACCTCGGAATAATTTTTATCTTCGTAGAGCTTGATGATTTTCTGCCGGCTGTCCTCGATTTTTTCCTCGCTCACGACATCTCCGACCTTGGAACTGATTTCGCGGCGGATGCGGTTCATCGGGATGCTGTCGGCCCCTTCGATGAGGAGCTCTTCGATGACCGGGCGTCCCTGGAGGAGCACGGTGACTTTTACCCCGTCCCCCAGCGGCTCGGCGAAGAGGCGGACGTTGGAAACCCCGCCCGTCGCGTAGAGCGCCCGGATGTCCTGTTCGGCGGCGCGTTCGCTGTAGGGCTGGCCGACTTTGGTGGCGAGGTTCGCGAGCACGCGCTCCTTGGAAATACTCGGAGCCCCCACGTTTTCGACCACGATTTCTTTGACCACCGGCCCCTGCGGAGCCTGCGCGCGGGAAACGGGAACAGCCAAAAAAATCAGCGCCGGCAGAAGCAGGCGGGAGAGAAGGATCGGTCGGCGAAATGTCATGGTTTGGGCAGCCACACAGGAAATTTTCCAGAAGGCGAAACGAATCCCATGCCGGAACCGCCTGCAAACGTCAAGAAACGAATCCAGGAAATTTCCCGGGTTCAGGCCGGAGCGGGCAGCCCGTCCAGCACGATTTGCGACCAGGTTTCCAGCGAATCCCTGCGCCGGAGGAGTTCCTCGCGTGTTGCGAAGCCGAGCCCTTCGATCGCTTTTTCCCCGGCGCTCACCTCCGCGTTCTCCAGATCCACGAGATGGACGACTCCGAGGTGGACTTTTCCGACTTCCGTCGAGTCGTCGTTGATCAGCGCCACCGCGCGTTCGGTGAAGCCGCCGCCCAGCCGCAGCTCCTCCGCAATCTCGCGGCGCACCGCGTTGTGGTAGGCCGATTGGTCGAAAGAAAACAGGCTCTCGTCGTTGTCGTTGATGTGGCCGCCGATGCCGATCGAGCCCTTGGCAACCAGGCGCTTTTCCCCCGACTTCGCTCCGCGCGTGTAGTGCAGGATTTTCCCGCCGTGCCGGAAAACCGCATACGGGATCAGTTGCTTGAGGGAGGGATCCCGCTCGGCGGCCGAGCGGGGGACGAAAAAGTTGTTTCTCTTCAGGAGAAAAGGTTGCAGGTACCGGTCCACCTCGGGACAAAGCCCTTGGAAGCTTCCGATTTGATCGAAAAGCTCCCGCTTGATAACCAAGATCTGCTCTTCCGATTTCGCCATGGATGGAGAGCCTGCCCCGACAGGAGCCGGGGGCAAAGAGAAAAGAATAACGCAACGCCATGCAACGCGAGGCTTGCGAACAGCGGGACAAAAAGGTAATCGCATGGGGTCGAGGCCTCCCATGAAAATTCAGAAAATCTCCTTGGAGCACATCGCCAAGCTCGCCGGCGTGCACAAGGCCACCGTCTCACGCGCGCTCCGGAATCATCCGGCGATTCCGGTCCGCACACGCGAGCGCATCCAGATCATTGCCAAACGCGAGGGGTATCGCCCGAACCCCCTCGTGGCCATGTATCAGGCGCAGGCGCGGGCCAACCGGCCCGTCGCCATGCAGTCGGCGTTCGCCTGGCTCAACGACTACCCGAATCCTTTCTGCTGGCAGGAATTTCCCTGGTTGCGCGGTTATCTGAACGGTGCCAGAGAACGCTGCGAGGCCCAGGGGTTCCGCCTTGAGGAGATCTCCATCGGATCCGACGTGAAAGGCAGTGAAGCCGCCGTCGGACGGGTTTCCGAAATCCTGCGCCAGAAGGGGATCTTCGGGGTCGTCCTTCCCCTCATGCTCCACAAGCAATTTTTGCTCGAGGACTGGTCGGACTGCGTGATTGCTTTGATCGGCAGCGGAAACCTGGTTGCTCCCGGGGTTGAGCCCACTCCGGCCTCGCGGTATTATCCGCAGGGGTTTCCCATCGCCGACCGCGACTTTCATTTCAACCTCCGCCTCGCATTCCAGACGGTCGTGCAGCGCGGCTATCAGCGCGTGGGGTTCCTCTACAGCCGCTACCTTGACAGCGAATCCGAAGGCCGGTCGCAGGCCGCGTTCCTTGTCGAGCAGGCCCAGTTTCCTGAACGCCAGCGCGTGCCGGTGCTCTTTCTGGAACGCTTCAAAGAAGGCCGGCCGGCCGTGTTCGACCGGTGGATGGACACCCACAAGCCGGACGCCATCCTCTCGATCAACCCGGTTGTTCGCGAATGGCTTCAGCAAACCGGACGCTCGGTCCCGGGCGACTGCGGACTCGTGAATCTGAACGTCGTGGACGACGTCGAAAACTGGAGCGGAGTCCGCGAGAATCATGAAATCATCGGCGCGGCGGCCGTGGATCTGCTCATCGGCCAGCTCAGCCGCAATGAGATCGGCCACTCCCGCCACCCGCGCAAAATCCTCATCCCCGGCGAATGGCACGAGGGAGGGACCCTCCGTCCGATTCCACGCGAGGGATCTTCTTTTCCCGCGGGCCGCCAGCGCGCATGATCCGCGAGATGAATGAAGCGCGCGTCAGAGTGCCGGCAACGACGGCGAACTTGGGTCCGGGGTTCGACTGCCTCGGCATCGCCCTCCAAATTTATAACACAACGACCGTCCGCCTCGGCCGCGGGCCCGCCAAGGGCGAAATGGCGGCGGAAGCCGCGGATTTTTTTTTCCGCGAGGCCAAGCGGCGGCCGTTCGCGTTCCACTGGGGCGTCGAGGGCTCGGTCCCCCGCTCGCGCGGGCTCGGCAGCAGCGTCACCGTCCGGCTCGGCGTCCTTCACGGACTCAATGAGCTGGCCGGAAGACCGCTCGTCCGGACCGATCTCTTCCGTCTGTGCGCGGGGCTCGAGGGGCACCCTGACAACGCCGCGCCCGCCACGTTCGGAGGGTTTACCGTCACGCCGCCGATGGGGCGGCTCCAACGCTACCGGGTGGGAAAGGAACTGTGCTTCGTGCTCCTCATTCCGGATCTTGAGATAGCGACCCCCGCCGCACGCAAAGCCCTTCCGCGCACGGTTTCCTTCGCGGATGCGGCTTTCAGCGCGGGAAACGCCGCGGCCGTGGCGGCGGCGTTCGCCGCTGGAAATTACGCCGCCCTCGCGGGGGCGTTCCACGACCGGCTGCATCAGCCGTTCCGCGAGCCTCTTCTCCCCTGCCTCACGCCGGTCATCGAAGCCGCATGCGCGGCCGGCGCGCTCGGCGGGTGGCTCAGCGGGTCGGGCTCGACGATCTCGTGCGTCACCCTCCGCAAACCCGAAAAAATCGCGGACGCGATGATCGCGGCATCCGGGCTCGATCCGGCCGTCGCCATCGCCATCCGCGCGGATAATGCCGGCGTGAAGATTCTTGCATGAGACGCTGGATCGAGGGGCTCGAAAGCTTTGCGATTGATGTCATCCTCGGCCGACGCTACGGCCGGCGGGCGGACGCGCTTCGCGGGCTCCTCCATGGGCTCTCGATGATTTACCGGCTTCTCGTCCAATCCCGGCTCGCGCTTTACAGGAACCGGATTTTCCGGCCTCATTTCCACGGATGCCTGGTCATCAGCGTGGGGAACCTCACGGTCGGCGGCACCGGCAAGACCCCCGTCGTCGAACTCCTCGCCCGCGCCCTCCAGCAGGGCGGACGCCGGGTCGCCATCCTCAGCCGGGGATACAAGAGCATTCCCCGCCCGTTGCTGCTCCGTCTGCTCGACAGGATCACCAAGAATCAAGCGGTCTTCATCCCGCGTGTCGTGTCCGACGGGCAATCGCTTCTGCTCGATTCGCGAACGGCGGGCGACGAGCCGTTCATGCTGGCCAACAACCTGCGCGGCGTCGTCGTGCTTGTGGACCGCGACCGCGTGAAGAGCGGGACGTATGCCGTGCGGAAGTTTCGCGCCGACGCCCTCATCCTCGACGACGGGCTGCAATACATTCGCATGCGCCACGGGCTAGATGTCGTTCTCGTGGACCGCCAGGCGCCGTTCGGAAACGAATTCATGCTCCCGCGCGGCACGCTTCGCGAACCGCCCCGGAACCTCCGCCGCGCGACCCACATCTTCCTCACCAAATGCGACGGCTCCGACAACTCGGCGATCATCGCGCGGATCCGCAAATACAACCGCACGGCCGACATCATCGAGTGCGCGCACCGGCCGAAGCACCTCCGGAATTTTGTGACCGGCGAGATCAGGCCGCTCGAGTTTCTTCGCGGGCTCCGCATCGGTGCCCTGAGCGGCATCGCCGTCCCCGGGAGCTTCGAGAACGCCCTGCGCGCGCTCGACGCGGAGATCGATCTCTCGAAATCCTACACCGACCACCATCGCTACACCACCCCCGAGATCGAGAGCTTCATCCGCCGCTGCGCGCGACGCGAACTCTCCGCCATCGTCACCACGGAAAAGGACGCCGTACGGATCCCCCGGATTCTGGATCCCGAAGTCCCGCTCTATTACCTCCGCGTCGAAATCGAGATTCTCGCCGGTCAGGCCGCATGGGATCGCTTCGTGGACCGCCTCACCCGGCCGCAACCGCTGATCCCACCGCAGAGGTTTTACTGAGGGAAAAAAGCGGCGCGAAAGTTTCCTTCCGCGCCGCGCCCGTGATTTCAGCGAGGGATCAGCCCCGCATCTTGCCGCCGTAGACGGCGTCGTCGCCGAGTTCCTCTTCGATCCGGAGGAGCTGGTTGTATTTGGCGACGCGGTCGGTGCGGCAGAGCGAGCCGGTCTTGATCTGGCCCGCGTTCGTCGCGACCGCGATGTCGGCGATCGTGGTGTCCTCGGTCTCGCCCGAGCGGTGGCTGATGACTGCCGTGTAGCTGTTTTCCTTCGCGAGCTCGATCGCGTCGAGCGTCTCGGTGAGCGAGCCGATCTGGTTGACCTTGACGAGGATCGAGTTGGCGACGCCGAGGTCTATGCCTTTGCGCAGGAACTCGACGTTCGTGACAAACAGGTCGTCGCCGACGAGCTGGACCTTGTCGCCGAGCGCGTCGGTGAGCTTCTTCCAGCCGGTCCAGTCGTTCTCGGAGCAGCCGTCCTCGATCGAGATGATCGGGTATTTCGCGCAGAGCTTCTTGTAGTATTCGACAAGCTGGTCGCCGGAAAGCTTCGAGCCGTCGGACTTTTTGAAAATGTACAACTTCTTCGTGGCGTCGTAGAACTCGCTGGAGGCCGCGTCGAGCGCGATGAAGACGTCCCTGCCGAACTTGTACCCCGCGGCTTTCACCGCCTTGGCGATCGTGTCGAGCGCGTCCTCGGCCGAGGCGAATGCCGGAGCGAACCCGCCCTCGTCCCCGATCGCGGTCGAGAGCCCGCGCTTCTTCAGCTCGCCTTTGAGCGCATGAAAAATTTCCGTGCCGGCGCGCAGGGCTTCCGAGAACGTCGGGAAATTTTTCGGAACGATCATGAATTCCTGGAAGTCAATCGGGGCGTCGCTGTGGGCGCCGCCGTTGACGATGTTCATCATCGGGACGGGGAGGACTTTGGCATTCGGCCCGCCGAGGTATTTGTAAAGCGGGAGGCCGGACTGCGCGGCCGCGGCTTTCGCCGCGGCGAGAGAAACCGCGAGAATCGCGTTCGCCCCGATTTTCTTTTTTGTCGGGGTGCCGTCCACTGCCAGCATGGTTTTGTCGAGGCCGATCTGGTCGAGGGCATCGAGGCCGACAAGCGCGGGGGCCAGAAATTTTCCGACGTTGGCGACCGCTTTGGTGACGCCTTTCCCGAGGTAGGAGGTTTTGATTCCGTCACGGAGCTCGACGGCCTCGTGTTCGCCCGTGCTGGCTCCGCTCGGAACGGCGGCGCGTCCCAGGACTCCTCCGGCCAGTTCGACGTCGGCTTCGACCGTCGGGTTTCCACGGGAGTCAAGGATTTGGCGGGCACGGATGGCTGTGATGGTGGTGGCTGACATATAGGTGTTGGTTTGTTGGATTAACGGAACGCGCGCCAGAATCTCCACCCTGCGGGGACTGACAAGAACAAATGCGCGGGAATGTCGGCGGGCATTGACTCCGGTCAATTTGCGCGGATCAATTCACGATGCGGACGGGGGTGCCGACCGAAACGTTGCTGAAATAAACTTTGGCCATTTTTTCCGGCATGCGGATGCAGCCGTGGCTGTCGGGGACCCCTGGAAGGAACCCCTTGTGCATGCCCAGGCCCGCATTGGTCAGGCGCAGGAAGAACGGCATCGGGGCACCGGCAAAAACGGCACCGGGCGGCTTGGGGTCTTTTCCCACTTCCACGTTCCGGACCAGCACCACTCCCCCCGCATCCACATAGTCGCCGTAGAGGTTCGAAACGTGGTTTGGTTCTTTTTGGAGGATTTTGTAGTTTCCGGCCTTCGTGCCGAAGCCCTCGCGTCCGCTGGAGATGGCGGAAACGCCGACGAGCTTCGAGCCTTTGTAGAACGACGCGGTCTGATCGGAGAGACTGATCACGATCGAGGGAGCTCCTTCGACCCCGTCGCCGTCCCAGTAGGAGTTTTTGTCGGCGAGGGTGGATTCGCTGGAACGGGCGATGATCGAGCCGTCCTGTCCGAGATATTGTGTGTTGCCGCTGGTCAGCCGGGTGTCGTAGGAGGCGCATCCGCCGAGGGCGGCGAAAGCGGCGGCAAGAAGAAGAGATGGCTTCATGGATGAAAATCTCGGATCACTAAGCCTTCGACGCGCCCCTGCGTCAAGAGCGGAACCCGTTGGCGGATCCCGTGGGTGAGCCTGGAAAAGCGTTTCTCGGTCGCGGATTTCGGGATGAGATCAGATTCCCTCCCCGTTGAGACCGCGAACCTCCGCGAACAGCACCGGCGGTCCGCGCATAACATCGGCCAGAGAGGCCCGGTCCATCAACTCGGCGACCATGTTCCTCGCGCACAGAAGCACCCGGCGGAACCGGCAACCCGGTTCCTGCGAGCAACGCCTGTAATCGGTCACCGACACACAGGCGATCGGCGCAAGGTATCCGTCGAAATGCCTCACGATCTCGCCCATCGTGATTTTTGACGGGCTTTTTTTGAGGAGGTAGCCGCCGTGCTTGCCCGCGACGCTTTTGACCCATCCCTTTTTTTTGAGGTCGAGCATGATGTGCTCAAGAAACCTCTTCGGCACATCATTCCGACGGGCAAGCTCGCCAATGGAAATCGGTTTGTCCCCGTGGTGTTCGACCAGGGTGAACAAGGCCCGCAGGGCATAGTCTGTGCGCATCGAGAGTTGCATAGACGATGAAACTAGGCGGGATTAGCGGGTTTTCAAATCTCCTTCTCAAATATCGCCCATTTTCTCTCGGGTTCGCCGCCCACAATCCGGCAGTTTTTCAAAATCTCGGTGTTGTTGTCTTCCATCCAGCCGAGCGTGGCGTTGTCATAGCGTTCCTGTGCGCGGACGAACTGCTCGTAGATCAGCCAGGCGTGGAGCCCGCGGTCGCGGCATTCCGGCACGACCCCGAGAACCGTCTGCCTGCACGACCGGATTTTGCAGGTTTTCATGAGGAAGAAAATATGCGGAAGCCTGAGCCAGCGGGGGGTTTTTTTGATCCGCACGAGGATCTCGTTGAAATTCGGAAGCGTGAGGGCGACCCCCGCGTCCTTTCCATCCATCTCCGCAATGAGCAGCAGCGCGGGATCCGCGATCGCCTGGATGTCGCCCGCCGCCGCCAGCAGATCCTCCATGGAAATCGGGATGAACCCCCAGTTGCGCTCGAGCGTCGCATTGTAAACTTTCCGGACGATCTCGAGTTCCTCGGGAAGCCGGCGGATGTCCATCGTGCGCATTTTCAGGTTCGCGCGCGAGGCGATCCGCGCGACGATCCGCCCCAGGCGCTCGGGCTTCGGGAGCCGGTGCATCGGCAGGTTGAGGCCGTGAAGGATGCGGACCTTGGAAAACCCCTCCCCTTCGAGAAGGCCGATGTAATACTCCGGATTCCAGGTCAGGCCGATGGATGGCGGCAGGTCGAAGCGCTCCACGAGCAGTCCGCACTCGTCGTTGATGCTTGGGTTGTAGGGACCGCGGATCCGGTCCATGCCCGCCTCGCGCAGAAATTGCGCGGCCCGTTCGAGGAGCGCGTGCGCGGTCCGGGGATCATTCTCGCAATCGAAGAATCCGAAGAATCCGGTTTGATCCGAGTGGAGGCTGTTGTGCGAGCGGTTGACAATCGCGGCGACACGTCCGACAGCCCGCCCGTCGCGCATGGCCACGAACGGCGTGATCGTGCCGTGCCGGAGATGAAACGGCGATCCCGGCGCCAGATATTTCGCGACGCTACCGGGAAACGGCGGGATGAACGCCGGATCCGTTCCGTGAAGGCTCTCCGCCACCCTCTCGAACCGCCTCCACTCCCGCGGCGTCCGGCAAACGGAAATCGAAAACGTTTTTTCTGCGGGCGGGGTTGATGTAGGCGGGGTCATCGAATGTTCCTAGCTCGCGTGCGAGTCTCTCGAAACTCTCGAGCACGCGATCGAGGTCGGAGTCGGTATGGGTGGCCATGAAACTGGTGCGGACGATGGCCTCGCCGTAGCGGACGGCCGGATAGATCGCGGGGGTTGCAAAGATCCCCAGCTCGAACAGCCTCTGCGTGAAGATGAACGCCTTCGCCTCGCTGCCGATCAGGATCGGGACAATCGGCGTCTGGGTCGTCCCGATTTTGAATCCGATGCGCTTGAACCCCTCGTGCATCTTGCGTGTGTTCTTCCAGAGCTGGTCAATCCGCTCCGGTTCCTGCTGCATGAGTTCAAGGGCCTTGAGGACGGCGCCCGCCACGGCCGGGGCGAGGGCGGCGGTGAAGATCAAACACCGGGCGCGATGCTTCAAAAACTCGATCATCTGGGCGTCGCCGGCGATGAACCCGCCCATCGAGCCGAGCGATTTCGAGAACGTGCCCATCACGATGTCCACCTCTTTGTTGAGGCCGAAATGGTGGACGGTTCCGCGTCCCTGCGGGCCGAGCACGCCGAGAGAGTGCGCCTCGTCCACATAGACGAATGCGCCGTGTTCCTTCGCGGCCCCGAGCAGCGGCGGAAGGTCGGCGATATCTCCGGACATGCTGAAAACCCCGTCCATCACCACGAGCCGTCCGGATTCCTCCGGCAAACGCTTCAGGCGGTTGCGCAGCGATGCGGGCGAGTTGTGTCGGTAGGGGATCAGCTTCGCGGGGGCGAATTGGCAGCCGTCAATAATGCTCGCGTGGTTCTCGCGGTCGCAGAGAATCGCATCGCCTTCCTCGGTGAGCGAAGAGATCGCCCCCTGGTTTGCAAAAAACCCGGTGGAGAAGAGGACGACCGAATCGCGCTCGAGGAATGCGGCCAGCGCCTCTTCGAGCTCGACATGCAGCTTGATCGTGCCGTTCAGCAATCTCGACCCCGTGCAGCCCGCGCCATAGCGGCGGGTGGCCTCGCAGGCCGCCTCGATGACCCTGGGATCCTGTGCCAGGCCGAGGTAATTGTTCGAGCCGATCATGATCTTCGGCTGCCCGTCGCAAACCACATAGCTCCCGTGGGGCTCCTCGATACAACGGAAGTACGGGTAAAACCCTTGCGCCCGTGCATCGGCGCTGTCCCGATATTCCCGGCATTTTTGGTATAAGTCTCTTGCCACGGCAGGTGGATGATTGGAACTGGTCAGTTTCTCACGAATGATCGCGATGTAAAGGGGAACTACAGGGAAATCACTTGCGCGGCGTAGATATCGGTGTCGGCGGACAGGCGTCCCAGGACGCCGGCGTCGGGGAGGCTGTCCAGGTTCAACAGCGTCAGAGCGCGTCCGCCCGGTTCGGTGCGGGAGAGGCTCATGCTCGCGATGTTGATGTTTTCCTTGCCGAGAAGCGTGCCGATGTGTCCGACGATCCCCGGGCAGTCTTTGTTTTCCAGCAGGAGAACGACGCCGGATGGAGTGACCTCGACCGGGTGGCTGTTGACGCGGACGATGCGCGGGTTGTTTTTTGCGCCGAAGAATGTTCCGCCGACGGAGACGTTTTTGTCGCCGCTGAAAACCTCGACGTGAAGCCACTCGTTGAAGTCGGCCTGTTCGCTTGAGCGGACCTCCTCGACGTCGAGGCCGAGGGTGGCGGCCATCGTGCGGACGTTGACGCTGTTGACCTCCTCGCCTCCGGCATTTTTCAAAAACCCGGTGAGGATCGCGCGGGAGATCGCCTCGGTCGGCATTTCCACGGCCTTGCCGCCGTAGGTGATGACGATCCGGTCGTTGCGCTTCGGCGCGAGCTGGGCGGCGAAGCGTCCGAGTTTGTCGCCGAGCGTGAGGTAGGGCTTCACGACGGCGGCGGTCTTGGCGTCAATGCTCGGCATGTTCACGGCGTTGCGGATTTCCCCGTCGAGCAGGACCGCCCGGATCGCCTGGGCGATTTCAATGCCCACATTTTCCTGGGCCTCGGCCGTGCTGGCCCCGAGGTGCGGGGTGAAGACGATGTTCGGGATCCCGCGAAGCGCGAAGTCGGCGGGCGGGGGTTCGATTTCATAGACATCAAGGGCTGCCGCGGCGACGTGGCCGGATTGGAGCGCCTCCCCGAGAGCCGCCTCGTCAATGAGTCCGCCTCGCGCGCAGTTCACGATCCGCACGCCTTTTTTGCAGAGCGCGAGGCGGCGGGCGTCGAGCATGTGGCGGGTCTCGTCGGTCAGCGGCATGTGCATCGTGATAAAGTCGGCAAGCGGCATGAGGGCGTCGAGATCCTCGACCAGTTCGACCTGAAGACTGCGGGCGCGGCTGGTGGAGAGATACGGGTCGTAGGCGAGCACCCGCATGCCGAAAGCCATCGCGCGGCGGGCGAGCTCGGTCCCGATCCGGCCCATGCCGAGGATGCCGAGCGTCTTGTTGTAGAGCTCGACGCCCTCGTATTTCTTGCGGTCCCACTTGCCGGCCTTCACGCTGGCATCCGCCTGCGGAATGCTCCGGGCGATGCTCATGAGGAGCGAGAACGCGTGCTCGGCGGTCGAGATCGTGTTGCCGCCGGGCGTGTTCATCACGATCACCCCCTGGCGCGTCGCGGCATCCACATCCACGTTGTCCACGCCGACGCCCGCGCGCCCGACCACCTTCAGCTTCGTCGCGGCGGCAAGAACCGCCGCCGTGACCTTCGTCTGGCTGCGCACAACAAGGGCGGAAAACTCCGGAATGAGAGCGATCAGCTCCGGCTCCTTGAGGCCGGGTTTGACGACAACCTCCAGCACGCCGCCCGCGGCGAGCTCATCAATGCCACGTTGGGAAACCGGGTCGGCAACAAGAACTTTTGGAAATGACATTTTCTTTTGGAGATTCTGGATTATGTGTGTGCTGCCGGCGGCAGTGGATTGAACTGATAATGCCAAACTCCCCCGACGGAAAACCTATTTTTTATGAGATGGTCTTATCGCATTGCCCGGGTTGCGGGAATTGACGTCAAAATCCACGTCACCTTCCTGCTCTTGCTCGCGTGGTTCGGGTGGATGTATTGGCAGGCGGGCGGGATGGCGGGCGCGGTCGAAGGCGTGGGGTTCACCCTCGCTCTTTTCCTCTGCGTCCTGCTCCACGAGTTCGGCCATGCCTTCGCCGCCCGTGCCTACGGAATCCGGACCCCGGATATCACGCTGCTCCCGATCGGCGGGGTCGCCCGGCTCGAACGCATGCCCGACAAACCGGTTCAGGAGCTGGTCGTCGCGCTCGCAGGCCCGGCCGTGAATGTCGCCATCGCCCTGGTTTTGATTTTTGTTCTCGCCGCGAAGATCAGCCTGTCGAATTTTTCGGGGCTCGACCGGGTGGGTGGAAGCCTGACCGCCCAGCTTCTGTGGATCAACATCGTGCTGGTCGCCTTCAATGCGATCCCCGCGTTTCCGATGGATGGCGGGAGGGTTCTGCGGGCGCTGCTGGCGATGAAGCTCGACCATTTTCTCGCGACGACGATCGCGGCGCGGGTCGGCCAGGTGCTGGCGGTCGGCTTTGCCGTGGTCGGCTGGTTCGGATCTCCGATGCTCCTCTTCATTGCGCTCTTCGTCTTCTCCGGCGCCCAGCAGGAGCTCGCCTACGCGAGGTTCCGCTCGGGAAGATAAAAAATGTTTTGTCGGAAATTTTCCGGCGGGTAGCTTGTCGGCATGGCAACACCCGGCAGCACCTCCCCCCATATTCTTTCCGGCTTCGAGCTTCGTCTCATGGAGTATCGGAAGAATGCCCTGATGATGGGCAGCCTCACCCAAAGGAGCATCGCAAGGGCCTGGAAGGGCGTCATGGAGCGCGACGAGAGCGCGTGCAACACCGTCATCGCCGACGATGAGGAGATCAACATCCTGGAGGTTCAAATGGACCAGGAAGGCATCGCCCTTCTTCTGAAATTTCAGCCGCTGGCCTCGGACCTGCGCCTTGTCATCGCGACCATGAAGTTCAGCGCCAACCTCGAGCGGATTTCCGACCAGTCGGTCGGCATCGCGCGCCGCGCCCGCAAACTGAACCTCAAGGCCAGAGTCCCGGAGGCCGCCGGCATCGAGCCGCTGTTCCGCCATGCCGACTCCATGGTGATGGATGCCATCAAGGCTTTCGCGGACCAGGATGCCGAGCTCGCCCGCTCGATCAAAGCGCGCGACCGCGATCTCGACGCCCTCAACCGGGAATATGCCAACAGGCTCACCGAGCAGATGCAGAAAAACCCCGGACAAATCGAGGACTTCCTCGAGCTGATTTTTATCGCGCGTTTCCTCGAGCGCATCGGCGATCAGGCCACGAACATCGCAGAGGACACCGTCTTCGCCGTGGACGCGGAGGACATCCGCCACGCGCCGCGCGCCGGCGGAAATTGATCCGCCGTTCAGCGCGGCCCCTCGGCGCCGACCGGGATGAGCTCGATTTGATCCGCCGCGTGCTGGCCGAGCCCGATGCCCGTCGCGCTTTGGAGCCAGCCGGTCGTGAGTGCCAGGCTGGGAAGCTTCGAGGGCTTGCGGGCATCGTCCACAAGCCGCATCGCCGTGGCGTCCACCGCCACCGGATCCCGGCTCGCATAAATCGTGAAATGATCCTGCAAAAATCCGGGGTTCGCAAACGGCCCGCCGGCATACTGGAGAACGAGACCGTCCAGGATCGTGAGCGCGACTTTTTCTTTGATCATCGCGTCGGCATAGATCTCGGCGAGATAGGGGTCGCCGTAGGACGGAGGCTTGGTGAAGCGCCGCCAGTTGTCGATGTTCGGCAGGACCATGTTCGCGAGAGCCCCGTTGATGCCGGTGAGAAAGCTGTCGGCGAGCGACGGGACATTGATGATCTTCGTGACTTCGCGGCTCAGGATTTTTGAATAACAACTTTTGTTGCTGAGCTGGTCGCCGGCCATGTTGGAATACCGCGTCCCCGATTTGTCGCCGAACCCGCTGTCCCCCCAGATGAGCTTGCCGAGCACGGGAGCATTGACCTGGGCCTGGGGGTCATACCCCGCGGCGTGGTCCACCCAGCGGAGCTGGTAGCGGGATGCGTCCCTGCGGTAGCCCGCGGCAATCAAGTCCTCAAGATTCCGGTCCCAGACGATGATCCGGGAAGCGGGGAGTCCCGCCGCCTTCAAGCCGTCCACGATCGCATCCACGACCTCGGGATTGGTCCCGCTCACCGCGCCGCCCGCCGCCGCGACCTTGATCCCAACCCGGTCGGTCTTTTTCACCAGACTCCCCCAGGCGCTCGCCACATCCGGCTGCCCGGTCACCGCCATGACGAGGCTGTCCACCATGCGCCTGGCGACGCCGGGATTCACTCCCCGCGCCGGCGTCAGCGCCGCGGCATCCGCCACATAATAAACTTTCGCGGGCGGAGCCGCCGCAAGGGCGGCATGGGAAAAAACGGCCAGCAGTGCCAGTGCACGCGCTGTCCGGTTGCATCTCATCCCTGTTGGAAATAGTGTCATCGTTGATGGTCCGCCACCTTTACGTCCATATTCCGTTCTGTCCGAAGGTGTGTCCGTATTGCAGCTTCTACAAAGAAGCCGGAGACCGCAATAAAACGAAGGGGTTTTTGAACGCTTTGTTGGTCGAGGCGGAATCGGCGGCGCCCGGACTGCGCCCGGAAACGGTCTTTTTTGGCGGCGGCACCCCGACCTCGCTCGCGACGGGACAGCTCGAATTTCTGATCGCCGGCCTGCGGGCGCGCGTGGATTTTTCGGCGGTGAAAGAATTCACGATCGAGATGAACCCGGCGACCGTCTCGTTGGAGAAAGCCTCCGCCCTGCTCGCGCTCGGCGTGAACCGCGTGAGCATGGGCGTCCAGTCGTGGGAGGATTCCCTCCTCCGCACGCTCGGCCGGGTTCACACCGGCGCGCAGGCCGCCCGCAGCCACGCGATCCTCCGCGAGGCCGGGTTTGCAAACATCAATCTCGATTTGATGTTCGGCATCCCGGGCCAGTCGGAAAGCCAGTGGAGGGACACTCTGCGGACGACGATCGGCCTCGCGCCCGAGCACGTCTCCGCGTATTGCCTCACCTACGAGGAGGACACCGAATTCTTCAAACGGTTTTCGCGCGGCGATTATCCGCCGGAGGACGCCCGGGATGCCGGCTTTTTTGAAATCGCGATGGACACGCTCGCCGCGTCGGGCTTCGCCCAATACGAAATTTCCAACCACGCGCGGCCCGGCCGCGAATGCCTCCACAACCTGGGCTACTGGCGCGGCGAGGATTATGCCGGACTCGGGCCGAGCGCGTTCAGCACACGGGCGGGATCCCGCCGCAGGAATATCGCGGACACGTCGGACTACATCCGCCGGGTTCAACTCGGCCTGCCAACACACGATTTTTCCGAGGACGTGACGGCACCGGTCCGCCGCGCCGAGAGGATCGCCTTTTCGCTGCGGACATCGGACGGGATCGCGACCGCAGATGCGGACCCGGTGATTCTCGCGACGCTCGAAGTCAACGGACTGATCGTCACGGGCGGCCCGCGCGTGAGGCTCACCCGCAAAGGCAGGCTCCTGGCCGACGAGGTGGCCGCCGAGCTGATCTGATTTTATTCCCGCGGCGCGCTCCAGCGGTCGCGGTCCGCGAAAATGATGCACTCGCCTTCGATCGGGAGAGCCGTGTAAAACGGCAGGGCAAACCCGTCCACCTTCGGCGGGCGCGTGATCAGGAGCGCCCACTCCTTGTAGGCGCCTTTGTAAATATCGGAGAAAAGCCGGAGGTTTCCGGTGAGCGGAGTCAGGTAAAGCCCGTTGATCGGCTCGCCGAGGGAGCGATAATCGTTCATGTGGTTGAACGCCCGCACCGACTCGGGCAGCAGCACCGACTTCCGCTGCGCATACCATGCGACCGCCCACGGCATGTCGGAGGCGATGATTTCCTTCTCCCCATACCAATCCCCCAAAATCGCAACGAACGGCGGAATATAGGGCGGCCACTGGATCGCCGCGCCCCGGGAGGAAAACAACGTCGCCAGCATCGGCACCGAGCAAAGGAACACGACGACGCTCAGAAAGAGGATCCTCACCAGCGGGTATCCCAGTTCCCAACGGCTCCAGAGGACCATCAGAAAGGCCAGGCCGAAGAAAACGAACAACGGCAGAAACAGCATGTGCATCTGGTTCGAGGAGACAACCCCCGCCATCCCGAACGCTCCCATCCCCACAACCGCCCCGACCCACATCAGCACGACGCACCAGCGGAACCCCGACACCACCGGAGAGCGGAACGGATGAAGGAGCGCCAGAAAAAACGCCCCGGCCACGAAGTTCATCCCAAGAAAAGAAAAGATCCCTTCGATCTGATCCAGGACGCCGGTCTTGATCTTGTTGAGGAGGTGGGCTCCGCCAAGGACCGGCGCGGCGTCGAGCGAACGCAGGTATCCCTCCTCGGGGCTCGCGCCGGAAACCAGCGACGAATAGACGGACAGGCCGAACGGGTTCCCGCACACGGAATAATTCCTCACCATCCACGGCAGCGTGACCATGAGCAAAGCCGCCAGCGCCACCAGCGCCGCCAGGCCGCGCGGCTGAAAATACACCAGGGCAAAGATCAGCCAGCCCAGAAAAATCCATGCCGCCAATCCGTGGGCCAGCGTCATCAACCCGAAAAGCAGCCCCGCGGCGAAAAGCGACAGGATCACCCACGTCAGCTCGTTGCGGTTCTGCATGGCGAAGATCGTCAGCCACACAGCCCCCGAAAACAGCAGCAGCATCAGCATTTGCGGAAGCCCGGAAAGCGAGAACTGCCACATCATGTCGGTCAGCAGAACGATCGCGCACGCGATCAGCGAAAGCTTGCCGTCAAAAAGCCGCGCCCCGACAAAATACCAGACCGCCACCGAGAGCAGAAAACAAAACACCGAAAACACGGCGATGGCCCGGTCTCCCACATAGACCAGATCGGTCGGAGTCATCTTCCAGGAAGACTTCACCAGCGAGAGCGGAAGCGCGTTGACAAACGGCCCCAGCGGGGCCTGATAAAAATCCGGAAAGTTGTCCGTCGGGATGTCCTTCCCCGCGTTTTCGAGCTGCCACACGGCGAGCGGGCGGATGAATCGTGTGCTGAACCCTTTCCCCGAGGCGATATTCCGGGCGATCTGCGCCTGGTCCATCGCCGTGACCGTGGCGAAACCACGGAACTGGACGAACAGGTAGAGCAGGGTGAGCACGATGATCAGGGCGGCAATCATCGCCCCCTTGATAATGGGAGCGAGCCTGCCCTGCTCAAGAGAATGCACCGCCGATTGAACGCCGACTTCGCTGGAGACTGCCATAAATTTTAAGTGGAGCTTTCCTGCCTTTTCGAGATGTTCAGTTCTGTGAGACGGCGGTGCAACGTGCGGCGGCTGATCCCCAACTTCCGCGCCGCCTCCGTTCGGTTGCCCCGGCAGTCTTCCAAAGCCCGGAGAATAAGTGCCGTTTCGGTTTCGTGCAAATTTAATCCGACCGGGGCCGGAAGAATTCCGGACGCTTTGGGCGTCCTCAGGCTGGCGGGGAGGTCGCGGAGTGTGATTTTCGGGGAGTTGGACATGACGACCCCGTGCTCGACCGCCGTCCTCAGCTCGCGGACATTCCCCGGCCAGTCGTAGTCGAGAAAGGCATTCATCGCCTCGGGAGCCAGCTCGCGGCACGGCTTGCCATTCTCCGCGGCGGATTCTTTCAAAAATGCGTCGGCCAGCAGCGGGATGTCCACCTTCCGGTCTCTCAGGGGCGGGATCGTCAGCGGGACGACATGGAGCCGGAAATACAGGTCCTCGCGAAACTTCCCCTCGGAGACCATTTTTCCAAGATCCCGGTTCGTCGCGGCGAGCAGGCGGACATCCGCCTGCAATGTCTGGCTCCCGCCCACGCGCTCGAATGTCCGCTCGCCGAGCACGCGCAGAATTTTCACCTGGGTGACCGCGTCAATTTCCCCGATCTCGTCGAGGAAGAGCGTCCCGCCCTTCGCCTGCTCGAACCGCCCGATCCTCCGCTCAAAGGCCCCGGTGAAAGACCCCTTCTCGTGCCCGAAAAGCTCGCTCGCCAGCAGATCGCTCGTCAGCGCCGCGCAGTGCACGGCCAGAAATTTTTCCGCGGCGCGCGGGCTCAGGTGGTGGATGGCGTGGGCGGCCAGTTCCTTGCCCGTGCCGCTCTCCCCCTGGAGCATCACGGTCGCCCTCGAAGGGGCCACCTGCCTGATCGTTTCAAAAACCCCGGCCATCGCCGGGGAACGCCCGATCATCCCCTCGATCGTGAACTGCCTGGTCGCCCGTTCGCGCAGCTCCTTGTTTTCCTTCTGCGTCGCCCGGTCCCTCAGCGCCCGCTTGATCAGGATCTCCAGGCGGTCGATGTTCACCGGCTTCGTCACGAAATCGTAAGCCCCTTTCTTCATCGCCTCGACCGCCGTGTCCACCGACCCGTAGGCCGTCATCATGATGCAGACCGGCGGCTTCGGCAGCCTCAGCGCGCGCCCGACGAGCGACATCCCGTCCTCCCCGCCCAGCCGCAAATCCGTGAGAAGGACATCGGGCGGCATCGTCTCCATCATCTGCATCGCCCCCTCCGCATCCGCCGCCACATAGACGTCAAACTCCCCTTCCAGCGCGTTCCGCAGGCCGTCGCGCGTGTTCTTCTCGTCATCAACAATGAGAATGGATGAGGACATCATGGCTCAGTAAATGCCAAACGGACGCGGGCATCAATCAGCGAGGTGGATTTTTTCCGGCGGGGCGGAAACGCTTGAAACCTTGCGAGGAAAACCCGTGGAGGCGGCATCTTGCCGCAGGGATGCTTTCTCCAAGCGTCGGGACGCCGCTTGTGTGCCCGGCACGGGCATGAACAAGTCAGGAAAATGACAACCGCCTGGCCCGGTATTCCCTTGGCGGGCAGCCCATCTGATGCCGGAACACGTTGGTGAAATACTGGCTGGATGAAAAGCCGCACGCAAACCCGATGTCTGTAATGGAAGCGGCGGACTCGCGCGCCAACATCCCGCATGCTTTCTGGATGCGTGCATGGTTCAGAAATTTGGCGGGGGTGAGATTCGTCTGACATCGGAAATAATGCACAAACTGCGTCACGCCAAGATGGCAGCTTTCTGCCATGGATTCGAGGGTCCATGGTTGATCCAGCGTGGCATTCAGCTCCTCGAGAAACAGGAGTATAGTACGTTCTGCGCTGGCAAGAGTCGCACGCAGAGGGATATTTCGCTGCTGGAAACCGCCCAACAACGCGAGCAACAGCCCGTTAATGCCGACGGCCATGCGGGAGATCATGTTATCCCCGCCGGTTTCTAAATCCTGGGCTATCGAGCGAAAGCAACGGCAAATCTCGCTTGATGCCGGCCAGACCAATTGTTCGTTCTGACGCAAATAGCGCGTGAGCATTTCCCGATCCGGCCGGTCGAGCACAATCCAGTCCGGCCAGTTCCATGGCTGGTGGGGACGACGGACTCCGACATCGATGATCAACCAGATCAGCTTGCAGGCAGCAATATGTGGATTGCCGATCTGATGAGGCTGCCACGGGCGGGTGATCATTAACTCGTCGTGCGATAAAAGCGTGCGCTTGCCTTCAATGGCGACGGACGTCCGTCCGCTCGCAAGGAACGAGATTTCTATTCCTTCGTTTCGATGGGGAGGCAATCCCCAATTCTGGTTGGGGCCCGCATCCCAATAACCGACAGACCGCAGCCCCGGCAATTGGCGAGCTCCAATCTGGCGGCCGGGATATCCGGCCCGTGACAGCGCGTGCATGGCGACTCTGCCTGCCCGTGCGGCTTCGATGAGCGGCTGACAATTGTCCGCCAGATACGTTTCGCCTGCCTCACGATAATTCGGCCTGGCCTCACGGCGAGATGGCTGATTGATGCTCATTGTCGCCCAATGTTCTACGGCAACTTGTAAAATCCTTCAATGAACTAAACGGCAAGACAGCCAGCGAAGGCTTTGCTACGGTCCGCGCATGAACGTCAATCGCCATGCTATTCGACTCTTTTCAAGATTGCATTTTGCAGCCGTGGCGGTGATTTCCCTCGCTTTTCTGACTGTCTGCTGCAAGGCCGAGGAGAAGCCGTTGCGAATTTTGATCTTCTCCGGACAGAACAACCACAACTGGAAACTGACGACCCCCGAGCTTCAGAAGATTCTGACACAAAACAGCCGCTTCACTGTTGACGTCACCGAGCATCCTGAGACTTGCACCGCGGAAAGCCTCGCCCACTACGACGTCCTGTTGAGCAATTGGAACACTTTCGGCAATAAGGCAGCCGTCAAGGAATGGCCGCCAAAAATGCGCGAGGCTTTTCTAAATTTCGTGCGCGATGGCGGAGGCTTCGTTGTCGTGCATGCGGGCGGTGCATCGTTCGCCGATTGGGCGGACTACCAAAAAATCATTGGTGGCACCTGGGGCAAAAATACGGGACACGGCCCCGCGCATACATTCCGCGTAATTGCCCGCGAACCGGCTCACCCCATCGTTCGCGGAGTGGCGCCATTTGAGACGACGGACGAGCTTTGGCACCGGATGGTTGTCCAGCCGGATATGACAGTAATAGCGACCGCCTTTTCGGCACTCGACAAGAGGGGCACAGGCAAGGACGAGCCGGTTGCAATGGTAACCGACTATGGCAAAGGCCATGGATTCAACCTCGTGCTGGGTCATAATCCAGAGGCCATGCGCTCTGTCGGCTTTCAACAAATGCTGCTGCGCGGCGTCGAATGGGCCGGAACCGGAACCGTCGCCGACGGTATAAATAAAATCACCCTTCCAACAACAAATCCCTAATCACATGAAAAAAAACCAGAACACACTTACTCGCCGGCGGTTCGTCGGCGGCATGCTGCGCGGCGTGATCGCAGCCTCGATCGCGCCACGTTTCATTCCGATGCGCCTCCTGGCGGCCGAGACTGCCCCGAGCAATAAAATCCAGCTCGGCCACATCGGAGTCGGCCAGCGGGGCACCGGCGACGCGAGCAATTTCTTGGCGCAGGCCTCGGACATTTCCGCAAGCGTTGCAATCTGCGATCCGTTCCGGCAGCGCCGCGAGAGGGCGGCCAAGCTCGTGAAGGAGTCGCAGGGCCATGATCCGAAACTCTACAACGATTTCCGCGAGCTGCTGGCCGACAAAAGCATTGACGCCGTGGTGGTCGTGACGCCCGACCACTGGCATGTACCGATCGGGCTCGCAGCGGTGCATGCAGGCAAGGATGTCTTCATCGAGAAGCCGCTCGGGCACAGCCTGAACCAGAACAAGGCGATGATCGATGCATGCAAAAAGTACGACCGCATTTTCCAGTACGGCACCATGCAGCGCAGCCAGGAGCTCCTCAAGCGAGGCGTGGAACTGGTGCTTAACGGCTATATCGGTGAGCTGCAGCGGATCGAAGTTTGGTGTGCTGGGGGCAGAAGCGGCGGGTCGCTCGAGGAGATCCCCGTGCCCGAGGGGCTCGACTACGATCTTTACATCGGACCCGCGCCGATGCGGCCGTGCTCGAAGGAACGGATAACCCCCGCGGGCTCGTGGTTCTGCGCCGACTACGCGCTCGGGTTCATCGCCGGCTGGGGGGCGCATCCGCTCGATATCGCCGTCTGGGGAATGGACGCCGACCTCCAGGGGCCGTATTCGCTGCGCGGAACGGGAAAAATCCCGACCCCCGACGCCCTGTTCAACACCTTCACCACCTGGGATGTGGACATCAAGTTTGCCAACGGCGTCCCGATGCGTTTCATGAGCCGCGACGTGGCCACGCCGATTGTGCAGAAGTATTGCCCAAATCCTTACGGTGATGGCACGACGTTCTTCGGCACGAAGGGCTGGGTCAGCCTGAGTCGTTCAGGGGTGTTCGCAAGCAACCAGGACTGGTTCAAGATCCGGGAATGCGAGGGAAGCAGGCGCGTCCTCTACAAGAATCGCTACTACCGGGCGTTCGTCGAGAGCGTGCGCGACCGTTCGCCCTCCATCGGACCGATTGCCGACGCCGTCCGCTCCGATGCCATCAGCCATCTGTCGGTGATGGCCATAAAATCCGGCGGCGAGGTGGTCTGGGACCCGCAGAAGTACGAAATCAAATCGCCCACGGCGCTGAATGAACAAATGAACTGCGCCGTCCGCGGCGACTGGGCGCAGACTTAGAATACCAAAAGACCCTTATGAAAATCGGATGCTTTGCCCTGATGGAACCATTCACCCCGATGCGCCGGCAGTTCGAGGTGATCCGCAGCCTTGGATTTGACTACGCCGACCTGACCGACAATCACGACGGAGCGACCCTCGGCACGGAATACGGGTTTGCCGCCTCATTCAGCCTCGATTCGCTGCCCTCCACCATTCTCGACATGGCCGGTGAATTCGGCCTCACGCTCACCAGCGTCTGCGCACACGCCAACCTGCTGGACCCCGCGGCGCCCGACCGCTACGGCACGCACGAGATCATCAAGGCGATCAAGCTGGCCCGCCTGCTTGGAATCAGGCAGGTCATCACCACCGAGGGCGACCCGAAGACCCCGTTCGGGCACGGGCTCTCGGACACGGAACGCGTTTTCTGCATCCGGGAAAAATTGCACGAGCCCGTCCGCTGGGCGGAGCAACTCGGGATCGAACTGCTGATCGAGCCGCACGGCATCCTGACCGACACTGTGGACGGGATGCGGCGCCTCCTGGATGCGCTCGGGAACGAGGAGACCGTCGGGGTCAACCTCGACACCGGCAACTCCTGGCTCGGCGGCGGGGATCCGCTGCAATTCGTCAAGGTGTTCGGCAAGCGGATCAAGCATGTCCATTGGAAAGACATGCCGGAGGAATGGACGCCGCGCCGGGGGAAACAATTCGGCTGCGGCATGGGCGCGATCCCGCTCGGGGACGGGGTTGTTGGTATCCGCGCAATCGTGGACGCTCTGCGGGAAACGGGCTTTGACGGCCCAACCACGCTGGAAGTCGCCGGCCCGGACAATGTCAGGCTCTCGGCGGAGCGCCTTCTCGGCTGGTCAATATAACGATAAAGTGGCGCGTGGTTTTTGCGCGTGCGCTGTTCGGTCACGGCAACATGGCGGCGACCCGACAGAGGCTCCGCCTCAAGCCGGGGAGGCGATGGCCACCGTCCGCATGGCGTAGCACCCGAATCACTACGATCAGACAGAACCGGGGAAATTGCCCGCCAAGGTTTTCATGATGTTTTGTGCGAGGGAGGCACTGATGCCGCGGACGGCGGCGATGTCATCGGCGGAGGCCTTTTTCAACCGGTGCACCGACCCGAAGCGTTCGAGGAGGGCCTGTTTGCGGGCGGTGCTGACGCCGGGGATTTCATCGAGGAGGCTTTCGCGGACGCGGCGCTTGAGCAGGAGGCTGTGGTAGTCGTTGGCCGTGCGGTGGGCTTCGTCGCGGATCCTCTGCAACAGGCGCAGCGCCCCGCTGTCCTCCGGCAAACGCATCGGCAGCGGACGGCCCGGACGATATATCTCCTCGAATTCCTTGGCGAGGCCGATGACCTGCGCGTCATGGAGCCCGAGCCGCCGGAGTTCCCGGCACGCGCTCGAGAGCTGGCCTTTTCCGCCGTCCACAATGATCAGGTCGGGGATCAGCGGGGAATCTTCCGCGATCCTTGCCACGGCTTCGCCGACCGGTTCCTGGCTGAACTCCGCATCCGGCACGCTCGCCGCCGCTTCGCGCAGGACCCGCCCATACCTCCGCCGCACAACCTCCGCCATGCTGGCAAAGTCGTTCTGGTGCGGCGTCCCGTGGATCCGGTATTTCCGGTATCCCGCGCGGTCGGGAACCCCGTCGCGGAACCTCACCATCGAGGCCACGATGTGCGTCGAGGAGATGTTGGAAATATCGAAGCATTCCATGACGCGGGGCGGCCTCGGGAGCCCGAGCGCGTCCTGGAGCGCGGCGATGTCGGCTTCCGGGTGGATCGTCGTCGGCAGCGACTTGCGCGTGAACCGCGTCATCGGCTTCGTCGTCGTTTTCAAATCGTCGAGAAGGTTGCGCAGTTGCGCCGCCTTTTCGAAATCGAGCCGCTCCGCGGCCGCCTTCATGTCCGACTCGACCTGCACGATCCACTCCCGGCTCTGCCCGTCCAAAAATTCACAAGCCGCCGCGACCCGCTCCAGATAATCATCGCGCGTGATCTTCGCCACGCACGGCGCGCTGCAATTCTTGAGCGCATGCTCCATGCAATGCTTGAAGTCCCTCTCGTCCGGAACCGCCGCCCGGCACGAGCGCAGGCCGAACTTCTTCCTCATCGTGTTCAGCGTCGAGCGCAGCGGCCCGGAGTGCGCGAACGGCCCGAAATACCGCGCGCCGTCGTCCTTCCTCAGCCGCGTCAAGGCAAACCTCGGGAACACGTCGCCCAAATTCACCCGCACGAGCAGGAACCGCTTGTCGTCCTTGAAGCTGACGTTGTATTTCGGACGGAATTCCTTGATCAGCTTTCCCTCGAAGAGCACCGCCTCCGCATCGCTGCGCACGACATGGTATTCCAAATCCCAGACGCTCGCGATCAGCGCCCGCGTCTTCGCGTCCGCGGCCGCTTTCCGTGACGCTAGGAAATAGCTCCCCACCCGCTTCCGCAGGTCGCCCGCCTTCCCGACGTAGATCACATGCTTCAGCCGGTCGCGCATCACATACACGCCCGGCTTGTGCGGCATGTCCCGCAGCTTCTCCTGAAAATCCGCCCGCCCGCTCATGCGGCGACCATGCACCAATCTCACCTCCGCCGCCAGCCGAAGCGCTTCTACTTCGCGGCTTTTTTCACCCAGGCGATGAAGGCTTCCGGCCCGCCGGCGAGGTAGCCGGTGTTCTTGGCGATCTCTTTGCCCTTGCTGTCAAGGAGGACGAGAGTGGGAAACCCTTCCACTCCGTATTTCGCCTGGAGCTCCTTGTTTTGCTTTTTCACCTCTTCGGATTGAGGCTTGTTGTTCGGAAAATCGAGCTCGACAAGAATCAGGTTCGCCGCGGCAAATTTTTTGAAGTCGGCTTGGGAGAATGTTTCATTGTCCAGCTTGATGCACCATCCGCACCAGTCGGATCCGGTGAAATCCAAAAGCGCCGGTTTGTTTTCCTTGGCGGCCTGTTCCAATGCGGCCTTGTAGTCGGTCTGCCAGCCTTCGGCGGCAAAGACGGTCGAGGCGGCGAGGAGGATTGCGGAGAGGAGGAGACGTTTCATAGTGGGTCCACCTTCGCACTGATTTTGAAGACTTCAAACGCAAAGAGCGGCGGGGTCGAAATTCGGCCGGATGTCGGTGTCGCTCGCGTGGCGGTGTCCGGCCGCGAGGTGGTGCGCGGCGGCGCAGGCGATCATGAGGGCGTTGTCGGTCTGGAGCCCGTCGGGAGCGAAGCGCAGGGCGAGGCCTTCCTTTCGGGCGGCTTCTCCCGCCACTTCGCGCAGGCAGGCATTCGCGCTGACCCCGCCGCTGATCGAGACGATGTTCCTCCCGTGGGCCCGCGCCGCGCGGAGGGCCTTGGTGACGAGCACCTCGACGATGGCGAGCTGGAACGACGCGCAGATGTCGGGAAGATCGCCCTCCGCAAAGCCGTTTTCCAAAAAGACCCGCATCGCCGTCTTGAGTCCGCTGAAGCTGAACTGGTGGTCTCCGGAGTCGAGCATCCCCCGGGGGAAATCGAAACGGGCCGGATTTCCGGATCGGGCGAGGCGGTCAATTTCCGCGCCGCCGGGGTATCCGAGACCGAGGAGCTTGGCGACCTTGTCGAAGGCCTCGCCCGCCGCATCGTCGCGCGTGCGTCCGAGCAGGCGATAGCGGCCGAACCCCTCCACGTCGAAGAGCAGGGTGTGGCCGCCGCTCACCACCAGACCCGTGTGCGACGGGATTTTTTCCTCTCCGAAAAACGGGGAGAGGAGATGTCCTTCGATGTGGTTCACGGCGAGGAAGGGGAGTCCGGCCCCGATGGCGAGGCCTTTCGCGGCGGAGGCACCCACCAACAATGCGGACGCAAGCCCGGGGCCGGTCGTCGCCGCGACCGCGTCGAGATCCCGGACGCGAAGCCCTTCCATTGCCCGCCCGACAATAAACGGCAGCGACTCGAGGTGGTTGCGCGAGGCGACCTCCGGGACGACCCCGCCAAATTCCGCGTGGATCCGCGCCTGGCTGAAGATCTCGTGCGCAAGCACCCCGCCGAACCCGCGCAGCACGGCCGCCGCGGTCTCGTCGCAGGATGTTTCGATCGCGAGGACGGTCATGCCCGGGAAGTTTTCCCTCTGCGTGCCCTGTGGCGGCCACGGCTCAAATGCTGTTCCGCGCTCAACGGGAAAGGTCGCCCTGCGAAAGCGTCTTGAACCCCTCCCCGCGGAGCACATTGCTCGCGCAGTCGTTGTCATCCAGGTGCATCGCGAGGACGGCGAGGCCCCTCGGGCGGATGAGAAGCGGGTAGCTGAAATAGACGTTCACTTCGGCCATGAGCAGCGCGGCGAGCACCTTGGCGAGATCGCCGGGTCCTTCCTTGAGCTCGACCACCAGCATCTCGCAGTCGCTGTATGGGACGTCGTGCTCGAGGAAAAGCTGCGAAACCCGCTCGGGATCGCTCACGATCATCCGTCCGATCGCCGACTCCGAGGAATCCACGATGCTGAGCGCGAGGACGACGATATTGTGCTCGTTCAGCAGCTTGACCACCCCGAGGAGCGCCCCGACTTTGTTCTGAAGGAAAACAGAAAACTGGCGGACATGCGGGCTGTTCACTTTTTCTGCGGTCGTGGCGGGCATGGATTATTTGTAGGAATAGACGAGGCAGAACCCGGCCTTGTCGCCCGCGAGGAGAGCGACCCGGACGAAATATTTTCCGCTCGCGTCGGGAACGAGCCCTGCGGCGGCGGCGGCACCGTCCTGGAAAACTTCTTCCGCGAGCGGGCGGCCGTTCTCGTCGAACAGCGTCACGGACATCTTGACATCCGGAGGCAGCGCCGCGGCCGAGAACCAGTATTCGTTCCCGGAAAAAAGGTTCACTTGGAGAAACTGCGGCTTGCCGGCCTCGAGGGTCCCGGCCCAGAAGCCGTCGCGAATTTTATATCCATCGTTCGCGAACGCCCCGGCCAGCTCGAGCGCGCGGCTTCTGGCGGTGGCGGGGGGGGGAGGCGCGTCCTGGGCGGCCAGCAGGCCGGCGGCACTGAGAAAAACGAGAAGCTTTTTCATGGTTCTTTTTCCCCTTTGGAAATGGCGTTGACGAGGGAGATCATCGTGGCGGCGAGTTCATTGACCGCCTCGGGCGCGAGCGCCGCGCGGTCTTTGGTCTGAACGAGCGCGAGCACAGCCCCGAGCTTTTGCCGCACATCCACGATCAGCGCCGCCCCCCGGAGCTTCTCCGGCAGGCCGTCCAGCCCGGAGAGCAAATACTCGACGATCGCCGGCTGCCGGAGAAGGCCGGCCAGGCCGGGGCTGTAGTTCTTGGAAATAAACTCCGCCGCCACCTGGGTGCCGCGAATCCATGCGCCGACGGTCACCATGATGACAAGATCCTTGTCCTTTTGCTCGACCATCGAAAGTTTGACCTCGTTCTGTGTCGCTTCGAGCTCCTCGCGCAGCGCGCTCCAGTCGTTGTTCTCCGCGAAATCGGAAATGCTGTTCCCGCGTCCGAGGACGCTCTGGCTGACGTTCAGCTTCTTCGCAAGGTTGATGATCTCCTTGCCGGTGTTTTTGACCCCCTGCCCGTCCTGGGCCTCGACCGCGAGGTATCCATCCGCCACGAGAACTCCCAACATCAGGGCCATCTGTTCGCGGCTCGAGGTGCTGACGGCGGTCTTCGGCACGAACATCTGCGTCCAATTCGGCTGCCCGTGATCGCCCATCGCCGCAAAAAATTCCCCCGGTGACGGGATCGTGATCGCATCGGAAACGGCGGCGGATTGGACCTGGGCCTTCGTCATCGCCTCGGATGCCGGGGAAAAAGCAGCCGGGAAAACCGCAAGTCCGGCCGCAAACAAAGCACAGCGCATTGACATGGAGAAAATCTCTACACCTTCCGCGGGGCAATTGCCAGCAGCAATCTGCGGTTTATTCGTTGGTGGTTCAACCGCGGAAATCCGTTGTCGCGGAAATCCGTTGTCGCGGAAATCCGTTTGACAAAGCCGGTTGGAGCCGCAATACTCAAACGGAAATGACCTCCCACAAAAGCGAGACACCAGATCTCGTCAAGAACTCGGTCCTCTACAAGGAATTCCTCGCGGAGCGGGAAGAGATCCTTCGTCACAAGTGGATCGAGAGCGAAAAGTCCGGCCAGGACATCGGTTTCGAGCGGGCGCTGCTGGATTGGATTATGAAATACCGCACCGCGTGGCGTTTCGATCGTTCCAAGCAGTCCAAAGCCGGCGCGGGCTGATTTTTCCGGACATTTCCAGTGCTCCCGTGAGGGCATGAAACATGCAAAAAGAAAACATCGCGATGGATGCCGGCGCCATACAGAAGGCGATCCGGCGGATGGCCCACGAAATTGTTGAGCGGCAGGGCGACCTGGAGGCTTTGGTGCTGGCGGGAATTCCGACACGGGGGGTGGAGATCGCCCGCCGGTTGGCCGATCACATCGAAAAAGTCGAGGGTCGGCGTCCGTTTCTGGGCACCCTGGATATTTCGATGCACCGCGACGACCTGGCGACACGCGGGCGCGTGACCACGCCGTCGCCCACACATCTTCCGGTGGATCTGGACGGCCGACCGGTGGTGATCGTGGACGATGTGTTTTTCACCGGACGGAGCTGCCGGGCGGCGCTCGACGCGCTGGCCTCGTTCGGCCGTCCGTCCAGCATCCAGCTTGCCGTGCTGGTGGACCGCGGGCATCGCGAACTGCCGATCCAGGCCGACTATGTGGGGAAAAACCTGCCGACCGCGCGGCACGAAAAAATCCGCGTGCGCTTCGAATCTCTCGATGGCGTCGCGGACTCGGTGCGGGTGGTCACACGATGAAGACCTGGACCCGCAAAGACCTGATCGGGCTCGACGAACTCGACGCGAAGGAAATTCAATTCCTCCTCGACACCGCGACCGCTTTCAAAGGCGTCGCGGAACGCAGCCTGAAAAAAGTCCCCGCGCTCCGCGGGAAGACGCTCGTCAATCTTTTTGTCGAGCCGAGCACGCGGACCCGGACGTCGTTCGAGATTGCGGCGATGCGGCTGAGCGCGGACGTTGTGAACATCACGGCCACGGCATCGAGCCTGCAAAAAGGCGAGACGCTGAAGGACACGGCGCTGAACCTCCAGGCGCTGCATGCGGACATCATCGTGCTGAGGCACAGCTCGGCGGGATCTCCCCGGTTTCTTGCCGACCGGCTGAAGGCCTGCGTGATCAACGCGGGGGACGGTTCGCACGAGCACCCGACCCAGGGGCTGCTGGATATTTTCACGATGAGGCAGAAGCACGGGCGGATCGAGGGCCTGCATGTCGCGATCGTCGGGGACATCCTCTTCAGCCGGGTGGCCAGGTCGAATATCCACGGGCTTGTCAAACTCGGCGCCCGCGTGACCCTCGTCGGCCCGACCACGCTCGTCCCCGGGGGCTTTGAAAAACTCGGCGTGCGGGTCGTCCACCGGCTCGACGACGTGCTCGGGGATGCCGACGTGATCAACCTCCTGCGCATCCAGCACGAGCGCCAGCGGAAGGAATATTTCCCGGGGCTCGGCGAATACATCTCGCTCTTCGGGCTCACGAAGGCGCGCGCGGAGCGGCTCAAGCCGGAGTGCCTGATCATGCACCCGGGGCCGATCAACCGCGGGGTCGAGATTGACAGCGATGTCGCCGACGGCACCCGCAGCGTCATCCTGGAACAGGTCTCGAACGGCATCGCCGTGCGCATGGCCGCGCTCTACCTCTGCGCCGGCGGCGCCGGACTCCCGACATGAAAAATCTCCTCATCAAAAACGGGCGGATCATTGACCCCGCAAACAACCGCGACGAAAAGGGCGATCTTTTCATCGAGGGCGGCCGGATCTCCGCGGGCGGCGCGAAGGGGGATTTCGAGACGCTCGACGCGACCGGCCTGGTTGTCGCGCCGGGGCTCATTGACATCCACGTCCATCTGCGCGAACCCGGCCAGTCGCACAAGGAGACGATCGCCACCGGCACGCGGGCCGCGGCCGCCGGCGGGTTCACAAGCATCGTCGCCATGCCGAACACCACGCCCGCCGCCGACAACGCCGCCACGATCGCATGGATCCGCGAGCGGGCGGAACAGCACGCCGTCGTCAATGTTTTTTGCACCGGGGCGATCACGAAGGATTTGAAAGGCGAGGAGCTCGCGCCGTTCGGAGCGCTTGTGGCCGCGGGTGTCGTGGCGCTGACCGACGACGGCCGCTGCGTCCAAAGCCACGAGGTCATGCGCCGCGCGGTCGAATACGCCCGGATGTTCGGGCTCACGGTCATGGACCATTGCCAGGACGACTCGCTGGTCGGCGACGGGGTCATGCACGAGGGCGAATGGAGCCTGCGCCTCGGGCTGCCCGGCTGGCCGCGCATGGGCGAGGAA
>JBAXTX010000089.1:0-11642 GCA_037129975.1 Verrucomicrobiia bacterium | reverse complement strand
GGCTGTGCGGCGACGGGACGCGGGGTCGGTTGTGCGGCGGCGGGTTGTGCGGCGACGGGACGCGGGGTCGGTTGTGCGGTTGGTTGGAGTGCTGCGGAAGGCGCTTCCGGAGCAACTGGCGCGGAGGTTTGCGGCGGTGTGGCGGTGAGATGGCGGATGAGCGCATCGAGAGCGGCGGCGTTCACCGGAGCACAAAGGGATGGGCAGCCTGCCATCCGGTCCGCATGGGCGGAAAGATCGTGCGCGGAGGTGAAAATCGTCTTCATGTCCGGCAGGTGAGGCTGGATGGTCTCGCGCAAGGCGAACCCGTCGGCGGGCTGTAGGAAAACCTCCGTGACCAAGACATCGCATCCCCCGTGATCATTGATCCACTCGACGGCCTCGTCCGAGTTCGTCGCCGAACCGACTGCGGGCCAACCGAGGGAGAGCAAAGATTTCTCCAGATTTTCAGCGGCGTCGGCCACGCCGTCAACGACCAGTATTCTCATTGGGCTTCCTGCTTGAGATAAAGTGGCAGGGGAAATTTTTTGGCGAGCGTGCCGGGATCGGCCTGCGTGTCCTGGAGTTCGCCGTTGTAATAGACTCCGACAATATACCCGACGAACTTCCTGCCGGGCGATCCGTTCGAGGCCGCGCTGCCCGGAAGATTGCTGTCCGGCAGGATGTAGGTGACGTCGAGCAGCTCCGGCTCGTTGTCCGCCCAGTTGACCGGCGGGCTGATCCACTGGGAGGCGACCTGGGATTCCGTGAGTTGGATTTCGCCCGACTCATCCTGCTCGTAAAAGAAAACGTGCAGTTTCATCTGGCGGGTGTCCACGTTGGTTTTTGGACGCGCTTTGATGGCGATGCGCAGAACCTTGGTGCCCGGGGAACCGTCGCGCAGCCGGGTGTCCGTGATGCCAAGACTCGAGCCGGGCTGGAGTCCGATCTCGTCGCGGACATCGGATCCTTGCGGGGCATCATTCATGGCCTGGCCGGGCGCGG
This sequence comes from Verrucomicrobiia bacterium, assembly GCA_037129975.1. Classification (GTDB taxonomy): domain Bacteria; phylum Verrucomicrobiota; class Verrucomicrobiia; order Chthoniobacterales; family Terrimicrobiaceae; genus QYQL01. The sequence goes on along the minus strand of JBAXTX010000089.1, from coordinate 10,658 downwards.
AAGCGGGGGTGCCGGAAACAGCGCCGCCGAGCTGGGCGAGCTTTTTTTCCGCCTGTGTCCGCAACTCCGCGGCAAGGTTCGGCAGACCGGCCACCCGGGCGTAATCCGCTGCGGCCTCCGCAGGTTGCTGCATGCTCTCAAGGAGGCGGGCTCTCCGGAGAAGGATGCCCGGGTCGTCGGGGAGCAGGGCCGCCGCTTCGTTGATGCCTTTGAGCGAAGACTCGTAATCCCCAACCCGGAAAGAGCGGTCGGAATCGGCAACCAGCCGGTTGATTTTTTGAACGAGCGCGGGGGCGACCTGCGGGTGTTCCGTCCTCTCCGGCTTCGCCGGGTTGCCGGCGGGCACCGTGGGAGATTCGGTCGCCGGCTGGACGCTCGCCACCGTCGCGCTCTCCACAACCTTCTCGCGAAGAATCGGAAGAAAATACCACGCGACCATGAGAAACTGGAGGATCAGAAAAAAACCGAGAATCCCGACGGCCACGGCGAACGTAGCGCCCATCGGTTGGCGGGGAATCGGAGGAGAGCTGTGCGTGGAAGAAGTCACAAGGAAGGAAATTTACCGGGTCCTTAAAAAAACGAAAGTTCTATTCGCCGGGTTGTTTTTCGATTTTGACGCGGAGGGTGCACGGTTTCCCGTCGCGGCGGATGTCCAGGGCCACCTCCTGGCCGGGCTCGGTCTCGGCGACCCGGTTGCGGAGATCTTTCCAGGTGGCGACCGGACGGCCGTTGTAGGCGAGGATGACATCGCCCGGTCTCACGCCCCCGCGGGACGCCGGAGAGTTTTCCAGCGTGGCCTGCACGAGGGCGCCGCGCGAATCGGGGAGATTCAACTGTGTGGCCAGGGCGGGAGTGAGCGGGAGCATGACGACACCGAACCACGGCCGGATGACACGCCCGTAGTCGCGGATGTTTTCAAAAATCCTCCGGACGGTATTGGCGGGGATGGCAAACCCGATGCCGTCCGTGTGCTGGAGGACCGCATTGTTAAGAGCGATGATTTTTCCGTTGAGATCCACGAGCGGACCGCCGGAATTGCCCGGGTTGATCGGCGCGTCGGTCTGGAAAAATTCGTTGTCGGCATCGCTCAGCATCCGGCCCTTGCCGCTGACAATGCCCTTGGTGACAGTCCCCTGAAGGCCGAACGGGTTCCCGACAGCGATGACCGTCTGGCCGATGCGCGCGTCGTCGGAGTCGCCGAACGGCAGCGCCGAAAGGTTCTCCGCTTCGATTTTCAGCACCGCCACGTCCGACAGGCGGTCCGCGCCGACAAACTTGACGGGCAGCGAACGTCCGTCGTTCATGCTGACCTCCACAGCCCCGGCGCCCTCGATGACATGCCAGTTTGTCACGAGATAGCCGTTGCTGGAAACGATCACGCCCGAGCCGAGCTGGGGTTGCGCGCCCGGCCCGGCACCGAGCAGGTTTCTCAGGAGCTCGGCCTGCGGATTCGCGGCGTTCGCCGGCATGGCATTGAGGCTCACGACCGAAGGCAGGATCCTGCCCACGAGCGCTGTGAATTCGCGGTCGCTCTCCGCGAGGGCCGAAGTGGGAATCCGAGGGCCTTTCCACGCGGAATTCTTCCAAAAAAAGAGGCCTCCAACGACCGCTGCGGCCAAGACGACAAAAACAAGGAATTTCAGGAGGTTCCGCATGTTCCTCCGCAGTTTTCAACGGGGAAACTTCCCTGTCAAGAAACCGGTTGGGAGAACACGACCTGCTCTGGGCGGCCCGGGCTCGCCGATAAATTTTCGCGCGTCAATTTCTCCAGGGCGTCGAGCCAGCGCGGGTGCTCGTTCAGGCACGGGATGAGCGCGAAGCCGCCTCCACCGGCCCCGAGGAAAATTTCGCGTCCGCGCAGGGCGATTTCCTCGAGGGTTTCGAGGCAGTCGGAGACGAAGGCCGGGCAGATCACCAGCAATTTTTTGACGCCGTTTCCGGCAAGGCGCACCAACTCGAAATCGGTGTGGGGTTTCAGCCAGGGATCGCGTCCGAGCCGCGATTGGAAGGAAACGGAATACTTGTGTGCGGGCACGCCGGCCGCCTCGACAAAGGCGCGGGCGGTCGCGAAGCATTGAGCCCGGTAGCAGGTGCTGTGGGCGGGGCCGGGGGTTTCGCAGCAGTCGGGCGTCGCCAGGCAGCGGCCCGGATTGGCTTTGCGCAGGTGGCGTTCGGGCAGGCCGTGGAAGCTGAACAGCAAATGATCGCAGCCTGCGTTCAAGAAATCGGTCGCGCTGGCAACGAGTGCCGCAATGTAGCGGGGGTCGTCGTAATACGGAGCCGCGATTTTCAGCCTCATCTCCGGTGCCAGCCGCGCGGCGAGTTCCTTCGCGCGCACGACCGCCGTTTCAAAACTCGACATCGCATAATGCGGGAACAGCGGGAAGACGAGCAGGTCCGTGACCGCCTGCCCGCGCAGCCGCAGGATCGCGGGTTCGATGCCGGGGTTCTGGTAGCGCATCGCGAGCTCGATCACAAGGTCGTCTCCGACCCGGCGCTGCAGTTCGCGCCGCACGTTGCGGCTGGTGACGACGAGCGGCGAGCCTTCCGCCGTCCAGATTTTTTTGTAGGCCTCCGCCGACTGTGCCGGGCGCTTCGGCAGGATGGCGAGGTGGACGACGCACCAGCGGACCGGCCAGGGCGCATCGAGCACGCGCGGATCCATGAGGAATTCGCGCAGATACTTCCGCACGTCGGCGACGGACGTGGAATCCGGCGAGCCGAGGTTGATCAGCAGGACTCCCTGTTTGCTCATGGGGCCAGAGATTTCCCAACACGTTCCGCGATGTTGCAACCGGAAACGATCGAGTCTCCCAACGAAATGCCATCGCGATAATGTCCGGCGAAAAAGAGTCCGGGCGCAATGGATTCGATTTCGGTCATCAGCCCGCGGAAGCGGCCATAGCCGATATTGTATTGGGGGATGGCCTTGGGGTAATAGACGCAATGCTGGAAAGTCGGCCGGCCTTTCACTCCAAGCAGGGTGTGCAAATCCCGCTGCGTCAGTTCGACAAGTTCCTCCGGCGGCAAGGCGGCCAGCTCCGGATACCGCTCGCCGCCGACGTAGCTTGTGAGCGTCATGTGACCGGCCGGCGCGCGGTTCGGAAACAGCGACGAGGAAAAAAGCGTGCCGAGAATCTGGAACCCCTCGACTTTCGGGATCAGCGCGCCGAATCCCTCGCAGGGATGCGCCACGTCTTCGCGCCGGAATCCGAGCACCACGCTCGCCACGGGCGGATGGCGGATTTCGGAGAACGGCGAAAGGTCGGGCCGCCTGGGACCGGCGGCTTCGCCCAGCCCGATCTTCATCTCCGCCAGTTGGAATGCCGTGCCCGCATAAATCACCGCGCCGTGCTCCGAGCGTGCCCCGCCGTCCTTCGTGCGAAGATCGAGCGTCCAGCCGTTGGGAGTTCGAGTGAGCCCGGCGACAGAGGTGTCGAGACGCACCGCATCGCCGAGGCGTTCGCGCAACGTGTCCGGCAGCACTTGGAGCCCTTCGTCGAAGGAGAATTTCGGGGCCCGGTCCTTCGCGATTTCTCCGGATTTCCTGCGTTCGCGCGCGCCGAGAATCTGGCCCTTGATGAGCGAGCCGTATTTTGCCTCGAGCGCCGCGAGCTTCGGAAACGCCTGCTGGACGGACAGTCTGCCGGGGTCGCCCGCGTAAACGCCGGCCACCATCGCGTCAATCGCGTGATCGAGAAACTCCCGGCCAAGCCGCCTCACGACAAACCCGGCGATGCTTTCCTCCACGCCGTCGCGCCGCGGCGGCACGAACGGCTCGCGCAGCACGGCCAGCTTGGCTTGGAGAGAAAACAGTTCCGTCGTCAGAAATCCGAGCGGCGAGCCGGGCATGGCGATCGGTCGTTTGTAGCGGACCACAAACCGCGCCTCCGCTTTCGGGTCGGGATCGAGGCGGCGGGGCTCCAGGCCCGCGTCGCGGATGAGCCGCGCGATTTTCGGCGACGTTTCCAGGATCGTGTTCGGGCCGAATTCCGCGAGATACCCGCCCTGCCGGAGGGATTGGATCGCGCCGCCGACCCGGTGGCTTGACTCGAAAACCGTGACGGGGATGCCCGCGCGCTTGAGGTAAAATGCGGCGGTCAGCCCCGTGATACCCGCACCGATGATCGCGACGGGTTTCATCAAATGGTCCTGGAGTGTCTCCGCTCGCCCGCCGGCGCGAGCGTGTTGTCGAAGCACATCGCAATGTTTCGGATGAAGAGGCGCCCGCTGTCGGTGACGGCGAAGCCGCCGGGGGTGCGCCGGACCAGGCCGTCGGCCTCGAACGGAGCAAGCGCGGCGAGCTCTTCGGCGAAGAGGGTCTCGAAGACTATGCCGAGCTGCCGCGACATCGCGGCGAAGTCGAGGGACAAATCGCACATCACGCGCATGATCGTTTCGCGGCGGATCTGGTCCTCGTCGGTCAACAAACAGGCGCGGCTCCACGGCATCCGGCCGGCGTCCACCGCTTCCTGATACTTCGGCAGCTCCTTTTCGTTCTGCCAGTAAGCGTCCGGGATTTGCGAGATGCTCGACATCCCGAACGCGTAGATGTCCGAGCCGGCGCGCGTGCTGTAGCCCTGGAAGTTCCGCTGGAGCTGCTTGTTGCGCTGGGCCACGGCGAGCTCGTCTTCGGGCCGCGCGAAATGATCCATGCCGATATAAACATACCGTCCGTTCGCGGTCAGCTTTTCGATGACCAGCTTGAGCAACTGCAATTTGATTCCCGGCGCGGGCAGAACTTTTTGCTCCAGAATTTTCTGTGCCGGCTTGATCCAGGGCACATGCGCATAGCTGAAGACGGCGAGCCGGTCGGGCTGCATGTCGAGAACCGCGTCCAGCGTTTCGTTGAACGATTCCGGGGTCTGGTTCGGCAGGCCGTAAATGAGGTCGAGGTTGATCGAGTCGAAGCCGAGTTCGCGCATCCAATCCATCGCCTGCCTGGTCATCTCGCGCGGCTGGATGCGGTGGACGGCCTCCTGCACTTTCGGATGGAAATCCTGCACGCCCATCGAGGCCCGGTTGAAGCCGATCTCGCGCAGCGCGACCAGATGGTCCCGCGTGAGCCGGCGCGGATCAACCTCCACGCTCGCTTCGATCTCCGGAGAAAAAGTGAAGTGCCCGTGGATGATGCCGCCGAGCCGCCGGATTTCCTCCGGCCGCAAAAACGTCGGCGATCCGCCGCCGAAGTGGAGCTGCACGACCTGGCGCGCCGGATTCAGCCGCGGCGTCATCCGGGCGACTTCGCGTCCGAGATAATCCAGGTAGTCCGCGCCCTTGTCGTGGTTGAGCGTGATGACCGTGGTGCAGCCGCAGAACCAGCAGAGCGTCTCGCAAAACGGGATGTGAAAATAAATCGAAAGGTCGCGCGCGGAGCGGTTGTTCGCCTCGATGCGCGCGTCGAGTTCTTCCCACGGAACGCGGTCTGTGAACTTCGTCGCCGGCGGGTAGCTGGTGTAGCGCGGCCCGGCGATGTTGTATTTTTCGACCAGATCGAGATCGACGTGGAGCGGGGTCATCACAACAAGTTTTCAGTTTTCAGCGGTTCAGTTTTCAGAAAAGTCGTCGTGGATCGAGCGCGTCCGCTGCGCTGAACACTGAAAACTGAAGACGGAAAACTTCGGACGGTGTCCACAAGCGCCTGGATGCACTCGATCTTCGCCGCAGGCGTCACGCCATGGCCGAGGTTGAAGACGTGGCCGGTGCGGCCCGCCATGTCGCGCATGATCCGTGCCGTCTCGGCGGCGACGAGCTTCGGCGTGGTGGTGAGCAGGAAGGGATCGAGGTTGCCCTGCACGCCGACATGGTCCGGAAGCAGCCCGCGGATTTCGGCCAGCGGCTGGGTCCAGTCCACGCTCAACACGTTCGCGCCCGTCGAGACGAGCGGCTCCAGACGGCCGGACACGCCTTTTGAAAAAAGAATCACGGGCACTTTGCCATCCAGTGTCCTGATGATTTCGCGTATCCAGCGGCCGGAGGCGGCCTCGAAGACGTTGTCGGCGAGAAGGTCGCCGTTGCTGTCAAAAATCTGCACCGCTTCCGCGCCGCCGGCGATTTGCATCTGCAAAAACCCGGCCACCACCGCGGTGATTTTTTCCATCAGTTCCCCGAACAGGCGGGGCTCGGAATAAAACAGCTCCTTCGCCCCGTCGGACTTGCCGGAGCTGCTTCCTTCGATCATGTAGCGTGCCAGCGTCCACGGCGAGCCCGCAAAGCCGAGGAGGGCCGTGCGCCCGTTCAGCGCGGGCTTGATCAAAGCGAGCGCCTCGGCGACGTATTGAAGCCGCTCGACAGCGCCCCGGTGATCCAGCCGCCGGATGTCCTGCGCCGATTGCAGGGCGAACTCCATCTCGATGCCGCCGCCATTTTCCCGGAAATGATACGGCTGCCCCATCGCCTCCGGCACGACGAGGATGTCGCTGAACAAAACGGCCGCGTCAAAATCGAAGCGCCGGATCGGTTGCAGGGTGACTTCGGCCGCCAGCTCCGGCGTCCGCGCGAGCTCGACGAACGAGTGCTTTTCCTTCAACGCCCGATATTCCGGCAGCGCGCGTCCGGCCTGGCGCATCAGCCACACGGGGGTCCGGTCCACCGGCGCGCACCGGCACGCGGCAAGGAAGCGTCCGCGGTTGTTGAGAGCCGCTTGCCGCGGGAGCGATGGAAGGGAGGAGGACGGGGTGTTCACAGGACGGTTTTCATTCGGATTTTGTCACTTTGGCAGGTTCTCCGGCAGCCGGCTCCGATATTCCGTCGGTGACATTCCGACGAATTTCTTGAACACGCTGTTGAATTGAGGAATCGATCCGAACCCCGCGGCAAAGACGACTTCGGAGACCCGGAGCGAGGGATCGAGGAGCAGGGTCTTCGCTTTTCCCACATGGAGGCGCGCCACATATTCGGTAAAAGTGATTCCCGTGGTTTTTTTGAAGATCTTGCAGAAATGGAACCGGCTCACATGGACATGCTGCAGCACCTCCTCCAGCGTGATGGGCTCCTCGGAGTGGGACTCGATGAATTTCTTGGCGCTTCTCACCGCGCCGGGTTCACGGTCCGAGCCGGTCATCATCAGATGCCGGCCGGCATCATCGGGAAGATGCATGGCAAACACGGCAAGCAACTGGACAACGGCCTGGAGACTGTCCGCCGGGATGACCGGCGTCTCGAAAAAGGCCTTTCGCGCCTTCTTCTCCCACTTCTTGTCCGGCACGCCCCCGATCTTCTTGAGCGCCATCTCAAAATCGCGCTGGGTCGGCTTCCGTCGAAAAATTTGTCCGCTCAACAAAGTGGCCACATGGCGTCGCCCGACCATCACCGGGACCGCGATATCGGTCAGGCCGGAGAAACAATAGACCTGTTGCGGGGCAAGCTCTCTGGCCGTGCTTCGCAGGAGCCGTCTCTGGGTTTCGCGACAGGACGCGCAACCGGCCGGAGTGCTGCCAACAAGCGCGCAGAAGGCATTCTCCCCCTGCCTGAAACTGACGCGCCTTTTTTGTTCGTCCGGCGGAAGAAGCTTCAAGGAAACCCTGGTGGCTTTGCGGAACGCTTTCTCATAACGCTGGAGAAGCGGGAGCGCCGCCAGTTCGTCAAACGTCACGGCTTTCATTCCAGAAAGGCCGGACGCGGCACGGGCTTTTGTGTTTCGCGGAGGAAAGGCTTGTTCAATGGGCAGGCAATCTATCGTTTGTCGCAACCGATGTCAAAACTCCGGCGAAAGACGCCACGCGGGAACGGGTCCCGCCCTCAATGCGACCGGACGACAGGGAGGATGTTTTTCGTGTTTTTTGTCAGTGGCCCGATGTTCCAAAGGCAGAATCCTCCGCGTCCGCGCGGGGCGGTGGATTTTTCGAGATCGAGCTGGGTGGCGATCTCCGAAGCAGGCCAGCCGTGGGACGACAGCCGGTCCACGGCGAGACCCGGCCAGATCGGGATGCCGCGCGGGTTGACCCGCGGACTGCGCCACCAGCGGAGGAGGGAGGAAAAGCTTTGCGGTCCGCCCTCGGCCCAGTAGAGCTGCGGGGCAAGGTAGTCAATCCACCCCTCGCGCATCCATTTGAGGGGATCGGAGTAGAGCTCGTGGTATTGATCCACGCCGGCTTTGACGCCGGGGGGGGAGCCTTTCGTGTAGATGCCGAACGGGCTGACTCCGAAGAGCGCGCCCGGCTTTGTCGAGCGGACGGTTTCGCTGATGGCGTGGATCAACTGGTGCACGTTGTTGCGCCGCCAGTCGGCCTTGTCGAGCCTGCCGCCGATGGCGCGGTAGGCCGCATAAGTTTTCTCGTCCGGAAACGGATAAACCAGGCCGCTGTCCGTCGGATACGGGTAAAAATAATCGTCGAGATGGATGCCGGCGAGGTCGTATCTCGACAGGAGGTCGCGCACGACGGCGACGATCTGGAGCCGGACCTGCGGCGCGCCGGGATCCATCCAGAGGACGTTCCCAACCCGGTAGGTGAATTGAGGAATTTTTTTGGTGATGTGATTCGCGGTGCGGGGCTGTCCGGCGTTGGCGGCGGCGCGATACGGGTTGAGCCAGGCATGGACGGCGATTCCCCGCTTCCCGGCCTCGGCGATGAAAAACGCGAGCGGGTCGTATCCCGGCGACTGTCCTTGTGTGCCGGTCAGGTACCGGCTCCAGGGCTCGATTTGCGAGGAGTAAAGCGCGTCGCTTTCCGGGCGGACCTGGAGGAGCACCGCATTCAGCCGGGCGGATTTGGCAGCGTCAAGAATCCGAAGCGCCTGGGCTTTTTGCGTCTCCGCGGAGAGGCTCGAAGCCGAGGGGAAACTGATGTTGTAAACCGACGGGATCCACGCCCCGCGGAACTCCGCGTGAACCGTGGCCGACAGCGCGAACGCAAGAAGAGTGATCGGGAGGTTTTTCATGACGGACGACAGATCCTTTCAAAAAATTTGGGGAAAGACTCTCAGATTTTTTGGGGTTGGGGGAGCGCGATCAGCCGGGGTGTTGGGAAGCGTCCCCATGGGCGCAATAAACCATCGCCACGCGCGGGGCAAGTGTGGTAGTGGCTTCTCGATGACAGCCAAGCGATCCCTCCCATGAAAATCCTGATTTTGGGAAGTCATGGCCGCCTCGCCTCGGCGCTGGCGGAAAAGTGGAGACCCTTCCACGAAACCACCTGCCTGGCGCGTCCGGAGCTCGATGTGGCGGACCTCCCCGCGCTGGAGCGGCTTCTGGCCTCCCACAAATTCGATGTGCTCGTCAACGGGACGGGAATGACAAATGTGGACGCGTGCGAAACCCGACGCGAGGAGGCCCGCGCGGTCAATGCCATCGCGCCCGCGGCGATGGCCGCCGCGGCGCGCGGGCAGGGAGCGCGGTTCATCCACTTCAGCACGGACTACGTTCTGGACGGACTGAAATCCGCGCCTTACACCGAGGAAGATCCGGCGCATCCCCTCGGCTGGTATGGGCGGACAAAACTCGATGGAGAGTCGGCGGTGCTCGCGGATTCCCCATCGCATCTTGCCGTCCGGGTCTCCTGGGTCTTCGGGCCGGGCAGGCCAAGTTTTGTGGATATGATCCTTGATCGCGCGCGCACCGGTCCGTCCGTCTCCGCGATCGCGGACAAATTTTCCTCTCCGACCTATGCCTGCGATGTGGCCGGGTGGCTCGAACCGTTCTTCGATCCGGTGCTCCCCGGCGGTCTCTACCATGCCTGCAACAGTGGCGGTTGTTCGTGGAGGGAATATGGAGCCTTCGCTCTTGAGTGCGCCGCGGCCGAGGGCGTCGCGCTCGCCACGACAAACGTCGGGCCGCTTCTTTTGATGGATATGAAAGCTTTCAAGGCCCCCCGTCCTGTCCATAGCATTCTCTCCACGGAAAAATTGACCCGCGTCACCGGCAGGACTCCCCGTCCTTGGCAGGAGGCCGTGCGCGACTATATTCGTCTCCAATATGCACCGCTTCCACCTGCCCGCTGAAACCTGGGAAACCGCAACCCTTTCCCCGGAGGAGTCGCACCATTGCGTGAACGTCCTGCGCCTGGAAACCAACGAACGCGTCACCGTCTTTGACGGAGCCGGACGAGAAGCTCCGGCAAAAATTGTTGCCGCGAATGCCAAAGCGGTCTCTTTGAAATTGTCGCACGCATCGAAGACCCCGCCGCCGCCGTGCTCGATCACCCTCGCGCAGGCGGTCCCGAAAGGGAGGAACATGGATCTCATCGTGCAGAAAGCGGTCGAGCTCGGCGCTTCGGCGATCGCCCCGATTCTCTCGGACCGCACGGTCGTCCATCTCGATGCCGCCGAGTTGGAAAAGAAGCGCGCCAAGTGGAGCGAGACCGCTCTCGAAGCCTGCAAGCAGTGCGGACAAAACCACCTGCCGCACGTCGCGACACCCCGCCCGACAAAGGAATTTCTCGAAAGCGCCGAACCCGGCGAGCTCCTGCTCATCGCCTCGCTGCAGCCGGACGCACGCCCCATCAAATCCGTCATCGGAGACTTCGCGGCCGCACACGCCCGCCTGCCGCGCAGCACCACCGTGCTTGTCGGTCCCGAAGGAGATTTCACGCCGGCGGAAATCGCCCTGGCCAAGAGCCACGGATTCCTGCCGGTCACCCTCGGCCCGATCATCCTCCGCACCGAAACCGCCGCGATCTACTGCCTCAGCGTCCTCGCCCACGAACTTTTTCAACCCGCCA
>JBAXTX010000088.1:0-11750 GCA_037129975.1 Verrucomicrobiia bacterium | reverse complement strand
CATTCCATAGCTTATTTTAAGCTCCTGCTGGTTCGAAAACGGGGTCCACCCCACTGTGTTCAAATGGGTCAAAAAGAAGGGATTGCTTCTCAAGCTGGATTAAGCCAAGAAAGTGGGGATTATATCCAAGGGCGGAATCGCGGGCGCAGTCCTTCATTATTGGATCTCCCGTTGGACATTGAATATTGATTTCCTTCGTCTGTGTTTCTGACCTGTTGTTCAAATGCAAACTCCAAGCACCCGTCGCCGACACATCGCACAATGAACCTTGCCTCCTTAGAAACCACGAATTACATTCCCGGTTGGAATGCTCCCAATTATCAACATGGAAGAAAACATCGGAAAAACCGTGGGACGGAGGGTCCGCACCGTCCGCAGCTCCGACTATGGCCTGGGCCTGCAGATGACTCTTGGGCAGCTTTTCCAACCACAAGTGCCCAAAGGAGTATTTCGTTTCCGCTCACATGAGGAGGCAGATCAATGGCTGATGAACCATTTGACACGAAAACCGGCGAACTAGTTTCCCGACCTCCATTGCGGGAGGATTTGGTTGCGCTCTGCCGGGAGCTCAACCAGCGTGACGCCAGATATTTTATTGTCGGAGGCTTTGCCGTTATCATGGCCGGACTTCCCCGGACAACCGGTGACATTGATCTCCTCATTGACGCGGGGCCGGAAAACGAAGCCAAGGTCTTCGACGCCCTCGCGACCCTTTCTGACGGATGCGTACGCGAACTCGATCCCGGCGATGTCTCGAAGTATGTCGTCGTGAGGGTTGCCGACGAAATCCTCGTAGACCTCATGGCCAGTGCCTCGGGCATTGATTATGCCGAGGCTGCAAAAAGCGTGGTCATTCACGAGATCGGCGGCATCCCAATTCCCTTTGCGAGCCCGGAACTCCTCTGGCGCATGAAATCCCGCACCGGTCGTGAAAAAGACCGTGGCGATCTCTATTTCCTGCGCCAGCTCTTCGCGGCCAATGGGAAATTGCCTCCCGAAAAGTAGTTCGCAAGTTTGGCCATCTCGATGATTTGCCCGGTCTGGCAAATCGGATGGGTTACGCACGTCTAAGGCGACCACGCTCAATCCTGCCTCCTTGTCATTGGTCATGGCCGTGATGTCCTTTTGGTAAGCCCTACGAAAAGGATTCGCGCGCACGAAGATTTGACATGCACGAAGATTTGACATCGCCTCATATTTCGCTACGAAACCAGCATGAAGAGCGTTTTTTTTCTGCTTCCCGCCATTTTTCTGGCCTCGGCGACTTTCTCTTCTGCCAAGGATGCTCCGGAAATCCCGGAGGCCATGCAGCTCCTCGCCTCCGGCGACCAGAAACAGGCGGAAGCCACGGTGTTCGCGGGGTTGAAGCGTGACGCCCGCGATCCGGAGCTTCTGTTTTTGGCCGCCGTGCTGGAGCGAAGCCGGTTCGATGTCGCCGGGGCCGCTCCCATTTTTGGCAGGACCATGCAGTTGAGCCCGTCGTCACCGGAAGGGCTGGCCTCGGCGTGCATCCTGGGGGTGGATTTGTCGCGCGACCAAAGGAGCGCACTTTACTACTTCAACGCGCTCCTGATCGTCAGCCGGCAGAACCCCCGCTCGATCCCGATCCATTGGATGGCGGCCGTGATGACCCGCCAACTGACCAGGACCGACCGGTTCCACCTTTCCTCGGACGTCCACAAGAGGATCCTTCAATGCGGGATCCGGGAATACGAAAAAGTCCTCGCGCTCATGGCCCCGCAGCCGGGGCCGGTGCTCGTCCACCAGACGATGGCAAACCTTTTGGATGACGTGCAGGGCTACAATGCCGCGCAGGTCCACCGGGAAGCGGCTCTGAAAATGGAGCGCAGGCCGTGGAGCCTCCAGGCAGCCGCCGACACGTTGACCAGGCTGGACCGCCCCGCGGAGGCAGTCGCCTTGATGAACGAGTGCATCGCGATGCGTCCGGACGACGCGAACGATTTCTACACGCTCGGCATCGCGTTTTCCAATCTGGGTCGCGCACGCGAGGCGCTCGGCGCATGGGACAACGCCGCAAACCTCGATCCAAAAAATCAGGCCTACCTGAAAAAATGCGCCATGGGTTTCCGGGACTTGGGCGACTACGGCACCGCCCGCAAATACACCCTCCGCGCGCTCGCAAACAATCCGGGCGACAAACCGTTTCAGGTCTACGATGCCCGGTTGGCTGCACTTCTCGGCGAACCCGGTGCCGCAGACCTTCTCGCGAAAGCCGGGTCATTTGATTTCAACAGATATGTCGTCCCATGGAAGAAGCCTTCCGAACCGTGGTCCCTCGCGCTCGAATCAGGGGATCTTGCCGCGTTCCGGCAGATGCGCGGAAGCCACGACATCAATGCGCCTGTCTCCAAGACTTTCCAGACCCCTCTCATGATCGCCGCCTGCCATGGCTGGGAACACATCGCCGCCGACTTGATCCAAGCGGGAGCCAAGCTTGACCTCGTGGACGCGAACGGTGACACCGCCCTCCACTACACCGCGCAATTCACGCAGCCCCGCGTGATGAAGCTGCTGCTCGATGCCGGGGCCAAAACCGACCTTCAGGACAAGTGGGGCCAGACTCCGCTGATCATGGCGGCCGGCGACGAATATGATAGCGCGGATTTCCGGATGCTGATGGAAAAGAACGCCGACATGAACCTCGCCACCCCCCACGGCGGCACGCCGCTGCATTACGCCGCCGGACACGGAGACCTCGCCATGGTGAAGGCCCTTGTCGCGCGGGGGGCGAATGTCAACCAAACCATAAAAAAATCCGGGGAAACGCCGCTGATCACCGCCTGCAGAGATTGGGCGCATTCGTATATCGTGTCCCCACTTCTCTCGGCCGGCGCGGACGTGAATGCGCGGGACAAGAACGGCCGGACCGCGCTGCATTATGCCGTGGATCCGCTGCTGAACATTCCGCTCGTCGAACTCCTCCTGGAAAAAGGCGCGGACCCCACCCAAGCAGACAACTTCGGGGTCACCCCGATCGCCCAAGCGCGCCTGCTCGGCTTCGAGGACATCGCCGCCGCGATGGAAAAAAAGGCGGCGCGCCGCGAGCCGTTCCGGTTCCCGAACTTCGAATCCACGGATCGCTCGCTCTTTGTCCTTCCCATCCTGATCGCGCAGGGGCATCCGCTCGGCAAAATCAGCGCGGTTCCCGCAGGCAAAAAGGCTGCCGCCCGCAAGGAACTCGGCTGGATGTTCGGGATCGTCAATGCCGAGGGACTCAGGGAGGAGATCCGGATGCTCGAAGACTTCCAGCCTCGCCTTTGCCGGGCTGGCGACCTTCCCGCCGGGGTGACCAGCGAAAAGTTCGAAGGCATGCTCAAGGGGGCCGCATGGAAAATTCATGCCTCTTGCAAAAAGGAAACGCAGGACGAATCCGCGTGGCCCCACTCTCACATCATCTACCTGGCTGGTCTGGGTGTCACCGCCGGATTCCTTCCGCCGGAAGAAGGGGAAAGGCTCGCTCAAAATGCCGCCAAAGTCGTCAGCGGGAGGTTTTCCTCCTGGCCCGAGTTTGCGCGGAGCTTTGTTCTCGGCGCGGAGTTCCACAACGGGTGGGAGGCGGATCGCTACAAAAACATCTGCGACCGCATTGCCGAGGCCGGGCTTCCCTGGCCGTGAAAGTAGCAGTTTAGCCCGATCGCCTTGGCGATATGCTCGGGTCCGATCATTTCCGCGCCGGCGAGGTCGGCGATCATGCGGGAGAGGTCGCGGTAGAAATCTCCTTATTTCGCGGAAGCGGTCAAAGGCGTGAATGGTTCGGCGGGCTCGAAGTGGTTTGAGGTTTCACCCGCGTAAACTTTTCCGCCGGTAAGCACGAGGCGCTTGACCTTGGAGCCCGGGCTGAAATCCAGCTTCCCCAGCTCGACCCAAAAGGTATTGGGCACCGTGGCCGAATCGTAATAATAAACCAAGTGCCTGCTGTCGGACACGGTTCGCCAGATGGTGGACGCGATGTTGGGCTGGCCGGGTGTGGAAATGCCGAGCGGGACACTGACCGACCGGATGACGCTCATCACGCTGGCCACTCCCTGCAATGCCAGCTCTTGGCCGGGCACGGCCTTGATGTAGTTGGGGTCGGCGGCGCGGGGAACCGCATTGATGCCGAACGAAGCACGGGCAAACCGATCGGATGCGCGGGACGTTCCCGGCAAAAATGCCGTTCCCCCCACACCTTCCCAATAACGGTTGATGGCGAGCTGCTGCGAATATTCGGGGGAGTTGGTCATGACGGTGTATTGGGGCCCGTGGTGGATGACGAGCTTTCCGCCGATGTATTCAAGGATCGCGGAGTCTCCCGTCGCATCGGTTATCGAGAGATGCCCATGCGCCGGGGAACCATTGGGGAGCACGGGAGCCACCAACCGGAAGGGTTCGTTTTCCAAATCGCGGACCGCTTCCGCCACCGTCGCATAATTGTCCAGAACATATTGTCCCCACATGGAGATGCACATCGGGGGCTTGTCTCCGGCAGTCCCGTAGTCGGACTCGGCCAGGTAGAGAATGTTCATGGCCAGGCCTTTTTCGTTGATCCCATCGACCGATGCCACCTCGTAAATCGTCGTGACCACGCTGCCGTATTTTGATTCCCATTTGGGGGATTTCGGGCCGGCGGCTCCATCGCGGTGCATGCCCCGGGGGAAAATCCACAGATTGTTGTCAATGTCCTGCATCCAATCCATCGACCGCCCGGTCAGGACCGTTCCATCGTCGGTCTTCAGGACGGCGCGGGTGCAGGCAAAAGTTGGCGAGGCAAGTGCCACAAAGGCAACGGAGGACGCAACGGCGAGACGGAGCTTGTTCATTTCGAGATTCCACCACCAAAGACCCCTCGTTGTCAAAGAATGAGGATCACGGCCATTTTCCGCTTCCAAGGGCAGATATGTTGGGGTGTTTTGCGGAGGGCTTTGAGGGAAGCCCTCAAATGCGCTCTTTCCGGACAGGCCCTATGGGGACTTCGAGCACCTCTACGACCTCTTCGTGCGCGGAGTCTTCTGGGTCACTCGCACCAAGAGCAGCCACTGCTTCACCGTCATCAAGCGCCACAAGATCACCAGTCCAAAGATCCTGGCCGACGAGGAAGTCGTGCTCTCGCGCCAAGCGGCCTGCGAAGGAAAATACCCGGAACGCATGCGCCGGGTGCGCGCTCTGGTCGAGGTGGACGGAGTCGAGCGGGAAATGGAGTTCCTGACTAACAATGTGGAGTGGAGCGCGAGCAGTGTCGCCAACCTTTATCGTTGTCGCTGGGATATGAATGGGCAAAGAAAGAGAGTTTTGCGGCCAGTTCCGCCCCCATCGAATGGATTGCCCCGAATCCGTTCAGGGCTTTCGTGTGGGAAGTCCGGCACTCTGCCAGGAATCGAAACTGCCGGCGTTGGATACCTTGAACCCCTCGCCACGCAGGATGACTGCCGCGATTCCGGAACGGCCCCCGGAGCGGCAATAGACGATCAATTCCCTGTCACAGTTTTGCTCCAGGAAAGGTTTCCATTGGGAACGTCCGCCCGTCAGATCGCTCAGCGGAAGCAGCACCGCCGGCTTCGCCACACCGGAGGCCCATTCCGCAGGCTCGCGCACATCAATGAGCACGGCAGCTCCGGTGGCGACGCGCTTTTCGGCCTCCTCCGGCGGGAGGGACGGACCGGCAAACAGGCGCCTGGCAACCACGAGGACGAGCAGGACGGCGACGATGACGATCAGGGTTTTCATGAGTTTGTGGAAAAGGCAAACAGTCCTCCGAGCGTCGCACCGTAGAGCGCCCCGCGCCACCATGTCGATGTCAGCGGGCAGGCACCGGAACTGCACTGGCCGAAATACCCCATCGCTGCACCGATCGCGCAGCCAATCAGCATGGGAACGAGAAACCGGCTCATCTTCCCCCCTTTCCCCCGCGGGCACGACCGACTGTTCCAACCGGAAATGATCTGTTCATGAATTACCGTATACATATACAATCATATGATGGCAACAAAAATCTTCGCGGGGCCCGCGGGCCAGGAGTGTTTCCCGGGCGGGATCGAAGCTCCCGAAGAACCCTATCTTTACTGATGGCGCAGGGCTTTGACCCCGAGTGTCAAAAAATACAAGCCCATCGCTACCAGGACAATCGTGGCACCGCTTGCCGTGTCGGAATAATACGAGATGAGGAGCCCGCAGACTCCGGAAACCAGTGCGATGGCAACCGCAAAGAGCACATACTGCCGGGTATTTCCCGCAAGGTTTCGCGCTGCGGCTGCCGGAAGAATGAGGAGCGAATTGATGATCAGGATTCCCACCCAGCTCAGGTTCATGGTCACGACCATCACGATGGATGCCACAAAAAAAACCTGGATCCACCAGGTGTTCAGCCCCCGGCTGCGGGCAAGGGAATCGTTGATGCCGATGAGAAGAATGCGGTTGTAAAAAAACAGGAGCCCTCCTCCAACAATCACCAACGTCAGGAAAAGCCAGGCGATTTCCTGAGGCGTGATGCTCAACAAATCCCCGATGAGGTAGCGGCTGAAACGGTTGAAATTTCCTCCGTGCGAAAGCAGCACCACCCCGAGCGCGATGCTGAACGACATGCTCAAGGAAATGATGGTGTCCATCGAGGCGCGAGTCATGCGGTGCAGGGCAAGAATTCCGACGCCAAGAAGCAGTGCGAATCCGACGAGCGCAAACAGGGGATCCGCCAGTCCGAGAAGAACCCCCAGCCCGATCCCGGTCAGCGAAGCATGGCCGATGGCATCAGAAAAAAAAGCCATCCGATTGTTAACGACGAGCGTTCCGATGAGGGCGAAAAGCGGGGAGACGAGGATCACCGCGACGAGTGCGTTGCGCATGAACTCGTACCTGGCCCACTCAAAAGGCAGGTTGGCGAGAAGGTCGATGAGTTGGGTCATTGCCGGTCCTCCAGATCGAGCCAGAACGCATGGCGGAAGTCCCGGTTGGCCAGAACCTCCGCGGGGGTTCCGACGCAGACCACACGGCGATCAAGAAAGACAAGGCGGTCGGAAACCGGTGCGATCCCGGCCAGATCGTGTGAGACCATGAGGATCGAAAGGTCGAACTTATGCCGGAGTTCCGACACCGTGCGGTAGAAGAGTTCGCGGCCGGGGAGATCGATTCCAGAGACCGGTTCGTCGAGAAGCAGCAGATTCGGCAGCGGCGTCAGGGAGAGCGCCAGCAGAACACGCTGGAGTTCCCCGCCGGAAAGCCGGCCCAGCTTGCGGTCGACAAGATCTTCCGCCTCCACGCTCACCAATGCCGCGAGCGCGGCTTTCCGCACTCCTGTCCGGCAGCCTAATGCAACCGGAAATCGCGAAAGCGATGCGGCAAAGAGATCGCTGACGCTGAACGGTGAGAAGCGGTCGAAATCCAAGGTTTGCGGGACATAGCCGATCGCCGGGGCATCTTCACGGCCCGGCCCGAAAACCGGGTGAAAATGAATCGCTCCCGTGTGAGGCACCTCGCCGAGCAGAGCGCGGAGCAGGGTGGATTTCCCCGCCCCGTTCGGCCCGACAATCGTGGTGAGCTCGCCGCAATGCAAATGCAGTGAAACAGCCTCGATGATTGGATGCCGGTCCAGCGTGACGCTGATCTTGTCGATATGCGTGCAGCACTGGCCGCACTGGTGGGGGGCGATGCCCTTGTGGGCTCCGGGGGAAGTCTGCATTCCTCAGGCTCCCTTCCGTAAATCTGCGTCAATCTGCAATCTGCGGACACCCCTCTTTTTCATCCAAAGATTTTCGCAGAGAAAAGAGCGATTGCGATCCTCAATTTTTCACTCAGACAGCGCCTTGCGGAGCACGTCGAGGTTTTTCCGCATGGCGGTGAGGTAGGCATCGCGGGCCTTGGCGGGCTCGCGCGGACCCGTAACGACCGGATCGAGGACGCTCACCGGAACGCCGGTTTCTTTTTCGATGACCTTGGCGCACTTGGACGGATACTGCGGTTCGGCGAATAGGGCGTGAACGTTTTGCTTTTTGACGAGCTCAATGGTTTCGGCCAGTTCCCTGGCATTCGGCTCGGAGCCCGGCGCGCGCTCGATCACCCCGACGATGTTCAATTTGAACTCGCTGGCAAAATACGGAAACGCCTCATGGAATGTGATGATGTCACGGTTTTTCAACCCGTCGAGGGCGGCATGCATTTCTTTCCTGAGGGCCTCCAACTTCGCCACATAAGCTGCGGCATTTTTCCGGTATTGTTCGGCGTGTTCGGGATCGGATTTGGCCAGCCCGGCGGCGATATTTTTCACCTGCTGGATCGCCCCTGAGATCCCCACCCAGATGTGCGGATTGTCCTCGATGGCGAGCTTCATCCCTTTGCTGGCCTCCACCACTTTGAGGGAAGGCGATTGCTTCACCGCCTTGTCAATGAACGATTCCATGCCGGCACCATTCGCCACAAAGATCTCCGCTCCGGCCAGTTTCTTCATGTCCCCCGCCGTGAGCGAGTAGTCGTGCAGACAGCCCACGAATGGCGGGGTAAGGCAGGTGACATCAACGCCGGGCGTGTCGCCAACCACGTTGAGTGTGCCCACATACATCGGGTAGAATGATGTGAGGATTTCGACGGGCTTGGCTTTTGCGCCGCAGATGCCAAGCAGGGAAACAGCGACCATGGCCGCCGCGTGTTTCAGGCGTTGTGTTGTCATGGTTGTGGTGGGTTAAAAGGTGATCGCGGCGCGGCCTCCGATGACGAGCGCGTTATTGAGGTCGCTAGCGCCTCCGGGGTTGATGATGTATTGGAGGTCGGGCTGCACGATGAGCCAGGGAGTGATCTCGGCCTGATAGGTGAACTCGATGACCGTCTCCGCGCCGATGGGTGAGGTTCCCTCTTCCCGGAGCGAGTTCCGTGCCCCATTGCTGAGCTGTGCGCAGTCAAATCCGATGCCAACCGTGTCGTTGTTTTGTCATCAAGCAAGTTCTGCTGGAACCAAAGCTCGAACATCCGCAGCGTGTTGAATCCGGCGATAGGGGAAATCGTCAGGAAATTCCCGGCCAAGTCCTCGCTGGCATTCCGTCCGCTCAGCCACAACCACGTCGTGCTCACGCTGGCACCCTGCCATCCGATGGCCTTTTCCAAATCCACCTCGGCACAAAAATCCAGAAGCCCGGTGTAAACCGAGCCGGTTTTCAGACCGCCGGTCGTGTTCCCCCAAACCTCCACGGTGTAGCCGCCAAAAATCTCAATCCCCTTGTCGGAGAGCAACGGTCGTGTTCCCAGCCAATCTCCGGTGATTTGATTTCTCTCCGGAACCGGCTTGGCCTCCGTGTTGTCCGACTGCTCGGCCCGGATCGCTCCAGACGAAAGAATCAGGGCGACCGTGAAAGAGAAAACGCGGTTCGCTCCCGTGTTGGATGCTTTCATAGATGAGAACCTGTTATCATTATATTCTCAATGATAGTCAAGTATCGTTTATGAAAATATCTTCCTTCATTTTGCCTCCAGGAGACTGGGATTGATCCTCCCCCCATGATGGCGTTTAATGGTCGGCGTGGACAGAAACACCAGGCAAAAGCGGGCCATCGAGTCCGTCCTCCGCAATCACTCAAACCCGCTCTCTCCGGCTGAAATCCTGGAATTTGCGTTAAAGGAAGTTCCCTCGCTCGGGATTGCCACAGTCTATCGGTCTCTGAAGTCACTCTCAAAAGACAGGCAGGTCGTCACGGTCGAAATTCCGGGGGAGCCTCCGCGGTATGAGCGCGCGGACAAGGGTCACCATCATCATTTTTTGTGCCGGACGTGCGGCGAGGTTTTCGATTTGAAGAGGTGCCTGGATGGCATCAAGAAAATGGCCCCCCCGAAGTTCCGGGTGGATGATCATGAGATCATCCTTTACGGGGCCTGCAAGGATTGCGCGCCGAAGAGCAAACCCGCCAAGCGGCGGGGAGCGGAGCGTTCCCACTGAGGACACGGCTCCTCATACCCGGCACGACTCCAATCCCGGGACAATTTCCTCGCGCAGTTCCACCTCGGAAACCAGATCCACCTTATTGATGACCAGCAGGTCTGCATAGGCGACCTGTTCATCCGCGGGGCCGGGCTGCTCGGCGAACACGGGCTTTTCTACTGGCTGGAGACCGGCTCCCACCCCGTGCTCTTTGACACCGGCGAGGGGATGGTGCTGGAAAAGAACGCCGCGAAACTCGGCATCGATCTCGGACGGGCGGATGCGATCGGCTCAGCCACGGGCACTACGATCATGTTTCCGGGCTGCCCTGCGCGCCAGAAGCCGCGCCCGCAGCCGCTCTTTGGCTCCACCCGGCGTCTACCGAGAAAAAGTTCCTCTGTTATGAAAAATACGGCTTTTATGCCGGGGGGGGGGAAAGCGATGTTGAAGCGAATGATTCCGCGCGGTTTCGTCGTTCACGTCCAGAGCCGCCGATCGAGAGTTCGGTATTGGATCGCTTCGGCGATATGCTCGGGTCCGATCGTTTCCGCTCCGGCGAGGTCGGCGATCGTGCGGGAGACCTTGAGGATCCGGTCGTAGGCGCGGGCGCTGAGCTGGAGGTCTTCCATCGCGTGCCGGAGCATTTCCTGTCCGGAGGTGTCGAGCGCGCAGAACTTCTTGATCTGTGCATGGCCCATGCGCGCGTTGCAGGCGGTCTTTTTTCCATGCGAAAAACGATCCTTCTGGACTTCACGCGCACCAATCACGCGGGCGCGGATCGCGGCCGACGCCTCGGCGGGCTCGTTGCTCGAGAGGTCGCGGTAGTGGACGGCGGGCGCCTCGACATGGATGTCAATCCGGTCGAGGAGCGGGCCGGAGATCCGCGAGCGATACCTTTCGACCTGCACCGGTGAGCACCGGCACTCGCGGGCGGGATCACCGAAATACCCGCACGGGCACGGGTTCATCGCGGCGACCAGCATGAAGTCGGAGGGGAAGGTCATCGTGCCGGCCGCGCGCGTGATCGTGACACGGCCGTCTTCGAGCGGCTGACGCATCACCTCGAGGGTCGAGCGTTTGAACTCGGGGAGCTCGTCGAGAAAGAGCACCCCGTTGTGAGCGATGCTGACCTCGCCGGGAGTCGGGTTCGCAGAGCCCCCGAGGAGACCGATGTCGCTGATCGTGTGGTGCGGCGAGCGGAACGGACGGCTCGCAACAAACGCATTTTTCTCGCTGAGCAGCCCGCAAATGCTGTGGATCTTGGTGGTTTCGACCGCCTCCTCGAGGCTCATCGGCGGGATGATCGTGGCCATCCGCTTCGCGAGCATGCTCTTCCCGGATCCCGGGGGGCCGATAAAAAGGATGTTGTGCCCGCCGGCCACCGCCACCTCGATCGCCCGCTTGACCTGGAACTGGCCTTTGACTTCGGAAAAATCCACGTCGTCCGGGCGGCCGGCCGCGAGGCGCTCGGCGGCATTGCCGGCGACCGGGGTCAGGTCGTTTTTCCGGGTGAGGAACTCGTAGGCCTCGCGCAGGTTGCGCACTCCATACACATCGATCCCCTCGACGATAGCGGCCTCGGGCGCGTTGGCCGCCGGAAGCAGCACCGCCTTCTTCCCGCGCTCCCTGGCCGCGATCGCGATCGGCAGCGCGCCCTTGATCGGGCGAATCTCGCCGGTGAGGGCAAGCTCGCCGGCCACGAGGCAGCGCTCGAGCCGCGAAATCTCCTCGCGCCGCGCCGCGGCCACCATCCCGATCGCGATCGGCAAATCAAAACTCGGCCCTTCTTTTTTGATGTCCGCAGGGGCGAGGTTGATCGTCGTCCGCTCGCGCGGCCACTTGAACCCGCTGTTGGCGA
>JBAXTX010000087.1:0-11796 GCA_037129975.1 Verrucomicrobiia bacterium | reverse complement strand
GGCGGAAAATTTCCGGCGAGAGGAGGCTGATGCCGGTGAAGAGGAACGAGGGGTCGTTGGAATTTCGGATGACATTTCGGATATCACTCACCCGTCCGTCGCGGCACTGGACGTGGAGCGGTCCACCGGAGGATCGGAGGATGAGGGTGGCGATGTTCCCGGAGGCCAGGTGGCTCGTGATCGCGGGACGCAGCGGGAAGTCCGCGAGCACATCGCCATTGTAAACCACAAACGGTTCGTTCCCGATCAGGCGCCCGACATTTTTGATCCCGCCGCCGGTGTCCAAAAGAACCGGCTCGTGTTGGAATGTGAGAGGATGTCCGCGATACGGACCGCCGCCGCGAAGAGATTCATAAGCTTCCGGGCAGTGATGGGTATTGATCACGAACGATGCGGCTCCGTTTGCGATCAGGTGATCAAAGGCAAACGTGATGAGCGGTTTTCCGTAGATCGGGACAAGCGGTTTCGGGCGTCTTTCGGTCAGCGGACGGAGGCGCGTGCCGAGCCCTGCGCCGAGAACGAAGGCCTTCATTGGCGTTCCGCCGCAAGACGCAGGATGGCATCGGCCGCGCAGGCGGCACCGAATCCGTTGTCAATATTGACCACGGTGACCTTGCTTGCGCAGCTCGTGAGCATGCCGAGGAGGGCGGCGATGCCTCCGAGGGTTGCCCCGTAGCCGGTGCTTGTGGGAACGGCGATCACCGGGCGTTTGACGAGCCCCGCGACGACGCTGGGAAGGGCGCCTTCCATTCCCGCGACGACGACCAGAACCCCGCATGCACGGAGCCGGTCGATTTCCGCAAGCAAGCGGTCGAGACCGGCGACGCCGACATCGGTGACGCGTTCGACCCGCTGGCCAAAGGCCTCAAGCGTGACGGCCGCTTCGTCCGCCACCGGCAGGTCCGACGTCCCGGCGCAAACAACCCCCGCGGAAAAACGCGAGCCCGAATCCGGGGACGCTCCGATCGTGAGGCAGCGGGCGCGGGGGTGCCAAACCGCCTCGGGGAAAAGCTTTGCGACCGCCTCGTAATGTTCCTTCGTGGCGCGTGTGGCCAGCACCGGCTGCCCCGCCCCGCGCAGAACCGCCGCAATCTCCGCCACCTCAACGGGCAGTTTGCCGGGGCAGTAAATCGTCTCCGGCCGGCCGCAGCGATCCCATCTTCCGAGGTCCACCCGTGCGGAATCAGGCGTCATGCGAAAACAGGTAACGCATCGGAACCATCCCGCTTTCCACGAACCCGTGCTTCAGATAAAACCGGCGCGAGTCGCCCGGCTGGTCGGCCAGCAATGTGATCCTCAGGAAATTTTTTTGGCGGGCGAAATCGATCGCGTGTTTCAGGAGTCGCGCCCCGTATCCCTGCCGGCGATGTTCTTTATGGACGACGAGGTCCTCGAGCAGCAGAACGAATCCGCCCTCCGCCGTGCTGATCGTGATCAGGAGGTTGATCATGCCGATGATTTTGGCATGGTTGCGCAACACAAAAATCCTTCCGCGCGAGGGTTGTTCGAGGATGAGCCGGAGCCCGCGGAGTTGTTTCTCGCGATTCGGGGTAAAATCCTCCTCCTGCGTGAACAGCTCCCCGAGCAGTTCTGTCAGGTCCGACAGATCGTCCAGTGTGGCCGGTTCAATGCGAAGGTCGCTCATGGGTTTCCTGTTAAGCGATTCCCATGCCAATGGCAATCCGCGATCCGGCCCGGCGGTGATTTTTCTTGGTGGCTCCACGGATCGGGGGGGAGGTCCGTTGAACCCGCGGCTTTCGGAGATGCGCAAAATCTCCGGCAATCGGCTTGCGGAGAGAACCTGTGGGGGATAGCACAGACGGGTGAACATTTACGCGCGGGCACTGCGGTATTTCCGGCCGTTCTTCTGGCCGACGTTCGGCGGGGTCGTTCTGACGCTCGCGGCGATTGCCTTCAACCTTCTGAAGCCGTGGCCGTTCAAGTATATTGTGGACGGAATCCTCGACCCGTCGCGGGGAACTTCCGAGGCGCGCGCGGTTGTCCACCACTGGTTCGGAGAGGCAAACCCCGCGGGAGCGATCCTGGGATTCTCGCTCGCGATGGTTGTCATCAGCGTCCTTGCCGGGCTGGTGAACCTCGCTTCCAACTACCTTTTCATCCGCGTCGGCCTGCGGACGTTGCTCCAGTTGCGGACCGATCTTTACTCGGCGTTGCAGGCGCTGCCGCTGAAGTTCCACGATGCCCGCCGGAGCGCGGACTCGAGCTTCCGGGTTGCCTACGACTCGCAGAGCATCCAGACGATCTACAACAAAGGGTTCGCGACGATCTTGTCCTCGCTTGTGATGCTTGTCAGCGCGCTGTTCATCATGTTCCGGATGAACTGGCGGCTTACGTTTGCCGCGCTCGCGATCCTGCCGTTTGTCGTTTGGGCGATCCGGCACTACGCCGAGCGCGTCCGCCGACAATCCACGACGATTCAGGAACGCGAGAGCGATCTCCTGACCCTTGCGCAGGAGGGCTTGAGCCAGATCCGGATGGTCCATGCGTTCGGACGCGAGGCATTTGAAATCCAGCAATTTCAACGCCGGGCCGCGCAGAGCCTTGAGGCGAACATGCGCCTGAACATGACCTCGGTGGCGAGCGCGCTCGTGGTGGGAACCCTCATGGCGGTCGGGACAGCCCTGATGTATTACATCGGCTCGTTGCAGGTGATGGAGCCGGGCAGGGCGTTCACCCTGGGTGATCTCCTCGTGTTTTCCTCCTATCTGATGATGCTCTACCAGCCGCTCGAACAACTCACCTATACGGCTTGGGCGCTTGAGGGGGCGACGGCGGGCGCGGCGCGGTGCTTCGAGGTGCTCGACCGCGACAACGACGTGCCGGATGCTCCCGACGCGCAACAGTTGGAAAGTGCGGAAGGCAGGATCAGATTTTCCGGAGTCTCCTTCGGATACACCGACGAGCGGGTGATCCTCAAAGACCTTTCGTTTGAAATCGAGCCCGGGCAGACGGTGGCTTTTATCGGCGGCACCGGCACGGGAAAAAGCACGCTGCTGAGCCTGGTTCCAAGGTTTTACGATCCGGGATCCGGGAGCGTGTCGGTTGACGGGCACGACCTCCGCGGCATCACGAAAAAAAGCCTGCGCTCGCACATCGGCATGGTCCTCCAGGACACGCTGCTTTTTTCCACAACCGTCCGGGAAAACATCGCCTACGGAAAGCCGGGCGCAACCAGCGAGGAGATCGTCGAGGCCGCGCGGCGCGCACAGGCCTGGGATTTCATCATGCAGATGCCGCAGGGATTCGACAGCCCGGTTGGCGAGCGGGGCGGCCACCTCAGCGTCGGACAACGCCAGAGGATTGGCATCGCGCGTGCTTTTCTCAAAGATGCGCCGATCCTTCTCCTCGACGAGCCGACCAGCGCTCTCGACCCCATGACGGAACATGCGATCATGGAGACGATCGGCGACCTCATGCGCGGGCGGACCACCCTGATCGTCACCCACCGGATCTTCACAGTGCATGGGGTCGGAAGGATCATCGTGATAAAAAACGGGCGGATCGTCGAAGACGGCTCCGGACCGGAACTTCTCGCGCAGGGCGGGTCCTATGCCGCGCTCTACAAAGCGGCCCAGGCGGAGTAGATGGGCGGCCGAACCCGCGGGAGAAAGAAGAAAAGGGGCTACGTCCCCTCGGGAAAATGTCCGGAATCTTCTTCTCCGGTATCGAACATGGCGGCAAGTTCCGGGGCTTCGCTGCTTCGCTCGATGTAAATCCAGCCCTCCTCCGTGCGAAGGAGGTCAATCCAGCCGACCCTCTGGAGGGCGCCGAGGAGCTTGCGGAGTCTTTTTTGATCGGGAAACCACGCGCCAAGCGAGTGCAACGCGCAGCGTTTTTCGGTATGGAGGTGCCTGAGCAAATCGAACGCCTCCTGTTTTTCGGAGCGATTGAGGCGGATGATGGCGGCGAGTTGGTGCCCGGTCCCGAAGGTCAATCGCGCGGGCAGAAGGAGGAAATCCCCGAGGATGTGCCATCCGATCACCGCGCGATCACTGACCGGATGAAACCGGTTTTTCCGTTCATCCACCGCTTCCCACACGAGGGTTGTCAGGGCGAGAAGCAGGGCGGCGGGGTGCAGCCATGTGGGAAGGCCGATGAGCATTTCTCCGGCAATGACCTCCTGTCCATAGACAACGGTGAGCACCCCCAGAACGGGCCCCGCAACGAGGGCGTAGGCAATCGTCCAAGTCAGCCAGGCACCCAGAAGGCTCAGGAGGGCGGCGATGACAACGTGGCGGTTGTGCGAGGCGATCCGCCGGCGAAAAGACGGTGTCATGTGGAACGGTCGTCCCTCGCAGTCGGAACGTGCGCGGGGTAGCCCTCGGGGTCAATCTCGACGGAGGCAAACCCGGCGGCGGCGAGGCCTTCGCGCAGAGCGGCTTCGTGCGCCGGGATGGTTTTCATTTCCTCCCTTGCGATCTGGACGCGGGCGCGGGGCGGCGGGCCTTCGATGTAGCGCACGCGGAAGACCCGGAAGCCGAGCGAGCGAACGAAGGTTTCGCCATTTTCAATCATGGCAAGGGCGGGGACAGTGACCCGCGTGCCGTGGGGAATGCGCGACGAGAGGCATGGCTGGGCGGGAGCGTTGTGGGTGGGAAGGCCAAGCTGTTTGGAAATCGCCCGCACTTCTTCTTTGGAAAGTCCGGCGGCTTTCAGCGGGGCAAGGACATGGAACTCGGCGGCCGCCCGGGAACCCGGCCGCATGTCCGCTGGGTCGTCGGCGTTCTCGCCGCAGGCAATCGCGCGGAATCCCCGCTCACACGCCATTTTATGGAGCGCGGAAAAAAGCCCGGCCTTGCAGAAATAGCACCGGTTTGCCGGATTGCTGAGATAATCTTCATTCTCGAATTCCGCCGTGACGACCACCTCGACTTTCGCGCCAATGCGCGCGGCGGTGTGGAGCGCTTCCGCAAGAGCCGCACGCGGGAGGCTCGGGCTGTCCGCGATCGCGGCAAGGATGTTGTCTTTTCCTGCGGCCCGCACCGCGAGGGCGAGCAGGCATGTGCTGTCCGCGCCTCCCGAATAGGCGATGATCAGCGGGGCATGCCGGCGGATGATTTCCTCCGCCCGCGCGATTTTTTCGCGCGTATTCACAGGGGGAGCCGGTCGGCGGCGATCTCCTTCCCGGGACCCATCCGCCCCCGGATCTGAAAAAACCGGTGGACGACATGGCCGCCAGAGTGTGGCAGGAATCCAGGAAGTGGTTGCATGATGTGCGAAAAATGGGCCCCGCGAAAAAAACAGATTGCAATCTGGCAGGGGAACTCCAAATTGCCATTTCCAACAAATAACTCAAATGGCCGACCCAGCAAACAAATACAGCGAGAACGCGAACGGAAAATTTTACGTGGATGACCAGTGCATAGACTGTGATCTGTGCAGGGAAACCGCTCCGGCGAATTTCAAGCGCAATGACGACGGAGGGCACAGCTACCTTCACAAGCAACCCGAGACGCCCGAAGAAGAGACGCAATGCAAAGAGGCCATGGAGGGCTGTCCGGTCGAGGCGATCGGCAACGACGGCGAATAACCGGTCTCTGAACCCCCGGGAATTTTCCACGGGCATTTTTTGTTTCGGGAAATGCGCTCCGGCTTTGAAACCGGTGCGGACGCGCGTTTTTTCTGCGTGCTCTTTTTTTCTCCGGAGTTAAAATCCCCGTCTCATGTCACCCGCTTCTCTGCGCCGGAAAGTCCTGTCCGAGTGGCGGGGGCTCGATGAGCAGAAGCTCAAGCGCGATCAGTGCGCCTCGGTGGCGGATCTTTTGCAGAAGATCCTGCCCAAACTCGGCCTGGCCGACCGGCTTTGCGAGCAACAGGTCACGGACGCGTGGCGCGAGGTCGTAGGGGATTTTCTCGCCCAGCATTCCATCCCGGCTGGGCTCGCGGCCGGGACGCTGACCGTGCAGGTCATCCAGCCGAGCGTTCGCTACGAACTCGAGCGCACCTGGAAGCGCGAAATTCTCGACAAGCTCCAGGCCCGGTTCGGCAAGAAAATCGTGCGCGAGGTGCGCTTCCGGCTTTGAATCAGAACCTTGGAAAGCGAATGAAGATCACCAGCCTCGACGGCATCCCTGCGCCGAGTTTTTTGTCAGGTGCGATGATCGTCAATTTTTCCTCCAGGGCCTGGGCGATGAGCAAAACCAAAAAAAGGCAAACCAAAAAAGGCATTGACAAGCAAGATCGCTCTAGAACAGGCTGCGCGATTCGGATGCCTTCTTTCGTCAATGAGTCCCCCCACTTTGCTGTCAATGCCGCCGCCTTGCGAGGAGGCAACAACCCGTCCTGCTCAAGATTCAAAACTATGAAAACGATTAATTCCTATATGGTTCATGTTTGGTTGGTTCCTGCCTTGGTTTGGTTTTCCACAGGGTGGGGTTTGGCGAAAGATATCGAGATAAAGAATGCATACCTTTCCTTGCGGGTGGATGCGACCACCTCTTTGGTGCGGGTTGCTGACCTCAAAACGGGCACTGTCTACGAGCAACTGCCGGATTTTGACGTGAATAAAATCAAGGATGTTGCGGTGAAGATCCAGGACAATGGGAGGACGGCCCACGTCTCCTTCACCTTCAATCAGATCGCGACGGTGCTCGAATACAGGTTGGCACCGGACTCGCCGGTGATCGACGTGAAGCTGGACATGGATCCGGCTCAGAAGATTCAAATCGTGAATTTTCCGGTTCCTTTTACGGTTTCAGGAAAGGGCTTTGAGTGGGTGATTTCCGACGGCTATGGGATATTGTATAAGGTGGACGAACCGGAGATGCCGGATCGGTGCCCGAAGGCGATCACTGCTCATTGCCTGGAATGGGCGGGATTATTTCACCCGCAAACCGGCGAGGGGTATACCCTGATCGATCAAGATTTTTATCACGGTTGTTTGACACTGAAACTCAGGGAGATTTCGGGCAAAAAGACGTTGGTGCCGGAATTTGGCTTTGGAAGCTATCTCGGGAAGTTCCAAGAACCGCGCAACGTCAGGTATATTTTCCAGCAGTCTGGCGGCTATGTGAACATTGCCTTGAACTTCCGCAAATACCTCATGGAGAGCGGCCACTATCGGAGCCTTGCAGATAAGCAGAAAGACAACCCGGCAATTGCCAAATTGCGGGGCGCTCCGGTATTTTGGATTTATCCGGGTGGGGACGGGTCGGATGTCTTGAAAATATTGGATGACATGGCCGCTTCGGGGATCGACAAAGGGATTTTGGGGCTTGGGTTCAACTTTTACATCAACCCAGAGCTTGCGAAACAAATTCAAAAAAAGTCGAACGGTATTGTCGGCATCTATGACAACTATTTCGATCTCATGACGAAGGAATGGTTCCAAGACAACGGGTATCCCAAGGTTGCTGTGGATTGGATGGAGCGCTACAAACGATTCGGTCGGGTTCCCGAGCATGTATCGACCGATGAACGTGGAGAGATTCGGGCCAACCGGGGAGCCCATGGGAGTCGGTATGTTGACTCGCCGCCCATGAGCCTGGAGGCTGCCAGGGAGCGGCTCGATGCGGAATTGCCTGATTATCGGTTTAATTATCGGTTCTTCGATGTCACCCCGGGAGCGGCCTTGTGGCTGGATCAGGATTACAATCCGCAGCATCCAGCCAACCCCAAACAATCTATGGAAGCGCGCCTGAGCGTTTTCAAGCTCTTCTATGATCACGGCGTGATCATAGGCGGAGAGGGTGGGGGAGCGTGGGCGACGCCTTACCTTACGGTCAGTGAAGGCGGGATGAGCAGCAGTTATCACATGGAAGGCCGCTTGGATCCGGTACCACCCACGGAGGAATACAAGAAATTCAACATGTCACCGCAAAAGAAAGTGCCTGCGAACGGCATCGTGTTTGGTGACGCCCGGGTTGCCACTTGGGCCTGGGGTGACAACACGCTGGTGCAGCCCGATTACATGCTCAAGAAGGATCTCTTTAACATCCTCTACGGCACGGCGCCTTCCTATCACATCTCGAACGGAACCTATTGGAAAAACAAAGAGAAAATCCTGGAATCTTACAACCGGGTCGTGCCGGTTTATGAAAAGCTCTTTGGGGCCGCGTTGGTGAATCATCGTTGGTTGACTCCCGATCGGAATGTTCAACAAACCGACTTCTCCAATGGTTGGCATGTTGTCGTGAATTTTGGCAGCACCGAGTTTGCGCTCGATAGCCGCGCGAAGATTGCGCCGATGGGTTATCATACGTGGCAAGACACACCGTCAAAAGGCAGGTAGATTGCACCTGAGTGCCGAAGCCCCCTGATGATGCAAATCAACCGACGGTTGATCCGATGTCAACCTTTTGCTTCATGCGCCCATGGGTGAGTCGGCTTGGAAGGAGCTATGCGGTTTTGCTCTTGGCATTTCTATGCTCCGGCGCGGGTGTTGCTGCCCAATCACTTCCGAAATCCTCTGAAAACTGGACTTCTCGCAGTTGGTCCGTGTCGCGACTATGGGGCAGGGGAAGAAGCCCTGGCGCGCCTGCCGGGGGAGCATCCGGATGTGGTGATCATGGATACACGCCCCTGAAGCCCTTTGTGAAGGTGGGCCATCGGGTGAATGGCCCTTACCGGGGCTACAAAGGTAATGTTACCGATGGGGGACATCGAATTCCGCTGGTGATCCGCTGGCCAGGGGTAGTGAATCCCAACCGGTGTAGCGACCAATTGGTGTGCCTAAGCGATTTGATGGCCACCTGCGCCGAAATGCTCGGGGCGTCCCTTCCTGAAAACGCCGCCGAGGATAGCGTCAGTCTTCTACCTCTGCTCCGGGGCGAGAACCGCCCGGTCCGCGAGGCATTGGTCCACCAAGGGGGGAACTCCAATCTCCTGGTCATCCGGCGCGGGCCATGGAAGCTCGCTCTCTGTGCCGGGGATGGAGCCGCCAGCAAGGTCTGCACCGAAGAAGGCGTCCCGCAGGACCTCGGCGAGGACGAAGCGCATAAACTTGGTCTCCCCCCAATCCAACTCTACAACATGGCCGATGACCCGGGGGAAACCAAAAACCTTCAAAAGGAGCATCCCGAGGTGGTCAAAGAGCTCTTCGAACTCCTCAAGAAGCACGTGGAGCAAGGCCGGAGCACGCCGGGAACTCCCCAAAAAAATGACGTGCCAATTTCTCTGCCCCAAAACAGGAGCCGCTAAACTGAACTTCCAAGGCAAGAACGGCCGGGAAGCCGCATGAACATAGGGTTCTGCGGCTATTTTCTACTTCCTGTTACTGGCTACGGCATGGATGCGGTGTTCGAGTTGGTGGTGGATGGGACGAACGGCCAGGTCGCCTTTGAGTTCTTTGAATGCCTGTTCAATTTCGGTGAGTTGGAGGTAGTATTCCCAAAGCTTGGCCGGGTCGTTCCCGCTCAAGTTGGTGCGCAGCAAGTAACGTCCTTCGCGGCGGCTGGACTCGCGCAGCTTCTTTCCATTGAGGCTGTAGGTGAAGGTCGCGGTTTGCTTTTTGCCTTTGCCGTGGAGGTGGACTGCCACGTTGACGTGACGGGCATCGCGTCCGGCTTCCTTCTTCGCTGCGCCGAGGGCCTGGTGGAACTCGTCGCGCTCGACGAGCTGGGGTTGCTCTGGCAGATCGGCGACGGGTGCACCTCCAGGCAGCTTGAGCTGGAGTAGCGAGTCTCGTCGCGATGACTTCTTGGAAGTCTCACTGGTGAGCGGGCTATGCGATTTGATTGAGGAGGCTGACGGTGCGGCCGGTGGCTCCGCTATGAACGGTGAGGCAGCAGGCGGCATTTTCTGCCATCTGTGACCTGAGGCTCGGAGACTCGAGGAGCTGGCCAATAGCGTCCCGCAGCGAATCGCAGTCGTGGATTTCGATTCCCCCGCGATGGCGAAGGAACTGTGCGGTGAGCGTGGCAAAATTTTGCATATGTGGTCCGAAGACGACCGGGACGCCGGCGGCGACGGGTTCTGCGGGATTTTGGCCCCCACGGGCGGTGAGGCTTTTTCCTACGAATACGACGGTCGCGCAGGAGTACCAGTCGCGAAGTTCCCCGGTTGTGTCGACGAGGAGCACAGCTGGTTGGCTGGCGGGTGGTGGCTGGGTGCGGCGCGCAACCGCGAGCCCGGATTTTTCGAGCTGAGCGGCGACGTCCGAAGCACGTTCGAAGTGGCGGGGAACCAAGATCAGGAAGAGGTTGGGGTAGCTGGTTCGAAGCTGTTTAAAGACGTCCGCCACGATCTGTTCTTCACCCTCGAACGTGCTGCCGCCTAGAAGGACGGGGGCCTCATCGGAAACTCCGAGGGCTCGGAGCGCGTGACGAAAGGGGATGCCCAGGCGGCGACGCCACAAGGCGATTGAGCCCGAACTTCGAGGCGCGGGCTTCCTGATCAGCTGCTCAGCAAAGAGATGTTCCGGCCGCCAAGCGGATCAGCTTTCAGCGTCGGTGCCGGTAGTCGCTGGGGGAACTCCCGTAACGCCGACGAAACTGCGTGGCAAAATACTGGCTGCTCGAATACCCGCATTCAAACGCAACGTCCGTCACAGACTTCCTCCTCGCAACATCCAGCAAATGCGCGGCGCGCGCGAGTCGACATCGGTTCAGAAAATCGAGCGGGCTCGTATTGGTCACCTTCCGACAATACTGCACAAACGCGGTGCTCCCCATCCTGCACCGGTTGGCCATTAAGCGCAGAGTCCACGGCTCGGCAAGCTCCTGAGGATGGGCCATGAGCTCCTTGAAGAAATTCTCGACCTGACGAGACATCGAAACCGGCATCCCCTCATCCTGCGTATCCTGGCTCCGCAAGGCGTCGAGCAACGCCACCAGCAGCAGGTTGATATGGGCAATGATCCGAGAAACGTGCTGCTCAGAAGCTCCCGCACGCACGCACTCGGCCAAGGTCCGAAAGACTTGCGTGATTTCCGGCGTTGTTTTCCAGACCGATTGGCCGCCCGCCTGCAGTTTGCAGGAAAGTTCTCGAAGGTCACTGGGGGTTAGCACCACCCACGATGGCCACTTCCATTTCTGGTTCGGCCGGCTCACGCCGACATCCAGAATCAGCCAATGAACGCGTCCCGGCCCAAGATTCGGATCCCCTAATGAGTGCAGCTCCCATGGGCGGGTAATCGTCACATTTCCCGCTCGAAGGCAATGGCTCGATCCGTTGATCACAAAAGCATTTCGTCCGGTCTCGATCAGCACAATCTCGATCCCCTCGTTGCAATGCGGCTCGAGCCCCCAATCCTGTTCCCCGATGGCATCCCAATATCCCAGTGTGCTTAATCCAGGAATCGTCTCCGGCGCAATCGTCGCGCCGGGGTAATGCCCGTGGGTAATCGCGTGAAACTTGATCTTTCCGGCTTCAATCGCCCGCCGTTGAGGTTCGCAGGAGTCGACGCCACAATCGGGATGGGGGGTGTGGTAAATCAAAGGGGCTCCTCTCATGGCTCACTAGAGTTCTCTAGTTCAATATCGACCGCCGGTGAAAAGTGAAAGCAAAAACAATTTGGATATGCGAGACTGCAGGCAGTTGACATTCCTCCAGACGTCTCCCGCCCGTTCATTTTCGCATATTTTAACGCCACCCTCGATTTTTATGACATCCAGAGAACGCATCCTTGCAGCAATCGCCCACAGAGAACCCGACCGGATCCCAATTGATCTCGGCTCGACGCCGAGCTCCGGCATCTCCGCCATCGCCTACGCTCAGCTTCGCAAGCATCTGGGGATGGCTAACGGCCACACCCGCGTGTACGACGTCGTGCAGCAACTCGCTCAGCCGGAGGACGAGATCCTCAACCGCTTCAACATCGACGTCAGACGCCGATTG
>JBAXTX010000086.1:0-12034 GCA_037129975.1 Verrucomicrobiia bacterium | reverse complement strand
ATGAACGATCTCTGGCGATCAGAGAAAAAGCGCTCGGCCCCCAGCACCCAGATACCGCATCAACAGTGAACAATTTGGCTTATCACTACGAAGCCATGGGAGACAACGCCAAGGCTCTTCCGCTTTATGAACGATCTCTGGCGATCAATGAAAAAACCCTCGGCCCCCAGCACCCAGCTACGGCAAAAGCCCTAAACAATCTGGCCAAATATTACTACCTACAGGAAGATTTCACAAGGGCACGGACGTTCTCAGCCCGTTGGGCATCATCCATTCAGCAACAGCTGCAGAAGGTTCTGACCATGGACGAGCGATCCCGTCTGTCGTGGCAGGGTGCCTACCTTCGATTTTCTGTTCAGCCTTGCGTCTTGCGTTCCGAGCAAATGGGGCAGCTTGTTCTCCGATGGAAGGGAATCGTGCTGGATTCCCTGATTGAGGACAGGGAGATGGCGTCCGCCGTTTCGGGCGATGCCGAAGGGCAAAAAAAACTGACGGAAATCCAACAGCTCCGGGGAAGCGTGAGCAAACTGGCATTCAGCGACAAACAACCCGACCGCGAACAGAGCGAGCAAATCGCCAACCGCATTGCAGACATCGAACGCTCCCTCGCCTCACGCGCCACAATTCTCGGCCGCGCCCGCAAGAGTGCCAACATCACGCTTGACGCGGTCCTCCCGGCACTGCCCGATAGCTGTGTCCTTTTGGACTTTTTCCAATATAAAGATCCCAAACTCAATGGCAAGGAGGCGCGTTGCTATGGGGCACTCATCCTCGCAGTAGACGGAGAGCCAAAAATTGTCCGCATTGACGGCGCGGAGGCTATTGACCAAGCCACCGCAGCCACCCGGTTAGCCATTGCAAAAGGTGATGAACCCGCACTTGAGTCCAGTTTGAAAACCCTAGCGGAAAAACTCTGGGCGCCTCTTGCCGCCAAGTTCCCTCCCTCAACAAAAACCCTCTGCATCGGTCCTGACGGCGCTTTGAATTTTCTCTCCTTTGCCGCCTTACCAGATACCGACGGTCGGTTCCTCGCTGAGAAATATGAAATGGTCTATGTGGGGAGCGGCCGCGACCTTGCCAGCCCGGCCGCGAAAGATCACAATAACCAGATCGCCCTTTTTGCCAACCCCGTTTTCGACCAAAGCGGAATGAGTTCAGCAACAAACCACGTCGCCATGCGGTCCGCAGAGATGGCCGAGTTTGGACAAATTACGCTTCCGCAACTGCCAGGGACTGAGGTTGAGGGTAAATCACTGGTTCAGGAAGCCGAAAAGGAGGGGTGGTCAGCCACGGCATATTTTGGCGACCAAGCAACCGAGCAGCAAATCCGAGCCCTCAAGAAACCCGGCATCCTGCATTTGGCAACACATGGGTTTTATCTCAACGCCTTTACCCCGAGCGATGACAATACCCGTGGCATGAAGTTGGTTGGATTGGATCAGAATAAGCCTGTTCAAAATAATGGCAAAGGAGTGGATCCCATGCGGGCCAGCGGGATCGCTCTCACCGGAGCACAGGCCACTCTCAAAGCATGGAGTGAGGGGAAGGCTCCTGACCCGGAAAGCGATGGCATCCTCACTGCCGAGGAAGTCGCTGGTCTGGATCTCAATGGGACTTGGCTCGTGACCCTCTCCGCCTGCGAAACCGGCGTGGGCGAGATAAAATCCGGCGAAGGTGTCTTCGGTCTCCGTCGCGCATTCATGATGGCCGGTGCCCAGAACCTGCTGATGACGCTTTGGCCGGTCAGCGACACGACCACCGCTGACATCATGAAGGATTTCTACCATCGCGCCCTCGTGAGCGGGGATGCTCCGAGGGCTTTGGCTGATACCCAACGCGACTGGCTCGTCAAACTGCGGAAAGAAAATGGGCTGCTTGCCGCCGTGCGCGATGCCGGGCCGTTTATCATGACAACCATGGGAGCACTGCCTGCGCAGGCGACGTTTTCCGCCCCACAGAAAAGCAACTTCCTGCGGTAAATCCTCTATGAGACCTTCGCAATACGAGTGACATGGACAAACTGGCTATCAAATGTGGTGAATATGAGAACAGTCTGCCGTTCCCGGTGGGGGGCAGTCTCACCGCCGGATGCCGGACGGGTGCCGACATCCAACTTGGTGATGCCACGGATGACGGCCCGCTATTCGTGACGCTTACAAATCTCGGCGGAGGGATGATTCGGGTTGTAGATCATGAGATGGGGGCTGTGCTGGTGAACTCCGCTCCGATCACTGAACAGGTATTTGGATCGCCGATTACCCTGACTCTCAGCGATCTCGGGGTGGATCTTCAATTGGCAATCGACCTGCCCCAGGAACCATCCACCGGCCAATCCGCCCTGCCGCCAATACCTGATCCAGCATCAAATCATTCATCAGTATCGCAGCAACCCGCAACGCGCAAAGGCATCATGGTTGCTGGCTTAATTCTGGCCGTCATGGGGACTCTTGTTTTCTTTTATCGGCCGATCTTCCAAGCTCTTTCTTCCGTTCAACTGTCAGGAACGCCATCTGCCGCGTCGGAGTCCACACCAGTTTCCGCACCTGTGGCCGTAAAAGCAGCGGCGAACAACGTCAAAGTGCCCACAACCAACCCAGCAGAGAATTTGCTGGCGGAGGGAAAAAAGCTGGAGGAGGGCATGCAGATCGCGCAGGCAATCGAAAAATACAAAGGAGCCGCCGATCTCGGGAATGCCGAGGCTTGGAATGTGCTTGGCATATTGACCATGCAGGGAGGCGACAGCAAAGCGCCCGAAGCGTTCGGGTATTTTTCCAAGGCAGCGGACGGCGGTTACCCGCGTGGCATTTACAACCTCGGACTCTGCTACCGGGATGGTGTCGGGACAGCCAGTGATTCATCGAAGGCGCTCGGACTGTTCCAAAAAGCCTCGGATCTCGGAATTCCGGAGGCGATGGTCGCCTTGGCAGCCGCCTACGAAACTGGCACCGGCGCCGATGCGGACAAAGCAATCCAGTGGTATCAAAAAGCCGCCGCTGCCGGGAATCTCGATGCCATGGTTGCTCTCGGGAAAGCCTACGCCGAAGGGAACGGGGTGACCCGTGACGAAGCCAAAGCCGCCACGTTATTTGAACAGGCCGCCGCAAAGGATCGGGCCGACGCCATCAACAACCTCGGGGTTCTCTACGCAAAAGGCCGTGGAGTCAGCAAAGATCCCACCAAAGCCAAGACACTCTACGCCAGGGCGGCCGAACTCGGAAATGCGGATGCAAAGGACAACCTAAAAACCTTGGAGCAGGAACGAAAATCCGCGCCTTCCACTGTTGAGAGCGGAGCAACACGTGCCGACATAAGTCCCGCAAGCCAGTTTGAGGAAAAGGCATCAACAGATCGGGCCGATAAAATCAACAGAGTCAATTCAGGAGGCTCCCAATCCAACGATTCTGATGTAGCGAAGCTCGCATCAACAGATAGCGTCGCAGCCCCCGGCAACTCATCAGAGCAAAGCAACGACAGTCGGATTTTGTCATATGGAAAGGCAGTAGAAAAGGCCAACGCGGGCGATGCCTATGCCCAAGCGGTTCTCTCCATTTACTACGGCGTCGGATACAAGACCCAGAAAAACACCGAAAAATCAGCCGCCTTGGCAATGGCGAGCGCAAAGCAGGGGCACCCGCTCGGGATATACCGTCTCGGGGTCATGCGTCAGACTGGTGAGGGAATGCAAAAAAGCGACGAGCAGGGGAAGAAACTCAAATCTCAATCAATTGACGGACTCAACAACATGGAGGGAGATCCCTATGCGCTGACCGCGCTCGGGGTTATGCTCTACCGTGGCGAAGTCGTCGTCGAAAACAAGTCCGAGGCCGCAAGGGTCTATCGGCTCGCCGCAGATCAAGGATACGCCCCAGCCCAATATAGTTACGCCGTCTGCCTCGACAGGGGAATCGGAGTGCCAAAAGACCCTGACCTCGCCAGAACGTATCTCGACAAAGCTGCCGCGCAGTTTTATCCCCCAGCCCTCGAAGGAATGCCGAAATAACGCCATGAAATCCGTAATCCTCATCATAGCCTGCGCACTAGTCATCGTCCCAGTATTCGGAGATGATGTCAGCGATATCCTCAACCAGATCAGCTCTGAGAAAACAGAAACAAACAGAGCAGTCGTGAACACAGTAGCCAAACAACCGACGACTTTCTTAGAGCCTGCTGGCTTGTCGCTAAAGAACATGCCTGCTAGTCAGGGAAATGAGACCGACAATCAACTTTCAGATAAGATATTGGAACAGTTAAACAAATCGTCTCATCAGTCAAGTAATCCTGGCCTGAAATATGTAGAGACCTTATCAAAGCCGAGTGGTGAGCCAAGCCTGAGATTTCAGCGATTATTCTTTAATGCAACAGATCCATCAAAAAACTTTTTAATCGATATCCCAATCGATGAGTCTGGGAAAATGGAAACATATTACAGAAAGGTAAAAGCAGCGAACAACATGATTCTTGACAAATATTTGCTTGAAAAACTAACCGCTAATGGAGACTTGAGTGGACCATCGAAAGACCAGCTCAATATTCCTGCTGGACACTTCAAGGTTATTAAAAGGTATTACACTAAGTTTTCTGAATGGAGAAACACGGCCAGTAAAAATAATATCAATCAATTTGCAAAATGGTTCGATGGCAGACCAATTGAAGGCGGAAGTATAAATCAAGATTGGAGTAATATTGACTCGGCTGGCTTTTCCTGGAATGGCAGTATTGCCAGCATGTTCTATTTTGAAAACCCTTCATCACCAACTTTTATAACAGAGAGTGACGCGGATGCTATTTTTATAAAATTACTTCCCATTGTGGAAACAATGCAACGAGATGCCCCGTCCATGATGAAAAAACTAATAGACAATCAAAAGCGGAGAAAAGATAACATTAACTCGCTATTTAATTAGCGCGCCCAGCTTAACGCAAGCCCGTTGAGTATTGAGCAAGCCCAGAACGAGTCACTAAGCAGTTACTAAGAAATCATGCAATCTACATCCGCAAGCATTCGCCATATTTGGAAGACCATTATTCGTCCCATTTCTACATGTGGATATTTTTGGCTTCCCTCTTCGTCTGTTGCCCTGCTCTGCGTTCTTTGCATCCTATTTACAAGGCGCGCTCAAGCACAGGACGTAGGCGACATCCTCAATCAGATCAGCTCTGAGAAAGAGGCCAAAAAGCAAACGACTGTCAATTCAACCGCCATTCAACCAGTGAAGGCATCGGAGCCGACAGACAAGCGGAAAGAGCCAAAAAAGGAAGAGCCGAAGGCCAAGAAAAAAAAAGTGGTGGAGCAGCCAAAACAGCAGCCTGCTGCCCCGCAAGTTCCCCGGATCATTGTTTACCGCGCAAAAGACAAGCTCCCGAAAGAAGTGGCCGGGGCAGCAGTTGCCGGGGATTTTCTTGTCAGGGGAGAAGACCCTTTCGGCGGGGCCACAATTATAGCGGCTGAAGACGCCATGAATCCATTTGCCCGAAGTTTCATCATCAAAAATGTCTCCAGCGGCTACTCCCCCGGAACCGTTCTACCGCTCGAGAACCGCAAGCTCATCCACATATCACCACAGAGACCGCTCATATTCATCGGTCGAGGCATGCTCCCCGGTGAATACGAAGTCCGTGCACAGTAAACAAAATATCGAACATCAATCATGAAATCCAAATCCGCAACCCTTCGCCCGAATTTCGGCAAGCAACTTCTTTGCTGCCTTGCATTCCTCATTTCGCATTCCACATTTCTCATTTGCCCAATCCACGCCAAAGAAGTCGAATCCGAAGGCCGCGCCGCTGGTGACCAGTCAACCGCCCGGGAGCAGGCGCTTGCGGATGCCCTGCGCGAGGCCGTGCGCGTTGGCGTCGGCGTGGACGTGGCCAGTTCCAGCAAGGTCACCGACTTCGCCCTCGACTACGACCGGATTCTGAGCGCCGCATTCGGGCATGTGAAAACCTACAGCATCGTTTCATCCGGGTTGGGGAAGGACGGCATTTACAAAGTAAAGGTGAAGGCCGACGTCCAGCCTGGCACACCGGGAACCAAGGATACGCTCGCCCTTCGCCAGATTGTCCTTCTCAAGGGGTCGCCGCGGGTTTCCATCAAGGTCGAAGACCAGATTGACGGAGCCGCAGGCCCTACCTCCTACGCACAGGGGATCATGGAGCAGACCGGCCGCGAGTTGCAGCTCAACCTCGTGGACATCGGCACAGCCCGAACCCAGGAGACCAAAATGGCGTCCAGAGATGAAATCCTCGGAAACGACAAGACCGCCAAGCTCAGGAAGGCGGACATTTCCCAGAAGGCCGACTTCCTCATCGAAGGCAAGGTCGTCGCCCGCTACGTTGGCCAGCAGTCAAGCTATGGGTCACTTCCACAGCATGTGTTCTCCGTCGGCGGCGAACTTCGGGCGATCAGACCAGAAACCGGGGAAATCGTGGCCACCGCCGCCCTGCCCGGAACCGAGAGGGTCGAGAGCGACCTGGAATCAAAAGAAATGGCCGCCCGCGACGTCATCCAGAAGGTTCTGGCTGGCACCGGCAAGACCAGCAACATCTTCAACAAGATCCTCGCCCGCTGGGTGACAGAAACCGACCTGGGGGCCATCAAACGCCTCGAATTCACCGGCATGAGCAGCGAAGCGTGGCAGAAATTGCAGGCCGCGATGAAAGACACCGACAAAATCAGCGCCGTCTGGCCGAGGGAGTTCGACGCGCAAGGCATCAGCAACCTCGACATCGAAACCCGCCTCGACAACCCAGGCATCGAAGCAGTGGTCACCAAAGCCACCGAGAGCCACTACGCCACCGACCGAGCCACCGACAACCTCATCGCCTTCAAACCCGGCAATCCGAAAAAATCCTGGTGGCCGTGGTGATACAACCAGGCTTGTCAATCTCACCGCTTCCTTTTTTGATCCTTCCACCATGACGTCCGCACAGATCCGCCAGTCGTTCCTCGATTTCTTCCACGAGAAGGCGCACTCCCTCGTGCCCTCCTCGAGCCTGATGCCCGACAGCCCGAACCTCCTCTTCACAAACGCGGGGATGAACCAGTTCGTGCCGATCTTTCTGGCGCAGCGGGCGCCGGATGTCTCGCGCTGGGCGGGAGCCGTGCCGGGTTCGGACACGCGGGCGGCCGACACGCAGAAATGCATCCGTGCCGGCGGCAAGCACAACGACCTCGACGACGTCGGGCTCGACACGTATCACCACACGTTTTTCGAGATGCTCGGGAACTGGTCGTTCGGCGACTATTTCAAGGCCGAGGCGATCTCCTGGGCATGGGAGCTGATCGTCGGGCGCTGGAAATTTCCCCCGCAGCGGCTTTATGCCACGATTTACAGCCCCGCCGCCGGAGATCCCGCGGAGCGCGATGCCGAGGCGTGGGATCTCTGGGCGGAAAAATTCCGTTCGGCCGGGCTTGATCCCGCGGTGCACATCGTCAACGGCAACAAGAAAGACAATTTCTGGATGATGGGCGAGACCGGTCCCTGTGGGCCTTGCAGCGAGCTCCACATGGATCTGACCCCCGCCGGCGACACGCGCGGGGCGCTCGTCAACAAGGGCACGGCCGAGTGCATCGAGATCTGGAACCTCGTGTTCATCCAGTTCAACGCCAATGCCGACGGGACATTTTCCCCGCTGCCCGCGAAGCATGTGGACACCGGCATGGGATTCGAGCGGGTGTGCTCGATCATCCAGGGAACGAAAGGCTTCGCCGACTTTGCCAACGCAAAAATCTCAAACTACGAGACCGACATCTTCCGGCCGATTTTCGATGAGATCGAAACGCTGAGCGGGCATCGCTACGCCAGCACGCTTCCCCAGCCGAACGCCAACGGGCAGATCATTCCCGAAAGCGGGCAGGAGAAGGCGGACGTCGCCTTCCGCGTCATCGCCGATCATATCCGCACGCTTTCCTTTGCCATCGCCGATGGCATCCAGCCCGGCAACACCGACCGCAACTACGTCCTGCGCCGGATCCTCCGGCGGGCTGTCCGATACGGGCGCACGCTCGGGTTCCACGAGCCGTTCTTCCACAAGCTCGTGGACGTGCTGGCCCGGACGATGGGCGATGTTTTTCCCGAGATCCGCAAAAAGCAGAAGCATGTCGAAGAAGTCCTGCGGCGCGAGGAGGAGGCGTTCAACAGGACGCTGGACAAGGGGATCGCCTTGTTCGAAGCCGAGGCAACGAGATCCGCCGGAAACGCCGCCCGGAGCGCCGCCCGGAGCGCACGCATCCTGCGTGCTGACGCCGGCTTCCAGCCGGAGTCTCTTCCCTCCTCCTTCCAGCCGGAACCCACCGGAACAAAATACACCAAGCGCCGCCTCCCCCACTACGAACGTCCGCACGGGATCTACCATGTGACATTCACCACCCGCGAGCACCGGCAGATGTCACCGGCGGCGCGCACCCTGATGCTCGACGCCCTGCGCCACTTTGACGGACAGCGCTATGATTTGTTCGCGGCCTGCGTGATGCCGGATCATGTCCATCTTTTGTTCCAGCCCGCGATCAAGGAAACCGATGCGGACGGAACCCCGCTCTTCTGGCCGCTCTCCGAATTGCTGCATTCCATCAAGTCGTATTCCGCAAAACAAATCAACCGGCAGGAAAACACACCGGGATTGCCGGTTTGGGAAAAAGAGTCCTTTGACAGGCTGATGCGAGGGGACAAGGAACTGGAGGAAGTGTTTTCCTACATATGCCGGAACCCCTCCGATGCCGGGATGCTGGATGAGGACGGAAGGTATGCGTGGTTGTGGACTTGGGGACAGGAGGAGGCTCCGCAGGGTGGGAAAGAGGCTCCGCAGGATGGGAAAGAGGCTCCGCAGGATGCGAAGCCAAGCACGCAGGATGCGTGCGCTCCCTCGGATATTTCCTCGGATGTTTCCTCGGGTGATTCCT
Organism: Verrucomicrobiia bacterium; assembly: GCA_037129975.1. Lineage (GTDB taxonomy): Bacteria > Verrucomicrobiota > Verrucomicrobiia > Chthoniobacterales > Terrimicrobiaceae > QYQL01. The sequence goes on along the minus strand of JBAXTX010000086.1, from coordinate 3,135 downwards.
CGGGTGATTCCTCGGGTGATTCCTCGGGTGTTCTTTCCGGGGCGTTTGCTTTTCGGCTTTACGACGAGCAGGGCTTTCCGCTCGATCTCACCGAGTTGATGGCCCGCGAGCGCGGGCTGACGGTTGATGTCGCCGGCTTTGAAAGGCTGATGGAAGAGCAGCGTGCCCGGGCGCGTGCGGCACAGAAACGGCAGGTTATCGAGCTCTCCGAAGTTGCGACGAAGGAGGCGACGAAGTTTGTGGGATACGACGCGCTCTCGACGGAAGCCATGGTTCTCGAAGTGGTGAGCCTCAAGGGCAGGACGGCCGTGGTGCTCGATGCGAGCACGGCTTACGCGGAGATGGGCGGGCAGGTTGGGGACACGGGCGAGCTCACGCACGGCGCCGACTTCTGGCGGATTTCCAGCACGCAGAAGACCGGCCACACCTGGCTGCACTTTCTCGATGCGGACGATGCTCCGGAAGTGGGGACGCTGGTCACGCTGAATGTTGATCCCGTGAGGCGGGCGGCCATCCAGCGTCACCACACGGTCACGCACCTTCTGCACTGGGCGCTTCACGAAGTCGTTTCGCACGAGGCAACGCAGAAAGGATCGTTTGTCGGCCCGGACAAACTCACATTCGACTTCAACAGTGCCGCCCTCACGCCGGTTCAGGTGCGCGACATCGAACGGCTCGTGAACGAGCGCATCGTCGAAAATGCCCCGGTCCTGTGGACGGAGTTTCCTTACGCCGACGTGCGCGGCCGCCAGGACATCATGCAATTCTTCGGCGACAAATACGGGGAGATGGTGCGCGTGGTGCAGGTCGGCGGGGCCGCCGGTTCGCTCGACGGCTATTCGATGGAGCTCTGCGCGGGGACGCACGCGAGGGCAACCGGAGAGATCGGGCTCTTCCGCATCCTTGGAGAGGCTGCCATTGCCGCGGGAGTCCGCCGCATCGAGGCGATTGCGGGTCTGGAGGCCACATCGCACGCGGTGCGCGACGCCGAACGATTGCTCACCATCGCCTCGCAACTCAACAGTCCCCTCGCCGAGATCGAAAAGAAAATTGAGGGTCTTCTCGCCCATCACAAAGAGCTCGAGAAATCCCTCAAGGCCGCGCGGTCCCGCGAAGCGGCATCGCGCGCCAAAGATCTTGCGGGTTCGGCCGAAACCATTGCCGGGATCCCGTTCATTGCCGCCGACCTGGGATCGGTGGACGGCGATGCCGCGCAGGCAGTTGCCGACGCGCTCAAAGGTTCGTTCGACGGCGTGTGCCTGCTGGCGGCAACAGCCCATGGCGCGGTGACGCTCGTGGCAACGGTATCGCCGGCATTTATCGCGAAGGTGCAGGCCGGAAAGCTCATCCAGGCGGTCGCGCCCCTCGTCGGCGGAAAAGGTGGCGGGAAGCCGGACGCCGCCCGTGGCGGAGGGAAGGATCCCTCCAAGCTGGCCGAGGCCTTTGCCCACGCACGCACGCTCCTCCAATAAGATGGCGGACCGATCTCTTTCTCATTTGTGAACTCCGCGGAAAATCCCCATGCGGCACCGTTTCCCGTTGGACCCGCCGGGCGCGACTGGGAAGCCGCCTACCTCGCCCACGAAACCCCGTGGGACAAGGGCCGCGCGCATCCCGCGCTCGTCGCATGGCTTTCCGAAAACCGCCTGACCGGATCAATCCTCGTGCCGGGATGCGGAGCGGGACATGATGTGCGGGCGCTTGCGGCCGACCCGCTGGCAAATGTGACCGGGTTGGACCTTGCCCCGTCGGCGAAGGATCGCGCGGAAGAGTTTCCCCAAGCCGGGGAAGAGGCATATATCACCGCGGATTTTCTTTCGGGCGGCGCGTTTCCCGCGGGGGCATTCGATGCGATTTTCGAACACACCTGCTTTTGCGCGATCCCGCCAGCCCGACGGGCGGAATATGCCCGCGCGGTTTCCCTGCTTCTCAAGCCGGGCGGTTTGTTCCTGGCGATCTTTTACAGGAACCCCTCGCATGGCGGAGACGACGAGCCTCCCTTCGGCTGCACGATGGAAGAAGTGGACGCACTGTTCGGAAAGGAATTCGTTCTGCTTGACGAAAGAACCAACATCCCGACCCACGAAGGCCGCGAAGACCGCGAGGTCCTGCGGTTGATGCGGAAAAACTGAAACCGTTTTTGACCCGCAGTTGCTCGATGGGGGATCCTCTCCGGGCTCGGGTTGAACTTTTTCCTCCAGCGCTTTTCCGGTCAAAGCAGGTGCAGGGGATCCACGTCCACGGCAACGAAAACATCTTCGGGCATCGGCAGCGAGTCGAGCACGGAGCGGGCGAGCCGGGAGAGAAGCATCGAGGATTGTCCGCGGAGCGCGACCTGGAACCGGTAGTAGGTTTTTGCCCGCTCCAGCGGTGCGGGAGCGGATTCGCCGACCACGACGCCGACCGGAGCCGCGGCCTTGAGCTTCCGGGAGAGGGTCTGCGCTGAAAACTCCACACGCTCGAGCATCGTCCCCCGCAGCGTGATCAGTACCATCCGGCCGAACGGCGGGTGGCCGAACTGGCGGCGGAATTCCATTTCCTGTTCCATGAACCCTTCGTAGTCGTGGTGCCTCGCAAACTGGATCGAGGGGCTGAACGGCGTGAACGTCTGCACGAGAACCTCGCCTTCCATCTCCCCGCGGCCCGCCCGTCCGGCGACCTGCGTGAGGAGTTGGAACGTCCGTTCGCCGGCGCGGAAATCCGGCATGTGGAGACCGAGGTCGGCATTGACGATCCCGACCAGCGTGACATTCGGAAAATGCAGGCCCTTGGCGATCATCTGCGTGCCGACCAGGATGTCAATTTTCCCTTCCTTGAACGCCCCGAGCGTCTCGCGGTAGGAATCCTTGCGGGTCATCGAGTCGGCATCCATCCTTGCGATCCGGGCTTTCGGGAAAATCCTGCGGACGGTATCCTCGACTTTTTGCGTCCCGACTCCGGAGTGGCGGATCCCGGGGTCCCTGCATTTCGGGCAGACCTTCGGCGCGCGCGACGAGTGTCCGCAGATGTGGCAGACGATCCGTTCGGCGGCGCGGTGGTAAGTCAGCGAGACGCTGCAGTCCGGGCACTTGCAGACATGTCCGCACGCCTCGCAGAGCATCGAGGTCGAGAACCCGCGGCGGTTGAGAAAAAGGA
>JBAXTX010000085.1:0-12076 GCA_037129975.1 Verrucomicrobiia bacterium | reverse complement strand
CCACCACCAGCGATGCCAGAATCGCTATGATAAAACACACCGCCACCAGCTCCAACAACGTGAACCCACCCTTGCATTTCCCGCAGGGCGGGATGAAATGCGGCGCTCGCAAACAAGTGGATAAGGCTCCGCCAAGATTCACCATGCCATGGCCGTCAGATGACGGTCACTGCGTAGGTGGTGAACACGCTCGGAACTTCCACGGTCACCGGTGTGTATGTCCCCGCTGTGTTTGACGTTCTCACCCCTTTCACGCTGATGGCAACCGTGTTCGATACCAATTGCGGAATTGCCCCGCTGGTGTCCACAGTTTGAAATGTCATGGTCCCGCTGCCCTTGAACTGCTGGTTCGGATAGCTGTTCGACAGCTTCGCAGTGAACGCGCCAGACGCATAAAACACATCGTTATACGTCGAGTTCGCCACCGTGTTGATCAAACCAAAAGTTTTCGTTGATACGTCGGGCGTGATCGTGTCCTGCGCCCCGGTCACTGTCGAGGTGGCCCCGGTTGTTGTCTCAGTCAGGGCACCCAAGCCGGGCAGCGCAGGAGCAATCACAACGGGGGTCACAACGGGCCCAGCAATCGTGTTGGCAATGGCAACACCTCCAGTCGTAGTCAAAAGAAGGACAGCTGGGCCAATACCACTTCCAATAGGACCCGATGCAAGGTCAATCCGTAAGAAATCACCAGAGCTTCCAACTGAATTCGTCTGGGCGCCGGTTGAATTCGTGTGGGCGCCGACTGTATTTGTTCCACCCGATGCAAACGTCCCGCCGGTCTGCCCGAGCACCGAGGAGATCGTGCTGGCGCTCGTTCCGGTGCCGGAGCCCGGGAGGGAGGCTTCAAAGGATGCGGCGATGGTATCGCCGCTGATTGAGGCGTTGGTATTTCCGATGTAGGTATTCCCGTTGGCAAAGACGGTGAACATGCCGCCGCCCGATCCCTCGCTGGACGTGCTGAAGACGGCGACGCCCGAGAGGTTGGTTCCGCGGATGGTGGCCTGGAATGTGCCGTCGGCCGGGAAGAAGGAGCCGTTGCTAAACGGACTTCCGTTTCCCCCGCCGAAGGCCATGGCGACAGGCGAGGTGAGGATCGGTACAAGAAGTGTGGTGAGCAACGCGGTCGCCGCAAACGAAGACCTGCGCCGGAAGCCGGAGAGAACAGAGGATGTTTTCATAATTGCGTATTAAGGGCGCAGTCTTTACGCGCAGGAAGAAATTGTCAACGGTTTTTTCTGATTTTTTTCCGCATCTCCCGGCTCCGCGTGCAGCGCACGAGGCGGGCCGCCCTCGGCCTGCTGCTCGGCAAAAGCGGCCGGGGGCGACCGCTCGCCATTGGAGGCAGGCACTTACCGTCCGGTGACCTTCGGCATTTGGATTCCGCTGACCTTGATCGGCAGCTGAGCGGAGGGTTTCGGGTCGTTTTTCCCTGTTGAAAACTGGAGGGCGCCGGAGCCCGAGAATCTCGAGGGTTCCCCGGTCGCCTTAAAGGTGCCCGTGAGCAGACGCGCGGGCGACTTTGCGTCCGGGCCGGCAGAGGCTTCAAATGTGAAAATCAGTTGGCCTCCCTCCGTCCGGCCCTGGGAGGTTCCTTTGAATTGGCGGCCTTTGTGGAAGATCACCACATTGCCGGAAAATGCGCGCGATCCGGATGGCGAGAAAACCGCCACACCCGAAGTCGCGTCGCCCCGGATGGTCGCCTGAAACGCATCCTCTTGCCGCTGGGGATCCGCTTCCGCCGTCCCTCCAAAAAGCGGGAGAGCCGCAAAAAGGGAGAAAAGCAGGATGCGCATGAAATACGTATATTCAAACGCCGCTTGCCTGTCAATCTCCCTCACGCTCCAGCGGGATGCCCTCCAAGCCATCCGCGATTTTCATCACGAGTTCCCCGAAATACTCGCTGACAGAAAGCCCCGCCTCCTCGGCAAGGCGCTTCGCTTTTTGCTCGATCTGCACCGGCACGTCGATCTGCAGATGGATAATATCTTCTCCTGTGCGTTTCATGAAATGCGCATCCAATACGTATTTTCATTCTTTTGACAGTTTTTTCTTTGCTTGAATTGTGGCATTGCCCCGATGTCCGAAGGACGCTCTCCGCAAAGGAGGCAGGTCGCCCTCGGCCTGCTGCTCAGCAAGGCGACCCGGGAACTCCCGCCCTCCCATGCGCTTGCCAGGCGGATTTTTGACCGCCTGCGTCTCGTTGACGAGTAGCGCAACAATGAGTTACACGTCAATGATCTTCGCGACCGCATCGCTCTATGGTGGTTTGTGCATTGCCGGAATATCAACGAGGGCCGGAGGCGGAAAAACATGCTGGGCGGGCGCCTTCGGGAACTTCGGGAATCGGTGGGATTATCCCATGCGGAGATGGTTCGACGGCTTCAAAATGGCGGCTGGGAAATTGACCCGGCCACCTATACCAGAATGGAACTCGGTCAACGGACGCTGACGGATTTTGAGATTTTTGAATGCCTGCGGGTTCTTGGGAAGAAGTGGGGCGCCCTCGACGGGTCCCAAATCAGCGCGTAAGAACGATGGACGCAGGAAGGGCGGCTCGACAGACGATAGATAAAGGGAGGCAGCCCGCCCTCGGGCTGCTCAGCAAGGCGGCCGGGGGCGACCGCCCTCCATTCATTGCGCTTACGCGCGGATCAGGGACGGGTGAATGCATGTTGAAAAGCCCCGCGCCTTATGCGAGATTTATATAGGCGCACAGATTTTAAACCCTCCGAAGCTGTGAAAACGAAACTCAATTTATCCATCCTTCCTGAAATTCGGGCGGCAGCCGAAGCCATGGCAACCCGGAGACGAAGGTCGTTATCCCAACTTTTTGAGGATCTCATTGAGGCGGAGTGGGAGCGTCGGCCCCCGACGCCTGCAACGATCATCCCACAGAAGCCGATCTCAAGAAAGCCAAGGCGGCGCGGCAGGACTCCCTGACCGCCCTTGGCTCTCCGAAGGGCGCTCTCCGCAAAGGAGGCAGGTCGCCCTCGGCCTGCTTACTCGGCGAAGGCGGCCGGCGAGGGAATTGGTACCAGTCATTTTTTATTGTATTCTTCGGCGGATCGCTCAGAAAAGGGATTCTTCCCTGTTGACATCCGAGTTGTTCGGAATGGGGCGAAGGCGATTGCTGCGGGCAGGAGGATTGCTCGAAAAACGTGGCGTTCGGAAACCGGTGGATCGGGCAACCGACAAACTCCGTGCCTCCCTGCGTGTTTCCACCATGAACACGCTTTTGGAATCTGCGGAAATTCTGACCATCTGCGGCTAAACCTTTCCCGGAATTGCCCGGCTGGAAGCCTGGCAGAACACGCAGGATGCGTATGCTCCCCGGAAGGAATCAGGCGGCCGCAAGCTGTCGCGCAATTCTTGCGTCGGTGCGGGCGACGGCTTCGCGGATTATTTTGCTCCGCGAGCCTCAGAGCCGGTCGAGGAGCTTTTGGTGGATGCCATCGAACCCGCCGTTCGAGAAGACCGCGACGACGTCGCCCGGTTTCGCCAGCGGGCTGAGCCGGGCGACAATGTCATCCGCCGTCGGTTCGTAAAACGCCGGCTTGCCGGAAGCCGCGATGTCGGCGACGACTTTCTCCGGGTTCAGGCGTTCGTCTTCCGGGATCTGATCCAGGCGCGCGACCTTCGCGATGAAGACGCCGTCGGCCCCTGCAAAAGCGGCGGGAAGATCATTTTGAAAAACCGCCCGGCGGGTCGTGTTCGAGCGCGGCTCGAAGATCGCCCAGATCCTCGCCTTTCCGAACTTCGAGCGGAGCCCGGCCAGCGTCTCGCGGATCGCGGTCGGGTGGTGCCCGAAGTCGTCAATGATCGTGATCCCGCGGACGATGCCGCGCACTTCCTGGCGGCGTTTGATCCCTTGGAACGAGGCGAGCGCCGCGCGGATCTTCTCCGGGGGAATCCCGTAGTAATGCGCCGCCGAGGCCGCCATCGCCGCGTTCCGGATATTGAAGTCCCCGGACATCGGGATCGTGAATTTTTCCCCGAAGAGCTCGAACGACGACCCGGCGGCCGCGTGAGCCACCTGTCGGATCCGGTTGCCGGCATTCGGCGAGAACCCGACCTCGACGACCGGCGCGGGGCAGGTCTTCGCGACCTCCAGGCAATGAGGATCATCTCCGTTCAGGAGAACCATGCCTTCCGACGGCACGATGTTCAGCAACCGCCGGAAGCTCGTCTTGATCTCGCCGATGTCGCGGAAGATGTCCGCGTGATCGAACTCGATGTTGTTGACGATGACGAGTTCGGGAAGGTAGTGGATGAACTTCGAGCGTTTGTCAAAAAACGCGGTGTCGTATTCATCCCCCTCGATGATGAAATACTTCGATTCCCGAAGCGAGGCCCCCTGGCCGAGATTCGCCGGGATCCCTCCGATCAGGTAGCCGGGAGTCAGTTCCGCATATTCGAAGATCCAGGCGAGCAGCGAGGTGGTGGTGGTTTTCCCGTGGGTGCCGGTGACGACGAGGTTGTGGCGTCCGCGGAGGAAAAATTGCTTCAGGGCTTCCGGCAGCGAGAGATAAAACAGTTTCCGGTTGAGCACCGCCTCGACCGCCGGATTCCCCCGGGTCATCGCGTTGCCGACAACGATGACATCCGCCCGCGGAATGTCATCCGGATTGAATCCCGGAGTGATCGTGATCCCCTTGGATGCCAGGAACACGGACATCGGCGGGTAAATATTGGCGTCCTGGCCGGTGACATGAAACCCGCGATCCCGCATCGCTGCGGCAACCGAGCCCATGGCCGTGCCGCAGATGCCGAGAAAATGGACGTGGTGGAAAGGATGTTTCATGGCGGCCATCAATAAATGTCCCTCCGGTATCGCGCCCCGGTTTTCATGGCGTCCACATATTCCCGTGCCTGCTCCGGCGACATCCCGCCATGGATGCCGACCACCCGGTGCAGCGAGTCATCCACATCCCGCGCCATTTTTTCCGCGTCGCCGCAGACGTAAAAATACGCTCCGCGTTGCAGCCACGCGAAGATCTCCGCGCCCTCCTCCTCGATCCGGTGCTGAACGTAAATCTTGTGCTCCTGGTCGCGGGAGAAAGCCGTTGTCAGCCTGGTGAGATTTCCATCGTCCAGGGCGGCCTCCAATTCTTCGCGATACAAAAAATCCGTCTCCGCATGCTGCTCGCCGAAGATCAGCCAGGCCGGGGCTTGGCGGCCGGCGGCTTGGCGCTCTTGAAGAAATGCCCGGAACGGCGCGACTCCCGTGCCCGCGCCGACCATGATGAGCGGCATTTCCGGATTTTCCGGCATGTGAAAATGCTTCGCGTGATGCACGAAGACCGGGATCCCCCCCTCCGCGCGCCCGGCAAGAAAAGTCGAGCAGACGCCGCCGCGCGCCCGCTGGCTGTGCCCGACACGGTATCGCACCACGACCACCGTGAGGTGCACCGACTCTCCGACGGCCCTCTGCGACGAGGCGACCGAGTAGATCCGCGGCTGCAGCTTGCGCAGCACTTTCAAGAATTCCTCCGGCGAGAACCTCGCCGCCGGGAACTCCTGCAGCACATCCGGCACGTCCCGACCGCACAGAAATTTTTCCAAATCCGCTTTTGCCGCGGGATCCAGCAGGCCCTTCCATTGCCCGCCCGAGCCAGCCTTTTGGGCCACAGCCTGCAGAAGCTGGCTGGAGGGTTTCGTGAGAATGAAGTGATTCAAAAGCGCCTCGCGCATCGTGACGGAAGCCCCGTCGGCCGCAATGACGATCTCGCTGCCTGTGAACCCCAACTCGCCGACCACCAGATCCACCAGCGCCGGATCGTTCGACGGAAAGACCCCCAGCGAATCCCCCGGTTCGTATTTCAATCCGGATTCCGCCAGCGAAATTTCCAGGTGCCGGATCTCCTTGTTGGACCCCTCGCCGGTCAACCTGCGGTTGACGGTGAGCGTTGCCCGAAAGGGATTCTTTCGCGAATAGCCGGATTCCGATGACATGAATCAGCCAGTAAAGAAAATGGCCCGCCCCCATGCAAGCGCAGGATTCACTTTCGGCACGCGGCCAACCCGCACGCGAGGATTTTTCCTTGAAGGGAGTTGTTGCGGAGGGAGGGCATTTCTGCGTGAATTCGCGGTGATGGTTCACGTTGACATTTCTTATCTGGGTTCGTTGCGCTGCGAGATTGTGCACGGGCCTTCCGGGACGAAGATTCTGACCGACGCGCCGGTGGACAATCGCGGCAGGGGCGAGTCTTTTTCGCCGACCGATCTGACGGCCGCATCGCTCGGGGCCTGCATGGCGACAATCATGGGGATCGCCGCGGAACAGCAGGGCGTTTCGCTTGGGGAAATGAAAGTCGGAGTGGACAAGGTGATGTCCTCGGACTCGCCTCGCCGGATCACGAAGCTGGAGGTCGCGTTTGTCATTCCGCTTCCGCCGGACCATCCGAAGCGCAAGACCCTTGAGAACGCCGCCCTGGCCTGCCCGGTCCACCACAGCCTGCATCCGGCCATCGAACAGGTCGTGCGGTTCGACTGGATCGGGTGATGCCCCGCCGGAAGAATTAGCACATTTTCAGCGCTTTTTCAGCGGACATTACCTGGCGACCTCTGCGGAGCCGGGATGTTTTGGGCGCGGTGAAATCCAACGAGTTTCTTCAGTTCGCGCTGTTTGTCACATCGGTTGCGGCCGTAACTCCGCTTCTCGGGGCATTCCTGTTCCGGGTGTTTCGCGGAGACAGAACCTTCCTCTCTCCTGTCCTGGGCTGGCTCGAACGGCTGGTGCTCCGGCTCGCCGGCATCGATGCGCCCGCGGATCTGCTGACGACAAGCGGCAGCGGGCACGATCCGCATCTTTCGCCCGGGGCGGCTGCATTTCAGGTCCGCCGAGTCGCGGAGGCCCGCAAAATCCCGGACGCGGATGTCCTCGCGCTCGTTAAAATATTTACCGACGGCCCGCAGTTCGGTTTTCTCGGCGAGCCAAGGGTGCGTATTCTTGAATTGAATCTGGCTCTTGACATGAGCGAAGAAAATCAGCCCGCCCCATGCCGGGCTTTCATGATAAGAGTCCGGATCATTCCGAGAACTGGTCTGACAATCGTTTTCTGCGGCAAAAAAAACCGCCGCCGGGATGGACCGGGCGGCGGCTGCTATTTCCTGCTGTGTTTTTTTAGAATATCAGGCCGGTGTAGAACCCGAGGATTGTGGCGTTCCGGATGGCGCCGGTGCCCGCCGGGCGGATCTCATATTGGACGAACGGCTGGAGGAACGCCCATTCGTTGACCTGGATGCGGTAGCCGCCCTCGAGGAAGATCGTGTAGTTCGGCTGGTTGGTTTTTCCGGCGTTCTGCAGGCTCTCGATGTTTTGGGCGCTGTAGCTGCCGTAGGCGACCGAGAAGATCGTGAGATCGGCATCGCGGTGCGGGATGAGGCCGGTGTAGACGAGGCCGGATTGGAAGTAGAACGGGAAGGGGTTGTTATACTCGGGGGCCAGGCACACGAGGTTGAACATGCTGAGACCCTGGTTGGAGAGCTTTGTTTTTTCTGCGGAAACCGGAGTTTTGAAGTCTTTTCCGGATGCGACGCTCTTGCCGTCGGAAGGCCCCTTGGCCAGCGGAGCGGGTTCCGGGGAGGGCTCGCGGAAAAGCATCTGGTCGGCTTGGAAATACATGCCGTATTGGCCGTAGCCCTTGGTGCCGTTGAAGGAGTTCCTTGAGGAGCCATAGTAGTAGCCGCCGATGGCATATTTCCCCGGGAGCCGGGACGGGCCGAACGCCGGGGTGACGCCGGTTTCGACCATGGTCATGAGGCCATTCCGGCTGGTATCCGGACCATAGCCCTGGTAGGCGAGGCCGTGGTTGCCGCTGGCGGTTGCCTGGGGATAGGACATGAAGAGTCCGCCCTTGAGGTAATACCACTCGCCCGGCTTGACCTTCATCGTGCCGCCCCATGTCGAGAAGCTCGACGAGAACGGGATGTTCCCGCCCACGCCTTTGGCGCTGTTCACCGCGTTGTTCAGAAACAGCTTCGAGAGGGGTTGGTCAATGAATTCCGATTGGGGCCGCAGCCAGCCGCCGCGCAGGACGACCATGTCTTTCACCGGAAGCAGGTCGCCCGTGCCGATTTCCAGACCGAACTGGAGCACGCGGAATTGAGTTCCGGAATACCAGTTCGTCGGGCTGAACAGGGGGTTCGCCTCGACAAACTGGTTCGGATCCGCCGCCAGTTGCGAGTCGCGGTAGCGGAATTGCGCGAACCCTTTGACTCCCTTGAGGGCATCCACATTCAGGAGCTTGCCATAATTCTGCTCGGCCCCGAACTCGATCCCCTCATCCCAGAACCCCCGGGCTCCGCGCTCGCTGTCCACGACGCCGAAATACGCGCCGTAATACTTGCCGCTGAACGTCAGCCCCTTGTCGGCCAGCATGTCGCGGACGCCGAACCAGTTTCCCGTCATGTATTTTCCGTTCCACCAGTCGGCAAGCGGTGTTGAGGAGCGGGATTCGGTTGTTGCCGTCCCGGCAAAGGCGGGAGCGGAGAGGAGGGTGGCTGCGAGCAGGGCCTTTGCGAGGCCGGATGCACGCCCGATCATTGTGTGTGTTTGAGCTTTCATGGTTAAAGCGCCGCCATTCTTACCAAGCCGATGAAAGCGGGATAGAAAAGAAATGTGACAATTTCGTAACATTCCATCGCGGCGCATCCCGGCAAGCCGCGGGCGGGGCCTTTCCGCCCGGTGACGATTTCGCTTCTTGTGCTTCTTGATTTCACCCGGCCTTGAGGCCACAATCCCGGTGTGGCTCAAGCAATCATGGATCCCGAGGAGGTGCGCCGCTTCGCCAGCGAGCTGAAGAGGTTCAACGACGACGTGCAGGTCCGCGCTTCCGCCCTGCAGGCCCGGTTTAACTCGCTGGGCGGGACATGGCAGGATCAGGAACATGAAAAATTCGCCGAAGAATTCATCTCAACGATGAAGGTCTTGAGGAAGTTCGTGGAGGTTTCCGAGAAGCACACGCCGTATCTCCTGCGCAAAGCGCAGCGGATCGAGCAATACCTCGATCAGAGATAATGCCATGGCGGACCAGGCCCAAGTCACTTCTTTCGACGCGCTCGAAACCTTCCGGACGAATCTCATCCTGTTTCTGAACAAGGCGCGCATCCGGGTGGACGAGATGGGCGGCGAGATTCGGCGGACACGGGGATGGCTTCAGAACGACCGGCGCGTCCATTGGGAGGGGGAAATCCGCAGGAGACGCCGGACGCTGGCTCAGGCCGAACAGGAACTCCTCAATGCCAGGATGTCCTCCTTCCGCGAGAATTTTTCCGTGGAACTCATGGCCATGCGGCGGGCGAAGCAGGCGTCCGAGGAAGCGGAGGGAAAACTGCGGAATGTGAAGCGATGGGCGCGCAACTACGAGTCCTGCCTCGCCCCGCTTGAGAAGAAGCTGGAAAGCCTCCGGGGCGTCCTCGACCACGAGCTTCCCAAGGCCGTTTCCTATCTCCTCCAGACGCGGGAAACCCTCGAGTCCTATGCGGAAACCGGAGCTCCCCGCGAAGTCAAAAACCCCCCCTCCGGGCAGCAGGAAAATGCTCCGGACCCGGCAACAACCCCGGAACCGCAGCCATGAACACCAGCGCCACCCAGCTCGCCCAGGCCATGAAGGAACTTTCTCTGGAATGGGAGCAGACCCGGGCGTATTGGCACGACATGAAAAGCCGGGAGTTCGAGGAAAAATTTCTCGTTGAGCTTCCCCGGCACATCCGCCGCGCGGTGGACGCCATGGAGGAAATCGAAGCCGTCCTGGGAAAGGTCCGAACCGATTGTGAATAGCCCCGTCGCATTGCAGGTCCATCGGAGCCTTGAGCTGATGACGCGGTTGAAGGAAGCCGCCGCAGAGTTCGCGCAAAAGGAATCCCAACTCACGCGCGACCACAAACTCCGTCGTGCGGCGGAAACCCGGAAACGTCGTGAGGAAGCGGACGCGGTCGGGAATTCGGTCGCCTCGGAGACCGAGAAGGTCGAGACGCAGTTCGCGGATCGCCAAGCCCGCGCCCGGGCGATATACAACCTCCGCCACGCCCGCATTGAGGATGTCCGCCGGCGGGGCGTGGAGAATTTGCAGGAACATGCGAAGAGGGAAAAGGGTCGGCGGCTCACGCAGGTACAGATGCGCCATTTCAACGCAACGCGGACCCTTCCTCTTGAGTTAAAAGCCGCGGACGAGGCCTTTGCCGCATTCTCTGCCGAGGTGGCGGCCGAGCAGGCGGTTTTCGCGCGGCTGGCCCGCCGGGTGCACGGCGCCTTTCGCGGGTATCCGGTTTTTTTGCGCCTTGTCCGGTACCCGGACGAAGTCAGAGTGACGGACTCGGGAGATCCGTTGCAATTATTGGAAACGCTTCGCGCGGGCCTCCCCGTCCTCGAGGAAGAACTGCGCGTCTTCCGGCGGTCTTTTCTCCCCAAGTTGTTCGGCTGGCTCCCCCGCTGCGCCGCCATTCCCCTGGTGCTTGTGACCTGCGCGTCACTCGGCTTTTGGACGGGAGCCGGAGCCGTGGCGGTCGCGGCGGCCTGTGTCATGGGCGTTGTGTTGACCGCGGGAATTCTCGTCCTCCACCGCATGGGGAGCCTTCGGTCCGGGGAAGCGGCGGAGCACCTCGCGCATGGCCTCGTGGAATCGCGGAACCTTCTTTGCGTCTGTCAGGCGACGGCACAAGCCGGACACGATGCCGCCCGCCGGAAGATCCAGGAGGACTACGACCGGCTTTGCGTTGAACTGAACACGCAATGGGCCGGGGCTGCCGAGATCGAGAAACCATTCGCCGCCAAGATTCTTGAAAAGATCGGGAGCCAAGCCCTCCGGCTGCAGGAAAAGAACGAACGCCTTTTTCTTCCGAAACTCCAGCGCAGCGAAGACGCCCGCGCCACCCGGATCGCCGAAATCAAGAGCCAAGCGGAGACATGGAAGGAGCAGATCTCCTCCTCCCACGCCGGGGCGGAGGCTGTTCTTTCCGCGGAAGAGGCGGCCCGTTGGTCGGAACTCGAAGCCGCGTGGACGGGGGCCATGATCCCTCTCTACCAGACTCTCGGGGCCATGAACGACCTGCTCGACAGGTATTCGCCCGCATGGGATGCCCCCTATGTGGAAAGCTGGAAGCCCGCCTCGGAGTTTCCACCGGGCGCGAAGTTTGCCGCCTTGCGCCTGGACCTGAGGGGCCCGGCCGCTCCGAAGGACCCCCGTCTGGCGCTGCCCGGGCCGGCACAGCTCTCGATCCCGCTGGCGTTGACCTTCCCCGCACAGGGCGCCCTGCTTTTCGAGACATCCGATTCCGGCAGCCCCGCGGTCATCGGCACGCTCAACAATATCATTCTGCGAATGCTTTCCACGACCCCTCCCGGAAAGCTGACCTTCACCATCATCGACCCGGTCGGCCTCGGACAAAACTTTTCCGGCCTCATGCACCTGGCCGACTACGAGGAGTCCCTCATCAATCGCCGCATCTGGACCCGGCGCGAACAGATCGAAGAGCGGCTGGCCGAACTCAACGAACACATCGAGAAGGTCATCCAGATGTATCTCCGCAACGAATACGCGACGATCACCGAATACAACGCGCAGGCCGACAGCGTGGCGGAGAAATACCACTTCCTGGTCGTCGCGGACTTTCCGGCGAACTTCAGCGAGACGGCCGTCAAGCGCCTGCAAAGCATCGCGGCAAGCGGCGCGCGTTGCGGCGTTTTCCCCCTGATCCATTGGGACCGCCGACAGCCGTTGCCCGACGGCTTCGTGCCGGACGATCTGCGAAAAAACAGCGTCTGTCTCCGGGGGGATCGTGACGGATGGGTCTTTGCCAACGAAGGGATCCGTGTGGCGGAAGCGCTCGCCTTCGATCCGCAGCCCCCGCAGGAGCTTGCGATCGAATTGGTTCACCGCATCGGACGGAGCAGCATCGATTCGAACCGCGTCGAGGTTCCGTTCGCACAGATCGCGCCGGATGATGCCGGGCTCTGGACAAACGACACGACCCGCGAACTCCGGATCGCCATCGGCCGCACCGGAGCCACGAAACTCCAGTACCTTGCCATCGGCAAGGGCACCCGCCAGCACGCGCTCTTTGCCGGCAAGACGGG
>JBAXTX010000084.1:0-12109 GCA_037129975.1 Verrucomicrobiia bacterium | reverse complement strand
CCAGAGGCCATCATGCAGAACGCCTTCTGCGGCGTGTAAACATCGATGGCCTGCCCGTCCGCGCTGTCGAGCGAGAGCCACGCCAGACGCGACAATTCCTTCGGCAGCTCGCGGTGCTGTGAAGTGGCGAGCTTGCTGTAGTGGTCGCAGACGGCAGCCCCGGTTCCCCGGATTCCGCTGTGGGAGAGGAGCGCCACGTATTCGCCAGGTTCGAGCCCGCAGGCGCTGCCAGACACGGTGAGGATGCCAAACTCCACGAAGTGGTTTCCGCTCCCGCTCGTTCCGAGCTGCGCCCACGCCCGTTCCTTGTTCTTTGCCGTGACGGGGCTCACCGACCAGTCCTCGTCGAGGACAGCGTGCGCCCGGCGGTCCTTGAATGTGGATCCGACCCCGAACCTGGCCTCCTTCTCGATGGCCTCGGCCAGCCGGTCTTTTCTGTCATTGAGCCAGGAAGTCGGCAGGTCGAGGACGCTCATCTTCATGCGACACGCGATATCCACGCCGACTGCATAGGGGATGACGGATTCGACGGCATAAAGCACCCGCACGCCGCATTCGTTCTCGATGCGGATCAGTTCAGATTGGATTTTGTTATTCATGGTGGCGTTGATTTGGTGAAACGAAAAGCCGTCAGTCCTTTACCGGTGGAGGGCGGTTCTATTCCGTCCCTCGTTCCCTTCTGAACTCAAGACCCTGCGAACGAACATTCGCGGCCTGTCATGAATGGCACTGGGAACCAGTGCCATTCCGGCCAGTCATCTTGTCCGCGCCGCGCCGGGTGAAGTTCGGAATGTCGTCACCGCATTTTTCGGGAGCTTCCCAAAAGGGATAAGATAGGGATAAGTGGAGACACGACACGTGTCGAAAAATTCCACTCTTATAATTTACAACTCATTGATAAAGAATCGGAAGGGGAGGGATTCGAACCCCCGGTGGGTTTAACCCCACGCTCGATTTCGAGTCGAGTGCCTTCAACCGGACTCAGCCACCCTTCCTTATGTTAATCAATGAGTTATGTTGATGCCGGAAAAGATAATTTAATTTTTATACGGTCATGATGTTATGAGCACAACCGAAGCTGCGGAATCCTTGGAAAAGGAAACCGCTTGGACGCCGACAAAAGTTCAATTTCTCTACCGTCATCTTAACGGGCGATACTATGTCAGAACCTTCGCGGGGGGCAAGGAAAAATGTGCCAGCCTCAAGACCGGGAAGCCTGCCGCCCGGAAATGACATCCCTGCGGTTACCAGCTTGTCCGAGGTCACGCAACAGGCGGGTTGGATTTGTTCCCGCCGCAGGCCTCAAACTTCACCCCACCGGCTCCACGAACGGGGCCACGACGCACGAGAGTCCGAGCAGGGCAAGGATGGCAAATGCGATGAGAGGGAGGATCATGGTGAATTCACGCTGCCGGGGTTGAAGCGGCAATCGCTACAGGATCTGACATCAGGGGAGGCCAGACGTTCATTCCCAAGAGGTCAGCGCCAGCGAGCCGTCCAGCTTTCGCCAGACCACGGCATGGGCTTTGAGGTGGTTGCTGCCGTCAGTCACTTCGATCTCCAGCCGGTAATTCAATCCGGCGACCACCTGACGCTCCGCCTTCAGGATTTTGACGAGCCGGAGCGGACTTCCACTGGCTTTCGCCTGTGCCTTGACGGCAAATTCCGCCACCTTCCGCGCCTCGGAGTCGATTTCTGCCGGGGAGTATCCCCCGGCGAGGGCGGGTTGGTTGGTTTTCGCGGTTTTGTCGCTGGCGAAAGTGGAGGAGACAAGGACCAGGGCGAGCAGAGGGAGGAAGAATCGGTTCATGGGCAGAAAATATATCAGGAAAACTCCGGGGTAGGACAGTCTTTGTCTCGCGGGGCCTGATATTTCTGGCGAGGCATGAAAAACCGGAAATCCGCTCGCCCCTCGCCCCCTGACCAGCTACACACTCCGTTTGTCCGCGACTTGATCAAGACCTGTTACCCTTTCCGCCCATGTCCAACCTCTCCTCCTTCATCTGGTCCGTTGCCGATCTCCTCCGGGGCGACTACAAGCAGTCCGACTACGGCAAGGTCATCCTGCCGTTCACCGTCCTGCGCCGCCTGGACTGCGTGCTGGAGGCCACCAAGGCCGACGTGCTCGCCGAGCTGGCCAAGCGCGAGAAGGCTGGGCTGAACCCCGAGCCGTTCCTTCTGCGGAAAGCCGCCCAGCACTTTTACAACACGTCGCCGCTGGACATGAAGAAGCTCATGGGCGACCAGGACCACATCGGCGAGAACCTCCGCGCCTACATGCAGGCGTTCTCGCCGGCCGTGCGCGACATCTTCGAGAAATTCGATTTCCACACCCAGCTCGACCGGCTCGACCGCGCCGGGCTCCTCTACCAGATCACGGAGAAGTTCGCCAACATCGACCTCCACCCGGACGCCGTGAGCAACGACCAGATGGGTGCCGTGTTCGAGGAGCTCATCCGCAAGTTCGCGGAAATCTCCAACGAGACCGCCGGAGAGCACTTCACGCCCCGCGATGCCATCCGGCTCATTGTCAACCTCCTCTTCATCGAGGACGACGAGGCCCTGACCAAGCCCGGCGTCGTGCGCAGCCTCTACGACCCCACGGCGGGCACGGGCGGCATGCTGAGCGTTGGCGGCGAGCACCTCGCCGGCCTGAACCCCGATGCCCGGCTGGTCATGTATGGGCAGGAGCTCAACCCGGAGTCCTACGCGATCTGCAAGGCGGACATGCTCATCAAGGGCCAGGACATCGCGAACATCATCTTCGGCAACACCCTCTCCGCCGACGGCCTGCTGGGAAAACGCTTCGACTACATGCTCTCGAACCCGCCCTTCGGCGTGGAGTGGAAGAAGATCGAGGCCACCATCCGCAAGGAATTCGAGCAGATGGGCTTCAACGGCCGCTTCGGCCCCGGCCTGCCGCGCGTGAGCGACGGGTCCCTGCTGTTCCTCCTGCACCTGATTTCCAAGATGCGTCCGGCGGCCGATGGCGGAAAAGAACGAGCCGATGGCTCCCGGTTCGGCATCGTCCTCAACGGCTCCCCGCTCTTCACCGGCGGCGCGGGCAGCGGCGAGAGCGAGATCCGCCGCTACGTGCTGGAGAACGATCTCGTGGAGGCGATCATCGCGCTCCCGACCGACATGTTCTACAACACCGGCATCTCGACCTACGTCTGGATCGTCAGCAACCGGAAGCCCGCCGCCCGCAAGGGCAAGGTCCAGCTCATCGACGCCAGCGGGTTCTGGCAGAAGATGCGGAAAAGCCTCGGCAGCAAACGCAAGGAACTCAGCCCCGAGCACATCGAGGACATCACCAAGCTGTTCGGGAATTTCCGCGAGGTCACCCGCGACGGCAAAACAGAAGGGTCGAAGACCCCCATCAGCCGGATCTTTAAGAACGAGGACTTCGGCTACCGCACCATCACCGTCGAGCGCCCCGAGCGCGACGCCAAGGGCAAGGCCGTCCTCGGCACCAAGGGTAAGGGGAAGGGCAAGCCGGTGCCGGATGCCAGCCTGCGCGACACCGAAAACGTCCCGCTCGCCGAGGACGTGGACACGTATTTCAAACGCGAGGTCCTGCCCCATGCGCCCGATGCCTGGATTGACCACGAGAAAACCAAGGTCGGCTACGAGATCCCGTTCAACCGCCATTTCTACGTCTTCCAGCCACCGCGCCCGCTGGCCGAGATCGACGCCGAGTTGAAAGGCGTCACCGACCGCATCCTCACCATGATCGGGGGCCTGACGAAATGAACACGCGATCCGGCGGCCATCGCATTTGACAGAAAGCTGGAAAGTTGGGAAACTGGGCGCGTGAAAGCCACTCTCGATCTACCCGGCGATCTCCTGCGGGAAATGAAACTGCGTGCCGTGCATGAGGGACGGAAGTTCAAGGACGTGGCTGCGGAGGTTTTCCGCCGGGGGCTGGTGCAGCCGACAAAAGATCCAGGCATCCGCCATCGCGTCAAGCTCCCGCTGATCAAGTGCCGCCACCCGGCCGTCAAGGACCTCACGCCAGAGGATGTGGCCGACATGCTGATGGAGCAGGAGGTTGAGTGGATCCATGAAGCTTCCCGACGTTAATATTTGGCTGGCCCTCACGCTCTCCAAGCACAGCCACAATACTGCGGCGACTTCCTGGCTGCAGGCCGAGGAACAGGGCCTCTGCTTTTGCCGCGCCACACAGCAGGGATTGCTGCGGCTGCTCACCACGGCGGAAGTGCTGGCCAGATATGGCAACCCCCCGCTAACGAACCGCGAAGCATGGCGCGTTTACGACCGATTCATGGAGGATGACCGCATCTCCTTCGCCCACGAACCCGAGGGTGTGGAGAAAATCTGGAAGACTCTCGCGCTCAGGGAAACCAACTCCCCCAAACTGTGGATGGATGCCTACCTCGCCGCCTTCGCCCTCAGCTCCGGGTTCCAAATGGTCACCACAGACAAGGCGTTCAGCCAGTTCAGCGGCCTCAAAGCCCTGATTCTGAAATCCAAAACGCCCTGACCGTGATCTGACCAAGTGACCATTTCAGCATTTCAGCTTTCAGCGTTTCAGCTTTTTCTCCCATGAGCTTCCCGCTTCACAACCCGGCCTTGAACCACTCCAGAAAACCCCATATCTTAACGCCATGAACACCGAATTCGCGCCGATCTTCAAGTTGGGGCGGGCCGAACGTCTTCAGCTCGTCGAGGACCTCTGGGACAGCCTGGCCGGGGAGGATGACTCCACGCCGGTCCCCGACTGGAAGCGCGACGAACTCCGCCGCCGGAAGGAACAATACGCGCAACACCCGGCCTCCGGGATCGCGTGGGCGGACGTCAAACAGCGGGCACGCGCCCACCATGGTTGAGAAGATCATCTTCACCCCGGAGGCTGCTGCCAACGCACCAAATGAATTACGCCGGCCTCGTCAAAGCCATCAACTCTGCGACCACCCAGCTTCAGGGCCGGGTAGCGGCGGCGGGCAACCAAGCGCTCGTCATCCGCAATTGGGTGGTTGGAGCTTACCTCATCGAGTTCGAGCAAACCGGAAAAGATCGCGCCAAGTATGGGACGCGTCTTCTGGAAAAGTTGGCTGCCGATTTAGCCGGCAAACAAATCAAAGGACTTGAAATCAGAAACCTGAGAAACTGCAGGCTTCTCTACCTGCGGTTTCCTCAAATTCGGCAGGCGCTGGCTGCCGAATTGGCTTTACCCTCCCGGATTCCGTTAGCGGTATTGGCTCTGCCGGTTCCTCCTCTGGATTCATCGGCACTGGTCGAACGGGCCGACTTGGGTAATTCGGCAGACACTGCCTGCCGAATCCCGGGGACACGCACCCCGGAATTGCCCACACCGCTTTCTTCCGGGGTCCTGCTCCGGCTCTCGTGGAGCAAACTCGTCGAATTGATCGCTCTCGACGACCCGTGGAAACGCGCCTTCTACGAAAACGAATGCCTCAAAGGAAACTGGTCTGTCCGCCAGCTCCAGCGCCAGATCGGCTCGCTGCTCTTTGAACGCACCGGCCTGTCCACTAACAAGAAAGCTCTCATCGAACGCGCCCGAAAACAGGAACCACATCGCCGGGAGCCTCCATGCGCTGAACCGGCAGGCGGTCCGGGAATACACGCCCATCGTCGAGGGCATCCTGCGTTCCCACAGCCGCGATGCCGACCACATCGAACACACGCTCGACGGGCTGGTCAGTTTCTGCGGATACGCCCCCGCCCTTGTTCTCTACAAAAAACTCTGCCGCCACTTCTGGGAAATCGATCCCGCCGCCACCGCCTGGCACATCCACGCCTACCGGGAAATGTGGGACTCGGAAGAAGCCGGGGAAGACAAATCCGCGCTCAATTTGCCTGACGGAGGTCTGACCAAGTGACCATTTCAGTATTTCAGCTTTCAGCGTTTCAGCTTTTTCTCCAATGAGCTTCCCCCGCTACCCGAAATACAAACCCAGCGGCGTCGAGTGGCTGGGAGATGTGCCGGAGGGGTGGGAGGTGAGGCCGCTCAAATACAACCTGCGCTTGTTGACAGAAAAAACCGACAGACAAGAGCGACCGGTCGCCTTGGAAAATATTGAGGGCTGGACGGGGCGCTTTATCCCGACCGAAACAGAGTTTCAGGGGGAGGGTATTGCTTTCGACGCAGGGGACATATTGTTCGGGAAGTTGCGGCCCTACCTTGCAAAGGCCTATCTTGCCGAGTCCCCTGGCGAAGCGGTCGGTGACTTTCATGTGTTGCGGCCAGTGGAGGGAATCAACAGCCGGTTTGCTCAATACGAAATCCTGAACCGTGAGTTTATCTCCATTGTGGACGGCTCGACGTTCGGTTCAAAGATGCCCCGTGCAAGCTGGGAGTTTGTTGGCGGGATGAAGGTCACAACACCTCCCCTCTCCGAGCAAACCGCCATCGCCGCATTTCTGGACCAGGAGACGGCGAAGATCGACCGGCTGGTGGCGGAGCAGCGGCGGCTGATGGAACTGCTGAAAGAAAAACGCCAGGCCGTCATCTCCCACGCCGTGACGGGAAAGGATGAAGTCAGAAGGATGAAGGATGAAAATGGCCGTTCCTACTTCATCCTTCAACCTTCATCCTTGCCAAAAAAGCCCTCCGGCATCGAATGGCTCGGCGACGTGCCGGAGCATTGGGAGGTATTTCCAATGAAACGGGATCTTGATTTTCTCACAAGCGGGTCGCGTGGTTGGGCTGAGAACTATTCCGACGAAGGGGAGTTGTTTATTCGGATTACCAATCTAACTCGCGGCAGTATCAGCCTTGATCTTTCCGACATTCAAAGAGTCGCCGTGCCCGATGGAGCTGAAGGATCGAGAACGAAAGTAAAGCCCGGCGATGTCCTGTTTTCTATCACCGCCTATTTGGGCTCAGTTGCAGTCGTTCCCGAAGACATTGAAAGCGCCTACGTCAGCCAGCATGTTGCTCTGGCTCGATTGCGACAAAAACGGCTGACGCCGAGGTGGGTTGGATTCGTTGCACTCTCATTGGTGGGGAAGACATGGTTTGAAACACAGAGCTACGGCGGCACAAAAATTCAGTTGAGTTTGGACGATGTAAGAGACCTGCCGATTACCGCACCACCCATTTCCGAACAGCACGCCATTACAGCCTTCCTTGACGCCGAGCTCGCCAAATTTGACACCCTCACCGCAGAAGCCCAGCGCGCCATCGACCTGCTGCAGGAGCGCCGAACCGCGCTGATCTCCGCCGCCGTCACCGGGCAGATTGACGTGCGGGCGGCATTGTGAGCGGCGGTTGGTGCGGGATTGCAAAGGCTCCCCGAACGGCTATTTTTGGACCATGAGCAACAGGGTGCAGATCAAGCCGGAACTTTTCCAGTGGGCGCAAGAGCGTTCCCGGATGAGCATGGATGAGCTGCGCAAAAAATTCCCCAGGTTGCCGCAGTGGATCAGCGGCGAGGCGGAGCCGACGGTGAAGCAACTCGAGAAGTTCGCCGGGCAGACATACACGCCGCTCGGTTACTTTTTTCTCGCGAAGCCACCCGATGAGCGCCTGCCGATCCCGGATTTCCGCACCGTGACGGATCGCAGGGTGTCGCGTCCGTCCCCGCACTTGCTGGACACGATTTATGCCGTGCAGTTGAGGCAGGAATGGATGAGGGGGTTTTTGGTCGAGCAGGGGGAGCCGCCGCTTGCTTTTATCGGCTCGCGCACGCTGAAGGACAGTCCCGATGTGGTTGCGGCGGACATCCGCCGGACCCTGGGCTTGGAGGCTCGCTGGAGCCGGAGCCTCGGGACATGGGAAGAGGCACTGCGGGTCCTGATCCAAAAAATCGAGGGGGTGGGCGTGCTGGTGATGATCAACGGCGTGGTCGAAAATAACACGCACCGTCCGCTGGATGTGGAGGAGTTTCGCGGCTTTGTCCTGAGCGACTCGCATGCGCCGGCGATTTTCATCAACGGATCGGATGCGAAGGCGGCCCAGATGTTCACGCTCGTGCATGAGCTCGCTCACTTGTGGCTGGGCGAAGGCGGCGTTTCGGACTTCAAGGAGCTGCTTCCCTCGAAAAATGCGGTCGAGATTTTCTGCAACAAGGTCGCGGCCGAGTTCCTCGTGCCGGCGAGGGAAATGAAGCTGGCATGGCAGGCGGTGAAAGACGAGAAGGCACCGTTCGAGCGGCTGGCCCGGGAATTCAAGGTGAGCCCGGTTGTCGCCGCCCGGCGGGTTCTTGATCTGGATCTGATTTCCCGCACGCGCTACTTCGCTTTCTACAAAGAATACAAGGAGGCAGCAGCGATCAGGAGAGCGAGGGGCCCCGGAGGAGGAAACTTCTACCTGACCCTCGGCTCGCGGCTCGGGAAGCGGTTTCCAGCGGCAGTTTACGTCGCCGCCAAAGAGGGCCGCCTGCCATACCGGGAGGCCTACCAGCTCACGGGGTTGAGCGGTGCCAGCTACGACCGTTTTGGAAGGGAGATGGGGTTCGCGCTATGAAACATGGCGGGCGGAAATTTCTGGTGGATGCGAACGTGTTGATCTCGGCTCATCGCTCGTATTACGCGTTTGATCTCTGCCCGGGATTTTGGGAATCCGTCAAAGCCGGTCATGCGGCAGGCAGAATTTTCAGCACGCGCCGCGTCTTGGCCGAACTCCAGCGCAACGAGGATCTTCTGACCGGCTGGGTGGCGGATCATTTGCCGGCTGAATTTTTTTTGGATGATGCGCTGACCCCGATTGCGTCGGAATACGCCCCGATGATGAACTGGGTTTCAGCAAGGGATTTCCTGCCTGCAGCGAAAGCCAAATTCGCAACCGATGCCGATGGCTGGCTGGTCGCCACCTCAAAGCATGCGGGCTTTTGCCTGGTGACTCACGAGGCGCGCCAGGATGGTGCGCGGGCCAGGGTGCCGATGCCGAATGTCTGCGAGGAGTTTGGTGTGAGCTATTGCAACACCTTCGATATGCTTCGCGAGCTTTCTTGCAGCTTTCGGTGATATGCCAACCTGGGTTGGAATTTATGAGCCACGAAATCACACCCTTTGAGCAAATCCGCCGGACGAATCCGGCGGGCAACGAGTTTTGGTCAAGCCGGGATTTTGCCCGCGTGCTTGGCTACAACGATTACCGGAACTTTGAAGCCGTCATCGCCAAGGCCCGCACGGCTTGTTTCAACAGCGGGCAGCGGGTGGAGGACCATTTCGTTGAGATCACCGAAATGGTCGGGATCGGCAGCGGAGCGCAGCGCCCGCTCAAGACCGTGATGATGTCGCGTTACGCCTGCTACCTCGTCATCCAAAACGCCGATCCAGCCAAGGAAATCGTCGCCGTCGGACAGACCTATTTCGCCATCCAGACCCGGCGGCAAGAGCTGAGCGACCAGGAGATCGAAGATCAACGCCGCCTCACCATCCGCTCGGAGCTGAGAATGCACAACAGCCAGTTGGCCGACGCGGCCAAGGGTGCGGGCGTCATTGAGCCGCGCGACTACGCCATTTTCCAGAACCACGGCTACATGGGGCTCTACGGCGGGCTCGGGGCACAGGACATCCACGCCCGCAAAGGCTTGAAAAAGGGGGAGCAAATCCTCGACCACATGGGCAGCACCGAACTGGCGGCGAATCTCTTCCGCGCCACGCAGGCGGAGGAAACGGCTCTGGGCGGCCATGCCGTAAATTCTTGTCAGGGTGGATTCGCCCCATATTATGCTGTCCTGTTCGTGTTTGTCGGTTGAAACCTCAAAACCACCGTGCCCGTCGCAAAAGCCAAAAATACCACCAATCCGATGAAGGCGCTTCGCGCCCGGCTCTCGGCAGCCGGCGTGAAGCCAAAATTCCTGAATGATGTCGTGCTGCCCTCGTGGTGGGACGACTCGATTGCCGCGACGAGCGGCGGATTCCGGGAAGCGACAGCATACATTTTCGCGCACCTCGGCTACAGTCTGGCCAGTCTGCTTGACGCAAAGCAGGAATTGGCGTTCGCCCATCATGGCGGGGTCAAATACAAGAAGGCCAAGGGGGTAACCGAGGAGGAAGTTTGCTTGGCGACACATTATGCCCTGGGAGTGGCCAGATCCGTCGCCTCCGCCTTTGTTGAATTCCCGCCCACCGTTGCAGTGCCCGCGCCCTTGGAATGGCGGCAACAACTTC
This sequence comes from Verrucomicrobiia bacterium, assembly GCA_037129975.1. Lineage (GTDB taxonomy): Bacteria > Verrucomicrobiota > Verrucomicrobiia > Chthoniobacterales > Terrimicrobiaceae > QYQL01. Next base: position 2,005 of record JBAXTX010000084.1, on the reverse strand, counting down.
TCGCCCAGTTCGAGCAGCCGGTCTGCCTGAGGCACATACTGAAGGTCGCTTGGGAGATCGGCATTCCGGTGATCCATCTGAAAAGCATCCCGGCAGGAGCAAGGAAGCCCGACGCCTTGACGACGATGTTGGATGATCGCCCGGTGATCGTGGTCATGAATGCCAGGAAGAGTCCGTCATGGATCGCCTTCATCGTGGCCCATGAACTGGGACACATCCACCACAGGCACCTCAAAGCCGGACAGACGCTTGTGGATGAGAAAATTGACACAAGTTCCGACGAGAAGGACGAGGGGCAAGCCAACGACTTCGCCGTTCAATTTCTGACCGGCTTCAGCGATCTGGGCCTGAGTTCCACCAGAAATCTGAACTGCGCCCAACTGGCAAACGCCGCGCGGAACTTCGGCACGAAATACCGTGTTGATCCTGGCGTGGCCGCGCTGAACTACGGCTTTACCTCGGGCCGGTGGCCGGTGGCCAATGGAGCGGTTGCTCTTCTTGAGAAGAAATCGGACGATGCCGGGATCTGTCTGAAGAAGGCGATGGAGGAGCATCTGGATCTGGATGCGCTGTCAGAGGACTCGCGGGAGTGGATCATCCGTGCGACCAGTGCCCTTGAATGATCTACTTCAGCGATGTGGATGTGGTGCTGAAGCTCGCGGCCTGCGGATTCCTGCCATTTCTGCCTGAGCTGCTCGGGATGGATGCCGGGGAAATCGAAATCCAATATCTTGTCAGTCTCAGGAGCCGCCTGAGCCGTTCGAGCAAGAAACTGGCAAATCTTCGTCAGGAAGACCTGGAGGCATTCTGCTCGGCACACCAGATTCTCGGCGCTTCGACAAATCTTCGCCGCGAGCAGGAACTTTTGCAGAGTGGGCTGGATCCCGGAGAAGCACTCCTCTTTGCCGAGGCCGAGGCAACCGGCGGCATCGTGGTCACCGGAGACAAACGAGCGTTGGCGGCTTACGCCAAGGTTTCGACATCAGTCGAGCGGGCAAAAATCAAGGTGGTTTGCTGGGAACAGCTGCTGTTGCGCGTTCACCAACTGCACGGTTACGAATCGCTGCGAAACGGATGTTGCGAAGGGATCGAAAGCGACAAACTGTTATCCTTGGCGTTCAGCAGCGGTCCGGCGACGCAGGAGGGCCATGCGCTTGAAGCCTTGCAGTCCTACCTGGGCGCTGTGAAGGCGCATTCCGCTGATATTCTCGTGCAATTCGACCCATGAGCCTGCACAAAGAAATCCACTTCGAGGACGAGATCTGCGGGCACCTTGCCGCCAACGGCTGGCTGTATGCCGAGGGCGATGCGGCGGACTACGACCGGGCGCGGGCACTCTTCCCGGCGGACGTGTTGGCCTGGGTGCAGGAGACGCAGCCGAAGGCATGGGAAGCCCTCATTAAGAACCACGGCACCAACGCCGGGGACACCCTGCTCGCCCGCCTGCGGGAGCAGATTGACCAGCGCGGGACGCTCGAAGTGCTCCGGCAGGGCATCGAGATCCTCGGGCTCCGCCAGCCGCTCAAGCTCGCGCAATTCAAGCCCGCGCTGGGGATCAACCCGGAGATCCTCTCACGCTACGCCGCGAACCGCCTCCGGGTGGTGCGTCAGGTCCGGTATTCCCAGCACAACGAAAACTGCATTGATCTCGTCCTCTTTCTGAATGGCGTGCCCGTGGCCACGGTCGAGCTGAAGACCGACTTCACCCAGAGCATCGGCGACGCCGTTGACCAGTATCGTTTTGATCGGCACCCCCATCCCAAAGGCAAGGCCCCCGAGCCGCTGCTGTCGTTTCCCAACGGGGCGCTCGTGCATTTCGCGGTGAGCAACGCCGAGGTCCGCATGGTCACGAAGCTGGCCGGACCGGCAACGGAGTTCCTGCCATTCAACCAGGGTGACAACGGCGCGGCGGGCAATCCCGTGAACCCGGCGGGTGGACACCGCACGGCGTATCTCTGGCAGGAGGTCTGGGCGCGGGAAAGCTGGCTGGACATCCTCGGCCGCT
>JBAXTX010000083.1:0-12193 GCA_037129975.1 Verrucomicrobiia bacterium | reverse complement strand
GTCGTGGGGGCGATGGTCTTCGCCCGCACGGCGGCGATGGCATTCAACCGGATTGCGGACTGGGAAATTGACAGGAGGAACCCGCGCACCGCAGGTCGCCACCGGCTCGCAACCCGGGGGCTGGCGCTCGCCGCCTGCCTCGTTTGCTCCGCGGGATTTCTCGTCTCCGCATGGTGGCTGAACCCGTTGTGTTTTCTGCTTTCGCCCGCCGCCCTCGTCATCATCTTTTTTTATTCGCTCACGAAGCGGTTCACCCACTTCGCGCAATTTTTCCTGGGTCTGGCGCTGGCGGTTGCCCCGGTGGGGGCCTGGCTGGCTGTGACAGGCGCCTTCGCGTTGCCTCCGCTTGTTCTGGCGCTGGCGGTGCTGCTCTGGGTGTCCGGGTTCGATCTCATCTACGCGACGCAGGACTACGACGTGGATCTTCGCGAGGGCCTTCGTTCCATGGTCGTGCGCCTTGGCGTGCCGGGGGCGCTACGGCTTGCGGTCCGGCTCCACGCCGCGGCATTTCTCGGGCTGGCGGCATTTGGCCTCGCGGCCGGCATGGGGCGGGTGTATTTTTCCGCTATGGCGATTGTCATGGCCGCACTGATCTACGAGCATTGGGAGGCCCGCCGCGGAAGCGTCGCATCCGTCAACCGCGCATTTTTTCAGGCGAATGCCATTGTGGGAATCGCCTTCGTCGCAGGAACCCTGCTTGACTGCCTTGTCCGCTCCTGAATCCCAACGCCCGCCCCGCAGGCGGATGAAGCGTCTCGCGGTCCTTGTCGCGGTCCTGCTGGTCGCAGTGCTGGGATACCTCAACCAAAACCTGACCGCTATCGTGCGCTGGACGGTGCAGCGCGGGATGCCCAAGGTGCGCGTGGAAATCGGCGAAGTGAAGATCGGGGTTCCCCGCCGGCTGGTTGTCCGGGAGTTTGTCCTGCGCGACCGCAAGACCGGCGCCGAGCTGCTCCGGCTCGACGGCGGCAGCATCGTTTTCTCATTCGACGATCTTCGCCGCAGGCAGTTGGGGGAGATCCGTCTGGTCAACCCGCGCCTGCAAGTCTCCCCGGCCCTGCTGGACACCTTCCCGTCCGGGAATTCCAGCGGCGCTCCCTCGTGGCCGGTGCGGCGGATTGTTTGCGATTACGCGGAAGTTTCGATGGGCGGTTTTGGCGGATCGAGTCCTGACATAAGTTTCAAGTGCTCGTTCGACTGGCGAAGCCCGGGAGACCCTTCCGCCCCTCTCGACTTCACGCTCTGGGACCTCCGTGCCTCCGCGCCCGGATTTTCCTCCCCGTTCCTGTCGCTGGATATCGTCCGCGTTCAGGCAACGCCCGCGGGGATTTTTCAACACGGAGTGATCACATCCGTGGATGTGGATGGCGGCAGCCTTCTCCTCGGCGCGGCTCTTCAGCAGCTCCTCTCCGGCCCCCCCGCATCCGGGAACCCCCCGGCCACGGCATGGAAACTCGGACGGCTCGATATTCAGGGAGTCCGCGCACGGCTCGAGGACACCCGCGAAACCGCCACGGATATTTCTTTCCTGTTGAACACCACACTGCACGACGTTTCGCTGGCCGGAGCCGCCTCCGCATTGGGCGGGGAATCGCAATCGGTCGAGATCGAGGATCTCGAAATCCTCTCGCCCTACGACCCGTTTGTCAAAGTCCTCACGATGCGCCGGGTTTCCCTGCGGTTCACGCTGGGCGGCCTCCTGCGCAAGGAACTCGCCGAGGTCGCCATCAACAACCCGGCGATCTACGTCGGCCAGGATTTGTTCTGGTATATGGAGGACGCGCAGAAGCGGCTCCCCGGCGGAACCGGACCGGGATGGAAAATCGGGGTCCTCAAAGTCGAGTCCGGACACCTCCTCGTGGGCAGCGGCGGACGCGCGAAATACGGCGTCCCGTTGAATTTCCACGCGACCGCCAGCGACATCTCGCTCGACAACCTCGCCACCCTCAAGATTCAAACCGCCTTCCAGATCCCCCGGCAGGATTACGCGTTCCCGGATTACCATCTCGCGATCTCCACCAGGGAGGGCGACCTCCAGTTCGCGTATCCTCCGGAAAAAAACGTGAACAACCTTGTGGGGAAAGTTTTTCTCGATGCGATCCGGTGGCGCCAGTACCAGTCGTCCGATGCCTGGCTCTCGGCCACGTTCGACAAGACCGGCATCAATGGCGACTTCGGCGGGCGCATGTATGGCGGCTACATGAAGGGAGGCTTCAGCTTTCTTTTCGAGGAGGGAGCCCCGTGGATCGGATGGCTGTCGGGCGAGCAGATCAACCTGAAAAGCTTCACCGATGTCATCGCGCCAAAAAACTTCCGCATGTCCGGACCGCTTGATTTCAAGCTCCAGATGGACGCGTTCGGAAGCGGCATCGAGCGGATCAGGGGGGCTTTCCACGCGGCCAAGCCGGGGCGCATGGAGATCGGAAAGCTGGACGACCTGCTCGCGAACCTCCCGGCTTCTTGGAGCAACCTCAAAAGAAGCAGCTCCCGGCTCGCGCTGGAGACCCTCCGCAACTTCGACTACGACAAGGCCGACGGCGAGCTCTGGTTCGTCCTCGGGCAGGGGGTCCTCGGGTTGAAGTTGCAAGGACCGCTCGGATCGCGCAAGTTTGACATTGTGCTCCACGCCGACGAATCCGGCCGGGGACGCTGGAAAGACAAACCATGAGAATCCTCAGCACTGCCACCGCGCTCGCCGCGCTCGCCGGATGCTCCGCGCCCAACGTCAACCTCTCGACCGCCGAACCGATCAAGGTGGATATCGCGATGCGCCTCGATGTTTACGATCACAACAAGGAGTCCGCCAAAAAACCGCCGTCCGCCGACAAGCCCCCGGATCCCGAGGCAGGCCGCAGGAACCGGATGGCCGACATCCAGAATTTCAAAAACTCGCGCCTCGTCGGCGAGGGCCGCGACGGACAGCTCTCGATCCGCGTGGACACGCCGGGAGATCCGGGCGACTACCTGCGGAAAACCGTTGCCGCCGAAAACGAGGACCGCATGGCGCTCATGACGGCGCGCACCGTCAAGGAAAAACGCAACCTCGCGGACATCCAGGCCGAACAGGCCGCGCTCTGGCGGCAGCGATCGTTCGAGGGCGAACTCATCGAAATTTCCAACCCGGACGGCACGTTCGTATGGATTGCAAAATCCGGCAGATAGTTGCTTTACTTCGCGCGGCCCGCCGGATACGCTGCGCACCGTTCACCCACGCAGATTCCCAAACCACAAAACTATGGCCACCACAAAACGCAAAGCAAACCCAGCACTGATGAAACCCGTTCAGCCCGACGCGGCTCTTGCCGCGATCGTTGGCTCGAAGCCGCTCCCCCGGAGCGAAATGACCAAGAAGCTCTGGGACTACATCAAGAAAAACAAACTGCAGGATCCCGCGAAGAGGACGATGATCAACGCCGACGAGGCGCTCAAGGTCGTCTTCGGCGGCAAAAAGCAGGTCAGCATGTTCGAGATGACCAAGCTCGTCTCGACTCACGTCAAGTAAGCTTTGATCTCCCGGCGGCCTCCAACGCGGGGCCGCCGGAGATCCCTTCTCTTCCGCCGCTCCCCTCACGGCTGTGTTTGACCTCGCTCCGGGGCCGGGCATGATGTCGGGGTGCTCACGGATCTGAGACTGCGCGACTTCCGATGTTTTGACTCCCTGGAGTTTTCTCCCGGGCGGGGGCGCACATTTATTTCGGGGGCAAACGCGCAGGGAAAAACCTCGCTCTTGGAGGCGCTGTGCATTCTTCTCCGCCTGCAATCCCCGCGCACAACCGCCACGGCCGATGCGATCCGGTTCGGGAGTTCCGGGTTTTTTCTCGACGGGCACTGTGCGGGCGCCCACCTGCTCTGCCGCTACTCGCCGGCCGGCCGCGAGATCGCGCTCGACTCGAAGCTCCAGTCGCGCACGGACGACTACCTGGATGTCGCGCGGGTTGCGTGGTTCGCAAACACCGACATCGAGCTCGTGCGCGGGGGTGGCGGCGTCCGCCGCAGGTATCTGGATTTCCTCGGGATGCAATGCCTCCCCGGATACCGGACATCCCTGCGGGCGTATGAGCGGGCGCTGCGCTCGCGGAACGCCCTGCTCAAGGACAACCGCCCGCGGCGCGAGATCGAAGCCTTCGACCGGCCGCTCGTTGAGGCGGGGGATATCCTTCTCGCTTCGCGCGCCTCGCTCGTCGCGGATCTCGCTCCGCTCGCCCGTCAAGCGTGCATCGAGATCAGCGGGGGAGGCGACGCGTTGGAAATCTCGTATCAACCGGGTGCCGCCGGGCCGCTCGCGGCCGCCCTCGCCGCCTCGCGGGCGGAAGAGGCCCGCCTGCGCCAGACGCCTGTCGGCCCGCACCGCGACGATCTGGGCCTCTCCCTCAACCGGCACGACGCCACGGGGTTTTCTTCCGAGGGCCAGCAGCGGGGGATCGCCCTCGCCCTGAAACTCGCCCAGGCCCGCCACTTGGAATCCATCCAGCACCGCGCGCCCATCCTTCTCCTCGATGATATTTTCGGCGAGCTCGACCGCCCGCGCCGCAACCGGCTCCTCGCGTCCCTGCCCGCGCGGAGCCAGGCGATTATTACCACGACATTTCTCGACTGGGCCGACCGCTCGGGCGAGGATGCTTTTTTCCGCCTCGATGCGGGGCGGCTGGAATGTTGACCTGATGTCCCTGCGCTTTTTTCGCGAGTTTTTGAGATCCCCCGGTTCGGTGGGGGCGGTTTGGCCGTCGTCGCCGGCGCTGGCGCGGATGATCGTGCGTGCCGCGAATGTCGCGGCGGCGGATTTTGTTCTGGAGATCGGGCCGGGGAGCGGGGCGTTCACGGGGCCGATTTTGCAGAGCCTCCGGCCGGGGGCGCGGTTCGTGGCGATCGAGAAGAGCCCCGATCTCGCGCGGTCGGTCGCGGGGAGATTTCCGTCGGTGCATGTTGTCTCCGGTTGCGCCACCGAGCTGGCGGCGCACCTCGACGGGCATGGCACGCCGGATTCCGTCGTCTCGGGCCTGCCCTGGGCGGCGTTCGGCGAGCCGCTGCAGGACGCGATTCTCAGGCAGGTCACTTCCGCGCTGCATCCGGACGGGACATTCGCGACGTTCGCCTACTTCGGCCCGCATTGGCTGAAGGCCGGACGCGCGTTCCGAAAAAAACTGGAGGCTCACTTCCGGGAAATCCGGCGCACGCCGGTGGTCGTCGCGAATCTCCCGCCCGCCTTCGTTTACTTTTGCCGCAAATAGCGGTTCAATCGCCCGATGCCATCGCTCGACTGCCCGGAAAAGGAGACACTGGAAGAGGTCGGATTGGATGCGCCGTGGAATGTTGTCGTTCACAACGATCCCGTGAATCTGATGAGCTACGTCGCGCTCATTTTCCGGCGAGTGTTCGGCTTTTCGCGGGAGAAGGCCGAAGCGCACATGCTCGAGGTGCACCGGAAAGGCCGCTCCATCGTCTGGACCGGCTCCCGCGAACAGGCGGAGCTCTTCGTCCAACAGCTCCACGGCCACCTCCTTCTGGCGACGATCGAGCCCGCGCCGCAGACCCAATGAAACTTCAAGCCGCCGATGACGGAGCCATGCTCCTGGAGGAGATTCCTCCGTTTTTGTTCCGGCTCCTGGGCGAAATCCCCGGCCGGGCGTCCTCCAAACATCCGCGTGTCGAGGCAAGGTTTTTTCCGGAACCGGGCTCGGATCAAGAGCTCATCGAGGATTGGAAGACGCTCGTCGAGCCGGAGCTCCATGTGTTGTTTCAATCCGCCCGCGAGACCGTGCGGGCCGACCTGCGGGGAGCCTCCGCGAGCAAAGGGGGTTTTTCGATGCGCATCCCCAAACCGCATGGCGACGCCTGGCTGGGCGCGCTCAACCAAGCCCGGCTGGCGATTGCGGAGGAATCCGGCTTCGACGAAAAAGACATGGCCGCCGAGGTTGTCCCGGATCCCGAAGACCCGCGCGCGATGACGCTTTTCCAGATCGGCTTCTACGGATTCCTGCAGGAATGCCTGGTCCGGATGCAGGATTGATCTTCTCCCGCGCGCCCGTCCGGTGTGGGCGTTCAGCTCCCGGCCCGCCTGCTCAAGCGGCGGGAATCACCCACGCCCTTCGTCGGCGTCAATGTATTCGAATATCGTCCGGATGTCGTCGCGCGACTCGAAGCCGCTTTCCTTTTTCCGGCGGACGAGGATTTCGGAGATCTCGTCGTTCCAGCCGCGCTTGAGCATGAAGTCGTTCCAGATTTCGATCTGCTCGTCGGTCGGGCGCCGCCCGTTTTTGAAACACCATTCGAGGGCTTCGTTGTCATCCAGGCCCCCAAGCACTCGCTCGCGCAGCGCCTCGTATCCGACACCAAGAAAATTCGCGCACCGCTCGTCGAATCCCTTGCCGAGATTCGCGTGGAGCTCGGGGTGCAGGGTTCCGGCGGCCATGAGGCGGATCTTTTCAACCATCCGCCCGAAATAAACGATGCCGCCAACTTTCTCTGAAGGTGATTTCGGGTATTTCATAGGCGGTCAATGTTGCCTTCGAATGTGGCGCGTGCGCAAGGGCGTTCTCAGCCCGATGTTGGGCGGAGACCCGCGCACATCCGCTCCGGCCCGGAAAAACTGGAGGGCGCGGCTCCGTCAGCGCCGACTTCCCAAAATCACGCAAGCAATCCCGCCGATCTCAGTTTGCACAGCGCGAGGGAAATATGTTTTCGCTCCAATTCGTGCTGCCAGATCCGCACGACCGTCCATCCGCTCTTGCGCAGAAGCCGGGTCTGCTTCCGGTCGCGCGCCCGGTTCCCCCCGATCTTCGCCAGCCACCACGCCCGACGGGTTGCCGGAATCCGGCACAGCGTCGGATGCCCGTGCCAAAACTCGCCGTCCACAAACAGCGCGACCTTGCGGTCGCGAAAAACAAAATCCGGCCGGATGATTCTGGTCTCCCCACCTTCAGGTTTCACGTTTCCAGTTTCAGAAATCTTCACCTTCCTCCCCCGCCTCCATCCTGTGATCCCGCATTCGCGAAAGACCCGGATCATCGCCAGTTCGGTGGATTTGTTCCCCGCCGAACGGATCAGCGACATCACCTCCGACCGCTTGGATTTTGTGAAGACGTCAGGCATTCGAAGGCTCGCCGCACCAGGTCAAACAGGACAGGCGGGGAACGCGTTGGAATTCGTCGAGATTGTTGGTCACCAGCGGCAGGTCATTTTCGAGTGCCGTGGCCGCGATCAGGACATCCATCGGGCCAATGGGATGTCCGGCGGCCTCCAGCGAGGCGCGGATGGTCGCGGCATGGGATGACGTCTCCCCCGTAAAAGGAAGGATCACCAAATTCTCCAGAAGGAGGCGGACTTTGCCGCTCTCCTTCATTTTCCATGCAGGCGGCCAGCGCTCGACGCCGTAAAGCAACTCGAAGCGCGTGATGGCCGAGATCGCAAGATCCGCCGGACTGTGCCTCCCGGCCCGCGCGACCACCGCACGGTGCCCGCGCAGCAGATGGATGCACGTGTCGGTGTCGAGGAGGTGCGTCACAGCCGGATCTCCCGGTGCTTTCCCTGCGGAGGACGTTTGAAGGGAGATGGATCATCAAGCCGGATCCTGTTGAAAAAACCCCGGGGCCACGAAACCGGCTTGACCGGAGTCACCACCCACCGGTCCCCTGCCGCCTCCACGCGGACCTCCCCGACCACCGCCCCCAGTTCCACCGGCAAACGCAGCGCCAGCGAATTCCCGGATTTGAAAATCTTCGCGATCATGTATCTACTGTATATACGCGAGGCGCGCCGTCAATGAAAACCCGGACCATCGCCAGCCCGGTGGATTTGTTTCCCGCCGATCCGCGTGTAACGCTCCGGCAGTTGGTTGCTTACAAATTGCGCTTCCAAGAAAGCGGTTCCCGGCTTTGGTGGAAGATAGAAACAACGAGAATTTCTCCCATGGAATCCCGGGTGTAGATGACCGCGTAGGGGAACCTGCGAAGACTGCAATGCCGGTAGTTTTCGGACAGGCTGCCCCAAGCATCGGGAAATTGAAGAACGCGACAAATCGCAGCATCAACCTCATCCACAAAATCTCCTCCGAGTCCCCGGACTCTTTCCTCGTAGTATTCGGCCGCTTCCGCGATCTCCGAAAGCGCCGGAGATAGAAACCGCCAAGTCATTTGGAAAACCGCGAGCGAAGTTCCGCCATCGCCTGCGGCCCATCCACGGCGGAGATTTCTCCGTCGCGAAATGCCCGCATCCGCTCATCGGCTTCCCGAACCCATGCCTCCCGCAATGAGGAAGGACACGGGGATATGCTTTCCATCAGCCGTTCAACCAACAACGCCCTCTCCATATCCGGAAGCAGAAGGGCCTCCTTTTCAAGAATCGCCGCGTCCATATCCGGAGGCTAGCGCATCAAAACCCTCCGGTCAATCCCGCGCATGGCCGGTCGAGACATCGAACCACGAAAGACACGAAAAGCACGAACAGCAGAAACCCACAACTCAAACCTGAACGCCCGCACCTTTTTCGTGCCTTTCGTGTTTTCCGTGGTTCAATGAACACCTGCATATGGATGGAACACATCTTGTTCTTGGTGAAGAATGCTTCCGAATTCAGGGGGCCATTTTTCAGGTGTATCGGGAGATGGGATCGGGATTCCTGGAGTCCGTTTATCAAGAGTGCTTGGAGCGTGAGTTCCATCGCTGCAAAATCCCTTTTGAACCCCAAAAGGAAATCCGCCTCGCCTATCGCGGCGAGGTTCTCGTCCAGACCTTCCGCGCCGATTTCCTCTGTTTCGACCAAGTGATCCTCGAAATCAAAGCCGTCAAAGAAATCGCCCCCGAACACCGGGCACAGATCCTGAACTACCTCAAAGCGACGGGATACAAAGTGGGGCTCCTGGCCAACTTCGGAGCCCACCCAAAAGCAATTGCTGAGCGGTTTGTGCTCTGATTCCGAAAAACTTGGAACCACGAAAGACACAAAAAGCACGAACAGCAGAAACTCGCGGAGCCATCAGCCTCAGGCCTCCCCTTTTCGTGCCTTTCGTGTTTTTCGTGGTTCAAAAATCCAACAGCCCCGTGGCCGGCGGCAATCTGGAAACGCCGCTCGATCTCGTCCTCCTCGCGCTCGATCATTCGGTCGTAAAGCCCGGCCCATTGCGCGTCGCCGGGGTAAAGCTCCTCGTCGGAAAGCTCCCCAGCCCCGGCCCGCCGCCACGCCTCGGCCGCAAAGCGTCTCAGCGCCCGCGGCCACCCGCTCCCCTCGTCCTCGTAGCCGTCGGGATGCAGCCCGGGAAAGGCGTAAGCGACCGCGCACCATGCGCGGCGGAATGTCCTCCCCTCCACCACACGCTACCCGGCTTGTTCCCTGGCCGCGAAAGGATTGACCAGTTTCAAGTTCTCCACATGCTTGAAATCATCCGCATTGCGAGTGACCAGCGTCAGGTCGTATTCCAAAGCAGTTGCCGCAATAATGGCATCCATCGCTCCCATTTTCCTGATTTGTCGAAGACGGATCGCACGCTCGATCACCGCGTCGTCGAGAGCATGGCAGATGCTGTCGGATAGGAAGCCCCGTATGGCCTCCTCTTCCTCGCGGCTGATGCCAGGGAAACCGAGCGCCTCGATCCGCGTGACGCTCGCAATGGCCGCCGCCGGGTCGTCCGTCCACTCCGACAGCCACTCGCCGCCGGGCTGGCACGCATGGATGACGATGTTCGTATCCAGCAGCATGGCGACTCAATCGCGGAACGGAAGCGGGCGGTCTTGGCGGATATCTCTCTGCCAAGCCGCAGGATCGGCAATATCCCGGTAAGGGTTCAACCGCCGCACGGATGCCAGAGCCTTCTTCCTCCGCGCAACCATCTCCGGCGTCGCCTCCGGCTTGAAGCGCGGCTGCTCTGCGACGGCCCGCGCCTCATCGTCAACCACCAGCAACACCCGCGCATGCCCGGCCCTCACCCATCCGGGCAGAGGCTCGGCGATTGTCACTCTCCCGTCCGCAGCAATCTCGGCTTCGGCTGTCAACGTCGTCATGGCAAAAGCTTATCCCATCCCGCCGGCACGGGCAACGCCAATTCCTCCGAGTGCGCTCGGGAGGACGTCAGGCATCGGCGGGCACGCCATGGTCGACGGCGATCTGGAAACGTCGCCCGTCTTCCTCCCACTCGATCATCCGGTCGTAGAGCCCGGCCCATTGTGCGTCGCAGGGATAAAGCTCTTCGTCGGAAAGCTCCCCAGCCCCGGCCCGCCGCCACGCCTCGGCGGCGAAGCGCTTCAGCGCCCGCGGCCAAACACAAAGATTTGTCGTTGAATTAATCATTGTGGTGCACAAGATGGAGCATGGCATCTGGACAGCGTTGGACACGTGACGAACTTCTCGTAATGATGAACGTTTACGAGAAGTTGCCTTTTGGTCAGTTCGACGAAGGCAATAGGGTAATTCAAGACATCGCTGACCGCTTGGGTCGAACTCCTGGGGCTGTCGCGATGAAGCTTTCCAACCTTGCTTCCCTCGACCCCGCGATCCACGCTCGAGGGCGCAAAGGTCTGAAAGGCGCGAGCAACTTGGATCGCGCCGTTTGGGCTGAGTTTCAGTCCAATCGCGATTCCCTCGCACCAGAAAGCGAAACTCTCTTCCAGACGCTATTCAAAGCCAGGTCATTGGACACTGTCGAACTTGTCAAAGGTGTCGGAGTGCGACGGATTCGCGGGCGGGCTGCATCATCTCCCTCATCGACCGAAGCACTCTCGACAGTGAAAGCTCGCCGAGGACAGGACTTTTTTCGACAAGCTGTCTTAAATAACTTTGATGGTTGTTGTGGTATTACGGGCATCCCAGTGCGTCGGCTTCTAGTTGCCAGTCACATCATTCCTTGGAGTGATAGTGTCGCAACACGCCTCGACGTTCGCAACGGCCTTTGCCTCTCTACAATCCATGACGCAGCTTTTGATGGCGGCTTGATTACTTTCGACAACGACTTGCGATTGGTCTTGGGCAGGTTGCTTCGGGATGCAATGACGCTGACAGCGTTAAAGGACAACTTTCTGCGCTACGATGGGCAGCGCCTTCGGCTTCCACCAAATGCGGTTCCACCTGATAAAAAGTTTATTGAGACGCATCGCACATCGATCTTCGAGCGAATCTAGCAGCCATCTTAACGCCTTGTTCCGAAATACCTCTTAAGTTCCTTCCCTATCCATTCCCCGACCGGAACGGAGACACCGTTGCCGATCATACGGTAGGCGTCGCGGTCTGAGCCGGCGAATGTGAACGAGTCGGGGACACCTTGGAGTCTGGCGTATTCGCGGACGCTGTAGGGACGCAAGCCGTGAGGAAAACGACGATCCACGACGAGACGGGTGGACAAATCTTTTGCATAGTGAGCAACACAAGTTGGGGCAATGTCTCCACCAGCCGGATCGCTGATGATCGGGCGGTCTCGATACGCGCCTCCAATCCTTTTTGCAACGTATTTAGGAATCTCGACTCGCGGGTCACTTTCAATAATCTCCGCTAAACTTATTCGGCGATTGCAATTCGGTTCACGCCATTTGAATCTTTTGCGGGAGCCGAGAATGATGAGTCTGTCGCGCCGTTGGGGAAGCCATGTTTGCGAGGAAACCGGGCAGAAGACGTTTACGAAGTAGTCCGGCAACGCCGTCATAGCCTCCATCACCACCGGGAAGCGCCGCATTCCCGGAACATTTTCGACGACGTAAGCTTCTGGCTGGCGAATCGCAATGTGCCGGAAGAAATGCAAGAAGAGGTCTTCCCCTGTGCGAGTGCCGTGGATGTCGGCGATAGGGGAATACTTTTTACAAGGGTAGGTCGCGATCATTACGTCGCAGGGTTTTTCAAGCGCGACGAGTTTTTGCCGTATGTCGCATTCCACAACTGCATGGGTGAAATTCAGCCTTTGAGTTGCGCAGCAGATCGGGTCGATCTCGAAACTCTGTTGGATCTCGATGCCGCCGCGCCGCAGCCCGATATCCATGAGGCCTGCTCCAGAAAAGTAGCTATTTGCAAGCGGTGATGAGGGAGTTTTCATGGGTATAAATTCGAGTCCGAACTTTCGGGGATGAAGGCGATTTTTGTAGGATGTTTGTTCATTACTCGCGCGATCCTCGCGCAGGAACCAGGTCAACGAGTGTCCTACCGGGAAAGAAATGTTGAATGAGGAATGTTGAATGAGGAATGTTGAATGAGGAATGTTGAATGAGGAATGTTGAATGAG
>JBAXTX010000082.1:0-12252 GCA_037129975.1 Verrucomicrobiia bacterium | reverse complement strand
GCCGGGGCGAAGCTGGCCCCGCGCCTGCTGAGCGAGATCGGGAGCGACCGGGCACTTTTTGGCGAGGCTCAATCCCTTCAGTGCCTGGCGGGAACGGCTCCGATCAGTTATCAGTCCGGCCAGGTTCATAAGGTTTACATGCGCCGACACTGCAACAAGAACCTCCGGCAAGCCGTGCAGCTCTTCGCCGATAAAAGCCGTGCGCAGTGCGCTTGGGCGGAAATCTACTACAAAGCTCTGCGCGAACGCGGAAAAACCCACTCCCAATCCGTGCGAAGTCTGGGCCAGCGTTGGCTGAACATCGTCTGGAAGATGTGGCAAACCCGGACTTCCTACGACGCCAATTTCCACATGCGAAACCAGATGAAACACGGTTCTTGGGTTCTCAACCTCCACACTCAACCCGCTTAAAACATGCGAATAAAAACCGCAAAAAAACCATTTACAACAGATAGAACATCTAACTTAGGAGGTTTTGGGTGAAAGAAAGCAGATCACCAATCCCAGCGCCAACGTTCCCAGACCCGCCAGGGATTCCCACGGATGGGATTTGATGACATAGCCCATCATCCAGAGGCTGACGCCCAAAAAAATGAGTGGGGTGAAGGGAAAGCCCCAGGTTTTGTAGGGACGCGGCAGATCCGGATGCGTCCAGCGCAGCACCATCATCCCCAAGACCGTGAGAAACGAGCAGAGGATGAGCGTGAACTGCATGTAAAGCAGCGCCATCTGAAACGTGGCGGTGAAGATCAGCAGGAGCACGATCGCCAGTTGCAAAAGGATCGCCACGACTGGAACCCCCCGGCTCGTCCGCCGCCCCAGGAACCGCAATGCCCGCAGATCCTCCCCCATGGTCATCGTCACGCGCGGCCCGATCCACATCATGCAACTGACCGAGGAGACCAGCGCCAGGCTGATCAACGCGCCGACGAAAAGCCCTCCCTTGGGCCCGAAAATCCGGATGCCCGCGAGGGTTCCGATTTCCAACTGCCCGGCGAGGCTCGCGAGCGGGGTGGTGTGGAGAAAGACAAAGTTAAGACCGACGTAAAGGGCCGTGACAATCAGGGTGCCTGCCACCAGCGAACGCGGCAAATTGCGCTCGGGCGAAGCCACCTCGCCGATGATGTAAGTTGATCCATTCCACCCCGAATACGAATACATGACATAGACCAAACTGACGGCGAAGGGAGCACTGAAGATCATCCCAATATCCTCACGGTGCGGCGCGAAAGAGATGGGCTGCCCCGGACAAAGGACGCAGCCCGCCACGATAAAGATGAGAATCAGCGCCACCTTCAGCCAGGTGAAAACATTCTGGAAGGCGCTTCCCGCACGGACGCTGGAAAGATGGACTCCGGTCACGATTCCCACCACGGCCAGCGAGAGGATCAGCGGTGAGAAACCGTGGAAGACGGCCTGCGCATAGCTCCCGAAAGCGATCGCCGAGAGGGCGACCGGGGCGGCGAACCCGACGGTGGCCGATGCCCAACCCGCCACAAAACCGACCGAGGGATGAAAGATCTCGGATAAAAAATGATACTCGCCCCCGGAGCGGGGCAGTGCCGCCGCGAGTTCGCCGTAGGCCAACGCCCCACAGAGGGCGCAGACTCCGCCGATCACCCAGAGCATCAACAGGGAGAACCCGGAAGGACAACCGCTCACCTGAAATCCGAGGCTGGTGAACACCCCGGTGCCCACCATGTTGGCCACCACAATCGCCGTGGCTGTCACGACGGAAATGGAAGGTTGAGGCGGCCGGGGGTTCTCGTTAGGATTCAAAACCTATGCAGCCTAACGCGCTCACCCGACGGCTTCAAGCGCCCGAATCATTACGATCAGCCGGAAGCCCGGGCAAAGAGGGTGTCGTTGTAGAAGCGGCGTCCCGCCGCTTGGAGAAAGCATCCAAGCGGCAAGATGCCGCTTCTAGTGATCGTAATGATTGGGGTTCAAGCGTGGCACAATCTCCTATGAAAATCCTTTTTCATTTGCTCTTTTTTGGCTCCCTGCTGGGCTGCGCCGCGGCCGAAGAAATCGAAGTCCGCCGTGCGGAACCGGTGGGGTTGTTGCCCGCGTCGTCCTTGGAGGAACAACCGCCGGGCATCAACGATGTTGCCCGATTTATCGCGGGACTGCACCCCGCCGGAACGGGCCCATTGGCCGAATGGGTGCAAACCCCGGAGTGGAATGCGTTCTCCAAAAACATCAACCAAAGCTGGCAGAGGTTCCAGGACAGCCGCTTGGAGCCGATTCGCCTTTGGAAAAATTCCCATTTGCCGGAGCTCAATCCCGAGACCGTTTTCTATCCCTTCAGCGGTCCGGATTTCATTCACGCCCGGGCGTTTTTTCCCAACGCCACCACCTACATTCTCTGCGGTCTGGAACCGACGGGGAGCCTTCCCTCCCTGCAAAGTCTTCAGCCGCTCCAATCCGCGCTCGGATGGATGCAGGTCTCGATGCGGACGCTGATGGAGGCCGGTTACTTCGTCACCAAAGAGATGCAGGCGGATCTCAAAAAAAGTCCGTTGCAGGGAACGGTGCCGGTCTTTTGTTTCATGCTGGCCCGCGGCGGCGACCGCATCCTTTCGGTCCGGAGCGACGCCAACCATGCCGAAATCCGTTTCCTTGTTCCGGGCGATTCCCGCGTGCGGACGCTCCATTATTTTTCCGTCAACCTGCGCAACGACAGGATGCGGGAGGGGAACGCTTTTTTGGAATTCGTCCAGGCGGCCCGGCCGGATGTCGGCTACCTCAAATCGGCCTCCTATTTGTTGCATGAGAGCGATTTTTCCACAATCCGCAACACCCTGCTCACGCAATGCCGGACGATTGTTCAGGATGATTCGGGCATCCCCCTGCGTTTCTTCAATTCCGACCACTGGCGGTTTCGCAACTTCGGAGTGTATGCGCCGCCGCTCGATATTTTTAAAAAATACAGCCAGCCCGACTTGGCTGACCTCTACGCCAAACTTCCCGCGACGCCTCTTCCCTTCGGCGTGGGGTACCATTGGGACCCGAAGACGGCCAATTTGATGGTTTTTACCGCCGCCACCCAATCTCATTACAATCTCAACCCGTAGAAGCGGCATCCTGCCGCTTCTACAAATTCACGCGCCCAGCCACGCAGTCCGGGGGATCGTAATGATTGGGGCACCGCCGGAAGCCGTTAAATCCCCTTGACATAAACACCGATCAACGGGCGGGGATACGGGGTCGGCGAAATAAAATCGCTCACAAATCCGGATGCGGTGCGCAGTTCCACATGGCCCGCATCCTCGCCTCCATAAACAATCACCGCCCCCACCGGCGCGCGCAGAGGATTGGATATCCGCAGTTTTCTGAAGCCATACTTGGCGCAAAGCTCGTCGCCCGCCTGCTTGGCCCAGGGTGTCTCGGGGCGGTTGGGGACCACGCCCGCACGCAGCAAGGCGTCCTTGACATAATGCCAGCAGCGCCACGTCGGCTTCTTGAAGGCGCGCTCTGACGCGATTTCCGCGGCGCGAATCATGCGCGAATCATAGCGGCAGGTCTCGGCACGAGGCCCGAAGAATGTCAGCAGGCGCTCCGAGAAAGAGGAGGAATCCTCCGACAGTTCGTTCGCCGCGAGCGGAAGCGACCAGGAACAAAATCCGATCAGCAATAAAGAAGCGAAACATTTCATGGTGAAAAACTCGCGGGCAACGTCCCTTTGCACGCCGCATTTTCAAAATGCGAATCCAATTTAGGGACTTCAAACGCTTTGGCAAGGCCGGCGATGCAAAATTCCGGTCGCCGAAAGCTTTCCGCGGGGTTCGGGTTAAACCCAATACTGTTCACTTAAGAAAGGAGCGCGGGCGTCCCGCCCGCAACCGAAAAACAAGCGGGCGGGACGCCCGCTTGTTTTTGCAGCTAAGTGAACAGTATTGGGGTTAAAACAACTCCGGCTGCGCGGGCCCGGCGGATTTTTCGGCTTCGGCTTCGAACTCCTGAAGCAGGCCTTTGAACTCGCAGTCCCGAAGGGCTTCGATCAGGGCCGGGTAGTTCGGGAGGACGATGAAGGATTTCCAAGGAAAGGGGAGGGGGAGGTCGTCGTCGAGGCGGACCATCTCGCGGTTGGCGAGGATCTGGTCCTGGGAGTTCACGATCTTCTCGCGGACGCGCGGGTTGGCAATCGCCTCCGGGTTGGCGATCAGGTTTTCCACGGATCCATGTTCGGAGATGAGCGCGACGGCCGTTTTTTCGCCGATCCCCTGGACGCCCCTGATGTTGTCCGAGGCATCGCCCGTCAGCGCGAGGACGTCGGCGATCCGGGCGGGCGGGACCCCCCATTTGGACTGGACTTCCGCCTCCCCGAGGAGCGCGTAGCCGCCGGGTTCCGAGTCGGTTTTCGCCGTCGAGTAGATCCGGATCCGAGGGGACGCGAGCTGGAGGATGTCTTTGTCATTTGTTGCGATCACCACCTCGGCTCCCTCCCGCGCCGCGGCAAGCGCGTAGGAGGCGATGAGGTCGTCGGCTTCCGTGTTCTGAACGCCGAGGCTCGCCAGCCCGAAAAGAGGGATTTTTTCCTGAAGCCAATTTTCCTGCGGACGAAGGTCGTCGGGCATGGATTTCCGGTTTTTCTTGTATTCCGGCTGGAGCGATGTGCGCCGTGTCGGCAACCCGCGATCCCAAATCACGGCCGCGCGGTCGGGCCGGATGTCCGCCAGCATTTTGCGAAGCGCCTTGGCATATCCATAGATCGCATTCGTCGGCTCGCCGCGGGAATTCCGGAGATCCCGGATGGCATAAAACGAGCGGTAGAGGTAGTAGTGGCCGTCAACCAGGAGCAGTCGCATGATGGCGGCAAGATTGCGCCGGGGGAGCCGACGAAACCAAGACGAATCGTTCGGGACGGGCTGGACAGGAGGGGCGGAAGGAGGGCATGTTGCAGCATATGTCGGAAAATGGCAGACGCACAATTTCGGAACTGAGGCAGGACTGCCGGACCGGACCGCTCATGTGTCGCGTGGGCGGACAGGTCGAGGAGCTGACGAAAAAGGATTCGGCAAACGGGAAGCCGTATTGGGAGCTCAAGCTGCGCGATGCGACGGATGTTCTGACCTTGCGGGCTTGGATGGATACGGCGGCATTTGATTCCTGCGAGGATCTCGAACGGGGGGGGTGCGTCGAGATCGAGGGCGAGTTTTTGATCAACGGAAGCTTCGGGCTCGACGGGCGGCGCTGGCGGTTGAGGCCGCTTCCGGAAGAGGAGGCCGCCGCGCTTTTTGCGGGCTCCCCGGAGGATGCGGCCGCGTCCGCGAAAGATCTTGCGTGCGCGCGGGACTTCGCCGGAAGACTGGCGGATCCGCGGCTGCGCGCGCTCAGCCTGCTTTTTCTCGATGAACACGGCGAGCGGTTCCGCCGCGCCGCGGCCGCGCGGGTGAACCACCACGCCCATCGCGGCGGACTGCTGAGGCACACCGCGCAGATGATGCGCGCGGCCGATGCGCTCTGCGGGGTTTATCCCGCGCTCAACCGGGACCTTCTTCTGGCCGGCGTACTTTTCCATGACACGGGAAAACTCTGGGAAATGTGTCCGCCCGAGCAGGGCTTCGAAATGCCCCGCGAGATCCGGGGCGAACTTCTCGGCCATATCAACATCGGGATCGAATTCGTGAACATGCTCTGGCGAAAGCTTTCGCTTGAGGAGTGGAAATCCCTCCAGCCTCCCTCGGAAGATGTCCGCCTGCACCTCCTTCATCTCGTGGCAGCGCACCACGGAGAACTCCAATTCGGTTCTCCCGTCGAGCCGAAGACCCCCGAGGCTGTTGCCCTTCATTTTTTGGACAACATGGACGCCCGGCTCGAGATGTTCGCCATGGCCTACGCCCGGCAACCCGAAATCGCGCCCGGCATCCACGAACGAGTCCGTCCGCTCAATACCTCGCCGGTCCGCGCGCTCGCAAAAGCCGCCTCGTAAAAGTTTTCCTTTTTTTCCGCGGAATTTTTGTTGACGCCTGTGGTGAAAAGTGGTGAAGAGTGGGGGCAAGCGGCGAAGTATGTCTCAACACACCTAAACACCAATGGGTCAGGAATCAACATCGACAGCTCTCTATGCGGGCACGTTTTCGCGTTCGTTGGATGCCAAGAAGCGAGTTGCGATCCCGTCCGCATGGGTTTCCGGCGAGGGGGAAGAGTTCCATGTGGTTCCGCATCCGAATGACGGGCAACTGATGGTCATGGGCCGCGAGGAACTTGCCCGGTGGGAGCAGAGGTTTCTGGATTCGCCGACGCTGAGCCCGGCCCGGAAAAGGATAGCGATCCGGATGTTTTACGGTGAGGCGCATGTGGTCACCACAGACAAGCAGGGCCGGATCGTTCTTCCGGAAAAGCACTGCGAACGCGCCGGACTGGGCGGCGAGGTCGTGTTTGTCGGCGCGCGCAGCCGTTTTGAAATCTGGTCGAAAGAGCGCCACGAGGCGGGCGCTTCGGAAAATTTCACGACATACCAACAGGCGGCGGAGGAGGCCGGCCTGTGATTTTTTTGAACATGAAAGGCAAACCTCAATGAGGGAACGGGACTGATGGCGAAAGGCGTCCGTTCGTTTTTCTTCGGTTTCCACGCCGGAAAGAAAGGCGACGGAAAGCCACTCGGACACGCCGCCATAAAAATCCGACCCCGGAACGCGTATGAGCTTCTTGGACTGCGAAGACCTGCTGGAACTACCCTTGGAAAAACCTGACCAGAGCGGGCTCATTTATCATGTGCCCGTCATGCCGGACGAGGTTGTGGCATTGCTGCGTCCCGCGCCGGGCATGCTGTTTCTTGACGGCACGATCGGCGGCGGCGGCCACAGCGAGCTTCTTCTGGAGGCGGGGGCGGAGGTCATCGGGATCGACCAGGACGCCGAGGCGCTGCGCGAGGCGGGCAAACGGCTGGCACGTTTCGGGTCGCGTCTGCGCCTTTTGGAGGCGAATTTCCGCGAGGCGGAAGGCGTGCTGAAGGGGCTTGGGGAGCGTCGCGGGCTGGCGGGCGTGCTGCTCGACATCGGAGTTTCCTCCCACCAACTCGATGTGGCGGAACGCGGATTTGCCCTCATGAAAGACGGCCCGCTGGACATGCGCATGAGCCTCTCCGCCCCGACCACGGCCGCCGGACTTGTCAACACGATGCCGGTTGGCGAGATGGCACGCCTTTTCAAGGAACTCGGCGAGGAACCGCGCGCGATGCAGATCGCGGCACGTATCGCCTCGCTGCGCGTCCAGCATCCGTTCCAGACCACATTCGATCTCGCCGCCGCTGTCTCGTCGGTGGCTCCGCGCACGAGCGGACGGCATCCGGCCACGCGGATTTTTCAGGCGCTTCGCATCGCGGTCAACGACGAGTTGGGAGCATTGCGCGAGGCGATGGGGATCCTTCCCGCCTGCCTTGCCCCGGGCGGACGCCTGGCCGTCATCACGTTTCACTCGCTCGAGGATCGCATCGTGAAGCACTTCTTCCGCGAGCGAAGCCAGGAGTGGGTGGACCGTCCGGAGTGGTCGGAACCCCGCCGCAACCCGGAACGCATTTTCCGCCTGCTCACGCCGCATCCGATCGATGCCGACGTCGAGGAGGTATCCAACAACCCGCGTGCCCGCAGCGCCAAACTGCGTGTCGCGGAAAAACTCCAGGAGAACACCCCATGAATACCAACCGTAGAAAACAGGTCAACCCGGTCCACTTCTCATCGCTCGTCCGCTGCCTTCTCGTCGCCCTCTTCCTGGGTGCCGGAGGACTTTTCTTTGTTTACATGAAAAACCAGCAGTTCGCCCTCGCGGAGGAGATCCGCCAGATCGAGAAGCGGATTGCCGGAGTCCGGGCACAGAACGAAACCCTCCTCGCCCGGGTGACCGAGCTTTCCTCGCGCCGCGTGCTTCAGCAGAAAATCGCCGACGGCTTCATTGTCATGAAGCCGATCCAGGACAACGTCATCGCCCGCCTCACTCCGCCGGCCGCCGCCGTGGCGGATGGCATCCTGCGCACGGCCTTTGTTGAGAGAGGACGCCCATGAAGTGGACCGAGCGCACGCGCGCGGGGCTGGCCTGTGGCGCCGTTGCCCTGATCTTCACCGTCTACTCGGGGCGGCTCGTCCACCTGCAAGTGGCAAAGCACAGCGAGTATTCCCGGCTGGCCGCGGAAAAGCACACGATGCGAATGGTCATCCACGCCCGACGCGGGCTGATCTTCGATCGCAACGGCGAGCTGCTGGCGTCGAATCTTCCGGTGCGCACGGTCGTGGCCGACGGCTCGCATATCAAAAACCCGGCGGCCGTCGCGCGGATCGCCGCGCCGTTCCTGGAAATGGACGAAAGGGAACTTCTCCAGAAAATTTCAAGCGACAGAAAATATATCGTCGTTCGCCGCGCGGTCGCCGAGGAAAAGGCGGTCGCGCTGAGAAAGGCCCTGGAGGAGGCCAACCTCCAAGGGGTGGAACTCGAGCAGGACGCCGTGCGGATCTACCCGAACGGTCAGATGCTCGGTCATGTGCTCGGGTTCCTCGACCACGAGGGCACGGGGATCCAGGGCATCGAGATGACGATGGAAAAATACCTTCGCGGCCGCGACGGATACCGGTTCAGCGAGCACGACCGGACGGGGCGGGAGATCATGCTCTACCGCGGCCAGGAAGAGCAGGCAGAACACGGGCTCAACGTCCGCCTCACCATTGACATGAGCCTGCAGGCGATCCTCGAGGAGGAGCTTGACGCGGCATTCCGCGACCTCAAGCCGGAGATGGTGGTCGGCATCCTTGCCGATCCGGTGACGGGAGAAATTCTCGCCATGGCGAATCGCCCGTGCTTCGACCCGAACCGCCCCGGCGGCGGAAAGCCCGAGCAGATGAAAAACCGGGCGATCACGGACATGGTCGAGCCCGGCTCGACATTCAAGATCGTCGTGGCTTCCGGCGCGCTCAACGAAGGGACGGTCAAGGAGAACACCGGGATCTACTGCGAAAACGGGGCGTTCGCCTACGCGGGAAAGATCCTCCACGACCACCACGGGTATGGGACAATGAATGTCCACGACATCCTGGTCAAATCCTCGAACATCGGCTCCGCCAAAATGGCCCTCATGATGGGGGATGCGAAATATTATGAATACGTCCGGCGTTTCGGCTTCGGAGAAAAGACGGGGATCGAGCTGCCCGGAGAGATCCCGGGCCTCGTCCACCCGCCTCAACGCTGGGACAAGCTGACCATCACCCGCATGCCGATGGGGCAGTCGGTCTCCGTGACGCCGCTGCAGATCACCATGAGCATGTCGGTCATCGCCAACGGCGGCCGGCTCATGACCCCGCAGATCGTTCGCGCGGTCGAGGACACCGAGGGACGCGTGGTCTGGGAAAAACCGCCGAAAGTCGCCCGCGAGGTGATCCCGCAAAAGACCGCCCGCTTCGTGAGCAATGCCCTGAGCGGGGTCGTGGGCGAGGGCGGAACCGCCCAGCTTGCCAAAGTCGCCGGATTCACCGTGGCCGGCAAGACGGGCACCGCGGAAAAGATGAGCCCGGGCGGAGGATACGCGCAGGGAAAATACATTGTCTCGTTTGTCGGCTACCTTCCGGAGGAAGCCCCGCGGTTCGTCTGTCTGGTGCTGATTGACGATCCGAAAATTGCTTCGGCTGTGAACTATGGCGGGCTCGTGGCCGCGCCGGTTTTTTCACGCATCGGCGAGCGTGCCGCCCGCCATCTCGATCTCGTCCCGGCCCTGCGGGCGGAGCCGGTCGTTGCGCTCGGCACCGGCGCAAAAAGAGAGGGCTCATGGACGCCATGAGGCTGGCCGAGCTTCTCCAATCCGCCGGGCTTCCCGCCGGGCTTGCCAATCCCGAAATCACGTCTCTGTGTCACGATTCGCGCCGGGTCACGGAGGGCGGTCTTTTTTTTGCGCTTCCCGGACAGAACACGGACGGCGCGGAATTCATCAATCAGGCGGTGGCGAACGGTGCGGCGGCCGTCGTGGCCGGGTCTTGCGTCGCGGACGCGGGCCGCCCGATCATCCGGGTCTCCGACGCCCGCGCGGCGATGGCCGACATTGCGGCCGCCTTCCACGGGCATCCCGACCGCTCGCTGAAATGCGCCGGAGTCACCGGCACGAACGGCAAGACGACGACCTCGTTTCTCATCAGGCATCTTCTGGATTCCGCCTCCCTGCGTTGCGGCCTGATCGGGACGGTGAAGTATGTGGTCGGCGGCGAGGAGATCCCCGCGCCCAGGACGACTCCCGAATCCGTGGATCTGCAGGACATGTTGGCCGCAATGCGGGACGCCGGCGGACGGGCGGTCGCCATGGAGGTTTCGAGCCACGCGCTGGTCCAGCATCGCGTCCGGGGGATCGCATTCGACGCGGCGGTTTTCACCAACCTCACGCGGGACCATCTGGATTTTCACCGCTCGATGGAGGAGTATTTCGACGCGAAATCCCTCCTCTTCGAAGCGCTCGCCGCCCAGACGGAAAAAAAAGGCCGCGCGATCATCAACGCCGACGACCGCTACGGACGGCAGCTCATCGAGAAGTTCGGAAAGCGGCTGAAGGTGCTGACCTTCGGGCGCGGGATGGGGGAGGATTTTCGCGCGAGCGCGATCCGGTTCGATGCGGCGGGCGCGACGTTCCAGCTCGATGCCAAAAGAAAAAGTTTTCTTGTGCGCCTGCCGATGATCGGGCTGTTCAACATCTACAACGCGCTGGGCGCGCTGGCCGCGGCAGCCGCATGCGGCGTCGAGTTGCGGGCCGCGATCGCGGCGCTCGCCGCCGCGCCCCAGGTGCCCGGACGACTCGAACGCGTCACGGCGAAACGGAATTTCCAAGTCTATGTGGATTATGCCCACACCGACGACGCGCTCCGGAACGTGCTCCGCACGCTGCGCGCTTTGAATCCCGCGCGGATCATCACCGTCTTCGGATGCGGGGGCGATCGCGACCGCGCCAAGCGCCCGCTCATGGCCGCCGCCGCCGAGGAGTTCTCGGACTGGACAGTCCTCACCTCGGACAACCCCCGCGGCGAGGATCCGGAGGCGATCCTCCGCGATATCGAGTCCGGACTTCGCGGATCCCGACACGAAAAAATCACCGGCCGCGAAACCGCGATCCGGCATGCGATCGGGCTGGCGCGACCAGGCGACATCGTGCTCATCGCGGGCAAGGGTCATGAAAATTATCAGGAGTTCGCCGACCGCAGGGTTCCGTTTGACGATGTCACCGCCGCCCGACTTGCTCTCGCCGACAAAAAAAGCGAAACCTGATGGACCCGCTCTCTCTTAAAGATATCGCGCAAATGGCCGGGGCGGAAATCGTCCGCGGCTCCGGGGATGTCGTGGTCTCGCGCGTCGGGAAGGACACCCGCGCGATCCAGTCCGGCGACCTTTACGTGGCGCTGCGCGGGGAGCTTTTTGACGGCAACATTTTCGCCGCCGATGCCGCCTCGCGAGGGGCCGCGGCCGTGCTGCTCGACTCGCCGGAGGCCGTCGGCGCGGTGCCGGAAGGGTTTCCTGTGCTGCTCGCGGCCGACGGGCTGGCCGCCCTCACCCGACTCGCGGCGGCCTGGCGCGCCCGGCTGAATCCCAAGGTCCTTTGCATCACGGGCAGCAACGGAAAAACGAGCACAAAAGATTTTGCCGCCGCGGTTCTCGCCGCGCGTTTCCGGGTGACAAAAACCCAGGGCAACCTGAACAACCACATCGGCCTTCCTCTCTCGATCCTTGCGGCGTGCGGTTCCGACACGGCGGCGGTCTGGGAAATCGGCATGAACCATCCGGGCGAGGTCGCTCCGTTGTCAGCCCTTGCGAGGCCGGATGCCGCGATCATCACGAACATTGGCGTCGCCCACATTGAACACATGAAGTCCCGCGCGGCGATTGCCATAGAGAAAGGCGCGCTCGCCGAAGCGGTCCCCCCATCCGGCTTCGTCGTCCTCCCGGCAAGCGACGAGGAGAGCGAGGGGATCGCCGCACGCTGCAAGGCCCGCGTCATCCGCACCGGCCCCGCCGCGGGAGATATCACCGCCGACTCGATCGTGGAGTCGGAGGATTCGTGCGCGTTTGTTCTTCATGCGGGAGGAAAGTCATTCGCCGCACGGATCCCCTGTCATGGCGCGCACATGGTCTCCAACGCGCTTCTGGCGGTCGCGGCCGGCATGGAATTCGGAGTTCCCGCGCAGGATGCGGTGACGGCCCTCGGCAGGGTGCAGCTCGCCGGCGGGCGACTCGAACGCCGGACGATCCGCGGGATCTCGTTTCTCGACGACACCTACAACGCCAGCCCGG
>JBAXTX010000081.1:0-12448 GCA_037129975.1 Verrucomicrobiia bacterium | reverse complement strand
AATCCCTCGCGGGAAAACGCTGCGCCATCTCGGGCTCCGGAAATGTCGCCCAATATACCGCGGAAAAACTGATCGACTTCGGCGCGATACCGCTGAGCTTTTCCGATTCGCAGGGCACGGTTTATGATCCGGCCGGCATCGACCGCGAGAAGCTGGCGTTTGTTCAGCATCTGAAAAACGTGCGCCGCGGACGGATCCGGGAGTATGCGGACAAATTCCAGGCGGAATATCGCGAGGGGGCCAGCCCGTGGGCGATCGCGTGCGACTGCGCCTTCCCATCGGCCACGCAGAACGAAATTGACGGCGACGATGCGAAGCGACTTTTGGATGGCGGCTGCAAACTGATTTCCGAAGGAGCCAACATGCCCTCGACGCCCGATGCCGTGGAGCTGTTTCTTGCCGCAAAAATCCTCTACGGGCCGGGCAAGGCGGCGAATGCGGGCGGCGTGGCCACGTCGGGCCTGGAAATGTCGCAGAACTCGATGCGCCTGAACTGGAGCCGTGAGGAAGTGGATTCGCGTCTGCGGGAAATCATGCGCAACATTCATCGCAATTGTCGCGAGACGGCCGAGACCTATGGAATGCCCGGCAACTATGTGGCGGGGGCCAACATTGCGGGCTTCACCAAGGTTGCCGACGCGATGCTGGATCAAGGGGTGGTGTGAACGACCGGGGGCCAAGTCCCGCCCATTTTGCCACGACCGGCTGGGCGGGCCTGGACAAAGTGCTGGCCGGGCTCGAGCCCGGTGACAATCTGGTCTGGAGCGTTGAGGACATCGAGGACTACCGGCGGCTCGTCATCCCTTACGAACTCGCGGCGCAGGAAAACGGTTGCCAGCGGGTCTATTTCCGCTTTGCCTCCCACCCGCCACTCCTGGAAGAAAAACCCGGCCTTGTCATTCACCGCTTCGATCCCGCCCGGGGATTTGAGGCTTTCGTTCGCGACATCCACCGCGTCATAGAAAGCACCGGGCCGGGCGCGGTCTATATCTTCGACTCCCTCAGCGACCTGGCGGAAACCTGGCATTCCGACATGGCCGCGGGAAATTTTTTCGTCCTCACCTGCCCGCGTCTCCGCGACCTGCAGACGATCACGTATTTCGGCCTGATCCGTGATGCCCACTCGAAGGCCGCCCTCCAGCCGATCCGCGAGACGACCCAGTTTTTTCTCGATGTTTTTTCTTTGGACGGACGTTGCTACATCCGACCGTTGAAAGTCCAATACCGCTCGCGGGGCGCGATGAACACCGTGCATGTGCAGGATGGCGGGCGGCTTCTTCCCGTCGAAGAAAGCGCGATCCTCTCCCGGATCCTTTCCCGCACGCGGTGGCCGCGCCTGCACCGGGATCCCACGCCGGGCTACTGGAGACGGCTCTCGCAGGACATCGAGCGGGCACTTGCGGAAAAACGTGCCGGCCGGCTTGCGCCGGATGCCGAAGCGGACATGCTGAAAAAGGCGTGGGCGTTCTTCCGAGTGCACCGCTCCGGCATCGCCCCGCTGGTGGAAAAACATCTCCAGCTCGAAGATTTTTTTGAAATTCGCAAACGTCAGATCGGGGTCGGCTCGATCGGAGGGAAAGCCCTCGGGATGCTTGTCTCGCGCGCCATCCTGCGCGACAGCGCGCCCGCCCTGGCGGATCGCCTGGAAGTGCATGATTCTTTTTTTGTCGGCGCGGAAGTTTTTGTGACCTACCTCGTGCGCAACGGGATCTGGTGGATCCGCGAGCAACAGCACCACCCGACGGGTTTTTTAAAAGGGTTGCAGGAAGGCCGGGCGCTCATTCTCGCCGGCGAGTTCCCGGACGATATCATCCATCAGTTCGAAAACATGCTCGATTACTTTGGCGAGTCGCCGTTCATCGTCCGCTCCAGCTCGATCCTCGAGGACGCGCGCGGCAACGCGTTCTCGGGAAAATACGAGAGCATCTTCGTGACGAACGGCGGGTCGAGCGAAGAGCGCCTCGCGGCCCTGCTCGACGCGATCCGCCATGTGTATGCGAGCGTCCTCGACCCGGAGGCGCTGATCTATCGCAAGACCCGCAATCTCCTCGACAGCGAGGAGCGGATGGCACTGCTCATCATGCGCGTTTCGGGCCGCCGCCGCGGGAAGTATTTTTTTCCGCAGGCGGCCGGGGTGGGGCTTTCCTACAACCCCTACCGATGGGATCCGGAGATCGATCCGGAATCCGGCGTGGTCCGCCTGGTGTTCGGAATGGGGACGCGCGCCGTGGATCGTTCCGACGACGATTACACGCGGCTGGTGGCTCTCAACACCCCGCTGCGGCGTCCCGAAGCATCGCTCGACGAACAGCTCGATCATTGCCAGCGCCGCATGGATGTCCTCGATCTCCAAACGCGCAAACTGGTCTCCCTTCCGATCGAGAGCATCCTCCCCCTCTGCGGGGATTTTCCGGCGAGCCATTTTATTGACCTTCCGCCGGGCGGGATCCCCTGGGTGACCTTCAGGAACCTTTTGGAAAACACCCGTGTCTCACAGGATTTGCGCGAAATGCTGGCCGTCCTGGAGGCCGCCTACAAGCATCCTGTGGACATCGAATTTGCCATCAATTTTCTTGAGGACGACACCTATCGGATCCATCTCCTCCAGTGCCGGACATTCCAGATTCAGAAAAACGAGTCCGGCAGTGAAATTGATCCGGTCACGATTTCCGGCCGCCGGATCCTGGAGGCGCGCGGGGCGATTATCGGGATCGGACGCGAAAGCCTCATCCACGATGTCCTGTATGTTCCCACGGCGGTTTACGCGGCTCTGCCGGAGCGCGACCGCTACCTGGTCGCCAAGTTGATCGAAAAGCTCGTGCAGGGGCACTCGGCCTCGCGCAACCTTCTTCTCATCGGGCCCGGACGCTGGGGCACCAGCAGCCCCTCGCTCGGGATCCCGGTGCGGGCGGGGAGGATCGCTCTCGCCTTCGCCGTCTGCGAAATCGTCGCCATGCACGGCGGGCTCATTCCCGATGTCTCCCTCGGCACACATTTTTTCAACGACCTCGTCGAGCACGACCTCCTCTACCTGGCTTGTTTTCCCGGGAAGCCGGGAAATTCCCTCGATGAGCAATGGCTGCTGGATGCCCCCAGCGACACGGAGCAGCGGGTGGGGAAACCCAACAAATTCGCGCATGTCGTGCGGTGGATCAACACCGAACCCCTCCATCTTTGCCTTCACGCGGATCCGTTTTTTCAAAACGCCGCCCTCCGTCTCCCGGGCTGAGTCAACCTGGGCATCCCGCCCGTGTCTGACCCGGCGGGAACGCCGACTCCATGAGCACGGCACGGTTGGCCTCCGCCGTCGCCTGTCCGGCGGAGAAGAAGGGAGCGACAGATTTCTGGGAGCCGAAACGAAAGCGCGGAACCTCGCTCGTGAGGACGACGATCCGTTTTCCGTGCCGGCGCCCCCGCTCGACGCAAAGCTCCAGCAGGCGGTCGGTGACGATCTGGTGCGAGCGGCCGAGCGCGTCGGAAATCGTTCGGGCCCGGCCGGCCGGCGGATGATCCGGGTGGACGACGACATGGACGGCGATGGTGCCGATGCGGGGATCGTCAATGAGGTGCAGGAACGGCGAGGAGTCGGAAACCGCGCCGTCCCAGTAAAGGTCGCCGCCAATGCGATAAGCGCGGAAAATGCAGGGCACGGCGCAACTGGCAATGATGAACTCCTTGAGCGGACCCGCGCGCACGATCTCCGCGCGGTTCTTCGTCAGGTTCGTCACGGCAATTGAAAGCTCCGCTTCCGGACAGTCTTCGATCCGCATCCCGCCCAAAAACTTTTCCAGGTAGCGGGCGACATGTTTTCCTGTCAGGAATCCGGTGAACCCGCCGAGGTTGGCGAGCATCGCGAGCCCGCGCAACGGCCCCCGCCACTCCCAGAACGCGCGGGTCATCGTCCGGGCGCCCAGGATGTCCCTGATCTTTTCCGGAGAAAACCCCGCCGCATAAAGCCCGCCGACGTAGGCGCCCGAGGACGCTCCGCTGATGTGCCGGGGCCGGATGCCCATCCCGGTGAGCCCGCTGAGAAATCCGGCATGCACCTGGAACCCGAGGTGCGACGACGCCAGGCAGACCGCGAGGTCTCCACCGGAGGCGCTGATCGGCGGGCCGTTCATAAAAGCCTAATCAGTTGACTTGGCGGAGGGATTTTTGAAGGCTGCACACGATATGGATAGAACAGATGACGCCCGGTGTTCAAGGCGGACAAAACTTCTTGAGATGGTTTCCGGGGAAATTCTCGAGGTGGGCCCGGACTTCAACGAGCGGTCGAACCTCTTCGACGCGGGGCTGGACTCGATGGCGATCATGCAGCTCCTCCTCCTCGTCGAAAAAAATTTCGGCGTCCGGCTTCCGGCGGCAAAGCTCACGCGCGCGAATTTTTCCTCGGTCGAGGATCTCGCTTGTCTGATTGATGCGGAGGCCGCCTCCCGATGAATCCCGCAACGCCCGGAGACCCGTTCCGACATTGAGAATTTTTTCCAGGAACAGGATCGCCCGCCTGACCGGCGCCGACCACTTTGTCCTCGCGCTGGACCACATGATGAGCCGACACGGCCAGCACGGGCTGATTGGGCAGACGCATGTGCGCCTGGAATCGGTTCCCGACATCGCCCGCCTGGGGGAAGCGGCCCGGCGGCTCGCCGAGGCCTACCCGTTGCTCGACGCCGAAGTCCGACGCAATCCGTTCACCTTGCGGGTGGCGTGGCATCGCGGGCGCGGCGCCGATCGAAGCCTGCCGGTCAACCTCTGGTTTGAAAATGGGGCGCGTGTTCCCGGAGGCCGCCGCGCAACGGAGATCCCCTCGGAGTCGGACTGGGTGGATCACGTTCTCAACGAGCCGTCGGGCTTCCGCGACGGGCTGAGAAACCTGCGCCTCGACCTCCTCCTGCTCGGTGGCGGAGGGAGCCTGCTGGCGCTCACCTGGAAGCACCTTCTCTTCGACGGCAAAGGCGCGGAACTTCTCCTCGATGCTCTTGTGAACCCGGCTCCCCCTTCTTCCCCGCCTGCCGCGCCTGCCCGCCGTTCCGAGGGGCTGCGCGAGCTGATCAGGCTGGCCACGCCGATCGTCAAACGGTTTTTTGAACTCGCCGCCAACCGCTACTCGTCGCTCGCCGGTCCGCGCCCGCTTCCCGGTCGTCTCAGGTTCCGGATGCTCACGTTCGACACGGAGGCCACCGCCCGGATCCAGGCGAGGAGCGATGCGGCGGCGGGTCCGCTTTTCCGATTCGGATTTTATCTTGCCTGCGCGCTGCGTGCCCACCGACAGGCGTTCCTCGCGCGCGGCAGCGATCCCGCCCACTTCCTGGTGAGCCTCCCCGTGCAGGTGCGCAAAAAAGGACTCGGGAACACGCCGTTCCAGAATTGCGTGACCATTTTGTTTTTCTCTCTCGATCGCGAGTCGCTCGCTTCCCTCGAATCGGCAGCTCGGGCGGTCCAGGCTCAATTTGAGGAAATGACCCGCGCCGGGCTGGATCGTTCGTTCACCGCCGTGCTCGAGCTGATGAGCTTCCTGCCGTCTCCGGTTTACCTGCGCTTTTTGCGATGGCAGTTCCGCAGTGAGATCACTTCCTTTTTCCACTCGTTCACCGGGGAGTTTTCGGCAAAGCTCGCGGACGTGTTCGGCGCGCGCGTCACCAATGCCTTCCACATCCCGTCGGTTTCCGCTCCGCCAGGATCCGGGCTGTTCTTCGGGCTTTTCAACGGGCGGCTCAACGCGACGTTTTCGTGGCGGGAAGGATCGGTCGGCGACGACGAGGCCGGGCTCGTTCTCGCCCGGTTGCAGGCCGACCTCCTCGGCGAAGAGGTTTTACCTCCACGGGAATGCGTGCCGACGTAGCGGTTGTTGGCGGGGGGTGCGCCGGGATTGCCGCCGCGGTCTCCGCCGCCCGGACCGGCGCCCGTGTCGTCCTGCTCGAAAGGAATGGCATGCTGGGCGGACAGGCGGCCTGCGCTCTGGTCCATTCGATTTGCGGACTCTATCTTCTGCGCGAGGACGCAACCCGTCCGCTGGAGCCCGCAAACCAGGGGTTCCCGATGGAGTTCGCAAAAGGCCTGCTCGACCTGGACGGCGCACGGGGCCCGGTCCGCATGGGCCGCCTGGATGTCCTTCTCCATGAACCTGCGGCTTTCGCTTTTCTCGCGGACAGGATTTGCGCAACCCTGCCCGGCCTCGAGGTCCGCCTGCACACACAAATTCTCGGGGCGAAGGCCGCCGACAGCGGGCTGGCTCTGTCGCTCAACAGCGGGGGACGACACGGGCAGTTGGAGGCCGCCACTGTCGTGGACGCCACCGGCGACGCCGGGGTGGCGGCACTGGCGGGCGCGGACTGGACACAGGCCGACCAACTCCAGTGCCCGGCTTACATTTTCCAATTGGCCGGCGTGACCCCGGCCGCGATGTCGGACGACGGACGGATCCGCATCGCGCAGGCATTGAGCGCCGCTGTGGCGGACGGCATCCTGCCTCCGTCCGCGCTGGGAGCCGCGTTCCGCCCGGGGGTTTCCGAGGGAGAAACCTGGGTCACGATGGATCTGGCCGCCGCCGAGTTCGACCCCCTGGATCCCGTTTGTCTCTCCGCGATCGAGAGCGAGGGGCGTGCGCTTGCCAAGCAGATCACCCGGTTTCTTCGCGGGACGCACCCGGGGTTTCGTCGGGCCAAAGTCGCGGCATTGCCCGGACGCGCGGGAATCCGGGAAAGCCGCGGGATTTGCGGACGCTACGAGCTCACGACCGAAGACGTCCGGCGCGGAGCCACGTTTCCCGATGCCGTGGCCTGGAGCGCATGGCCGATCGAATTGCGCGAAAGCCACACCGGACCGAAGTTCCGGTTTCCATCGGAGAACCGCCCCTGCGGGATTCCCCTGCGCGCTCTTCGCTCGCGAAATGTCAACCGCCTCCTCATGGCCGGCCGCTGCATCTCCTGCTCGCACGAAGCCCAGGCTTCTGTCCGCGTTATCGGAACATGCCTGGCCACGGGCGAGGCGGCGGGAAAGGCCGCCGCGGCGGAGGCCGATGGAACTTAGCCCGGAGAAAAAAAGGTTCCCCATCGCGATGTCGAAAAGTCAGAATGCCCAACACAGCCGCATGGACACTTCGCACGCAGAACCCGGGTTACAGACCGGGCGGCTTTTCAATATGGCCGAAGGGATTTTCTCCCGTGCGGATCCGGACAGTCCGGCTCTGATCGAGGGAGACACCTCCTCGTCTTATCGCGAGCTGAACGAAAGGAGTGCGGCGGTCGCGAAGCGGCTGCGCGGGGCCGTGCGGGGACTTCGCGCGCCGCGCATCGGGCTGCAATGTCGCGACGGGAGCGGCTATGTCGCTCTGGCGCTGGGCATCCTGCGCGCCCGCGCCTGCCTGGTTCCCATCGCCCCGGAACTCACGGCCTGCGAGCGCGCGCTGCTGGCCTCGACGATCGGGCTGGATTTCCTTCTCGCCGCGGAAAACGGGACGGAGGATTTCCTGTTGGAGCGGCTGAGCGCGGGGGCACCTCCGCCGTGGACGGAATCTCTTGCCTCGCTCAACCCCGCCTTCATCCGCTTCAGCTCGGGAACGACCGGGCACAGCAAGGGGATCGTGCTTTCCCACGAAACCCTCCGCGCACGTGTGGAGGCCGCCAATGCGGGGCTGGAGATCGGGCCGGGCGACCGGGTTCTCTGGGTGCTGGCGATGTCGCATCACTTTGCCGTATCCATTATCCTCTACCTCTGGCACGGCGCGACCGTCGTCCTGCCGGCTTCGCATTTGGCGGGCGACATTCTGGAATCCGCCGTCCGCCACCGGGCAACGGTCATCTATGCCGCGCCATTCCACTACGAGCTTCTCGCGGGCGACGCCGGGCGGTCCCGCTGGCCGTCCCTGCGCCTCGCGGTCTCGACAACCGCGGCGCTCGCCCGGGAAACAGGAGCGGCTTTTTTCAAGGCGTTCGGCGTGCATCCCGCGCAGGCGCTCGGCATCATCGAGGTCGGCCTCCCGTGCCTGAATGTCCCGAATCCCCAGGCCTGCCCGGCATCGGTCGGCCGCGTGCAACCGGCTTTCGCGTTCGAGTTGCGCGATCCGCGGGGATATGTCGTGCCGCCGGGCGATCAAGGGGAACTCTTCCTCAAAGGCCCCGGAATGTTCGATGCCTACATCGAGCCGTGGCAGGATCGCGCCGAAGTCATGAGCGACGGATGGTTTTCAACCGGCGACATCGCCCAAGCCGATGCGGACGGCCGCCTCTGCCTCCTGGG
This sequence comes from Verrucomicrobiia bacterium, assembly GCA_037129975.1. Classification (GTDB taxonomy): domain Bacteria; phylum Verrucomicrobiota; class Verrucomicrobiia; order Chthoniobacterales; family Terrimicrobiaceae; genus QYQL01. The sequence continues at coordinate 4,210 of JBAXTX010000081.1, read as the reverse complement.
CCGCAACCGCTCGGTCATCAGCGTCGGGGGAATGAAGTTCTTCCCCGAGGAAGTCGAGGCGGTTCTTTGCAGGCACCCGCTCATCGCCGAAGCCCGCGTCTTCAGCCGCCCGCATCCGGCGTTCGGCATGGTCCCTGCCGCGGAAATCGTGGCCGCCTCCGGGGAATCCCCTCCGACAACACGCGAGATCCTCACGTTTTGCCGGACCCAACTCTCCCGCTATAAAATCCCCGTGGAAATTTCCTTCGTGCCCAAAATCGCGCGAACCGCCAGCGGGAAAATCCCAAGGAGAACCTCCGGATTTTTGGGTGATTTGCCTTCATAAGCCTCTCCCCTCGGGCTATTCTTCCCACCGAGATGCACGATGTCTTACAGGCTGAACTTTTCCCGAAGTCGAGGCTCTCGCTTGATGCGTTGAGTGTTTTCTCTGATGCGGGAGCCGACGCACGTGGTGCCGTTCACACCCGCCCGGAGGTGGCCGAGTTTGTTCTGGATGCCGTGGGTTGGTTGCCATCGGAACCTCTGGAGTCGCTCTGCCTGTTGGAGCCGTCCGTGGGCGAGGGGGATTTCCTTTTGCCTGCTGTCGGACGCTTGATTTCGCGTGTCAGTCCGGACGACTTGGCTATTCAGAATTGCATCCGGGCGGTCGAGGTTAACCGGGCGGCCTTGCAGGCCTGCCGGGACCGCATCACGACCCTTTTCCTCGAAAATGGATGGAGCCGGGACGCCGTGAAGACGGTCTTGGAAAAATGGCTGCACCATGACGACTTCCTGTTCCTGCCGTTGGAGAACACCTTTTCTCATATCGTGGGCAACCCGCCCTACATCCGTCTGGAGAACCTTCCGAAGGATCTGCTCAAGGCCTACCGAGCCCGCTGGCGCTCACTCTTTGATCGCGCGGACCTCTATGTCGCCTTCATTGAAAAATCCCTTGAACTTTTGCGCCCCGACGGACGGCTGGGATTTATTTGTGCCGACCGGTGGATGAAGAACCGCTACGGCGGGCCGCTGCGCAGCATCGTCGCGGGCGATTTTCATCTGGAATCCTATGTCGATTTCACCGGCTGCCCCGCGTTCTTCGACGAGGTCGATGCGTATCCGGCGGTCACCGTCATCCGAAAGGGAAAAGGTGACACGACACGCGCGGCCTTCCGTCCGGAGATCTCAAAAGCCGCTCTCGTCCTATTGGCCAAGGCGCTTGCCTCCCACAAAGCGCACCCACAGGTGACGGTTCTCTCCGGGATCTGCCGGAGCAGCCAGCCATGGTCGTTCAATGAAAACGGAGGCATGGACATCATCCGGAAACTCGAGGCCAACTTTCCCGTTCTGGAAGCCGCCGGATGCAAGGTTGGGATCGGGGTCGCCACCGGAGCGGATGCCGTTTTCATCGGCTCCGACGCAGCGCTCGATGTGGAACCCGAACGCAAACTTCCGCTGGTCACGACGAAAGATATCCGCAATGGCCGGGTCGAGTGGGGCGGGCTTTTTGTGCTGAACCCGTTCGAGGCGGAAGGCGGGCTGGTTGCTCCCGACGACTATCCCAAGTTTCGCGCCTACATCGAAAAGCATCGCGAGCTCATCCAAAAGCGCAACGTGGCGGGCCGGAATCCCAAGGGATGGTTCCGCACCATTGATCGCATCCACGCCCCACTGACTAACACCCCCAAACTCCTTATCCCCGACATCAAAGGGACTGCCCATGTCGTCTTGGAATCAGGCCAATACTATCCGCACCACAACCTCTATTTCGTGACTTCCGACTCCTGGGATCTACGGATTCTCCAGATGATCTTGAGCAGCCGCGTCGCCCATGCCTTCATCGCCGCCTACAGCCCGCGCATGCGCGGCAACTTCCTCCGGTTCCAAGCCCAGTATCTCCGCCGCATCAGGATTCCCCGGTTTACGGAGATGGACAAAGTCTTGAAAAAAGAAATACTGACGGCCTCCCGTTCGTCCTCCCGGAGCGACGGGATCATCCAGAAGCTTTACAACCTGAGCGACAACGAATGGGACCGATTGGATCCGAAGATTTTGACCGCATAACATGACCGCCAAACTGATCAATTTCGACGAACGCCTCCGCCAAGCCGTCCGGTTCTTCTGGCGGGGAAGACGTGATGCGGCAAAGAAACAGCAGACGGCAGGGAAAGCGGACCAGGGCAACCGCGGAGCCGTGACCGGCGGAAAGAACCTGGACGCCTTCCGCGACATGATCGTTGATGTCGTCCATCGCCACGGTCCCGAAGGATGCGAGGTGCATCGCGGAAAAACCATGGTCGTCCTGCCGGGATTTTTCCGGCCCACGAAACAATGGGATCTGCTCATCGTCCACAACGCCCGGCTCCTCGCAGCATTTGAGCTGAAATCGCTCTGTGGTCCCCCGTTCGGGAACAATGCCAACAACCGGTGCGAGAAAGCGATCGGCAGCGGATACGATTTCCGAAAAGCCCAGAGCGAAGGGCTATTCGGTCCCGGTGCCTCTCCGTTCCTCGGCTACTTCATTCTCGTTGAGGATGGCGCTGGCTCGCGCGAACCCGTGAGTGCGAAGTCTCCCCATTTCCCCACCGACAAAATCTTTCACACGTCCTCCTACCAGCACCGGATGAGAATCCTCTGCGAGCGGATGGTGGAACAACAACTGTACTCCTGTGCCTCCGTCCTCGTGGCTCCGAACTCCCCAAAATCCGGCGACTCCTCCCACCTGTCGAACCCAACCGCCTTCCGATTCCTTCTCTCCCGCCTCGCCGGGCATCTTGCCAGTGAATCGGACTTGTCCGGAGGCTCCGCAAGAAGAGTCAAGGACGAGCCAGCGGTTTATGAAAGCGGATCTCTGCTTGCCGGGGATTGGTTTACTTCGATTGAACCCATTGAGGAAATGGAACCCGCCCAACCATGAATGTCAATGGGCACGGCCTGCCCCCTGCTTGATAGCAGTTGCTCTGCGCTTTTATTGCCGGGTTTTGAAACCGGTGGGATTTATGCCCTGCACGAGCGCCATCACGCTGCGGGCGGGGATGGCAATGTGCATGGTGATCAAGACGGCCCCCTGAAAGCGATCTGCCGTCGCGGTCTTGGAGGCTTGCGGCTCATTTTTTACCGATTCTTCTTTGCTTTCCGCGGGTTTTTCCGCGCTGGGATGGCCCTTTTCCTTAAGGGGCGAGATGTTGGCAACGTGGCCGATCGCGTTGCCGCAAAGGTCGAGCACGGCAGCCCCGCTGCTGCCCGGAGCCCACTCGGTGCTTACGTTCATGCGCAGGCAAGCAAGCTCATCAAGGGAACCGGGGTTGCCTTTGCGCCCGCGCATCCAAAAGAAGCGGCTGACGATGCCCTGGCTGAAATAGCCATTGTTGCCCAGCGGATCGCTGAGACAAAAGGCCGCATCGCCCTGAGCCACAGCGTCGTTGAGCGCAAGCGGTTGCAGATCGCGGCCTCCCACGCGTAAGATCACCGCATCCATGCCCTGACTTCCTGCCAGCACTGCGGTCACTGGGCGGACTGTTCCCTCCGAATCCACAGCGATCAAATACCCCTTGCTCATCGGGGTTTTTGAGGGATCGACGCAGTGATAGCCGGTGGCGACCGCATTCCGGGCCACGGCGTAGCCGCCGGTAAGCTTGGTATGCCAGTGGTTGCAGTCCGGGCAAAGGTAATACCAGCCGATATGCACGGCGCTTGCCCGGGCCCGTTCTGCGATCTCGCGGGGTTGAAGCGGCGCGGTCAGCACGGCCTTGGGCTGGAAGGTTCCGGGGATTGGAGTCACCAGTTGGATGGCGACCGAGGAGGACTGGAGAAGCTGGCCTTGGTCGCGAAGGTGGGCTGCCTGGTCCACGACACTCTGCGGGGGGGAGGGGCTTTCCGCTTCGATGGGCACCCCTTTGGATTGCCCTTGCGCGTGAACGGCAACCAGTTCCATGCAGATCGCCAGAAGGCAGCTACGCGCAAGAAGTTTTCGGATCGGATTCATGCCGGTGATTTTGAAATAAAGAGGCGCTTGCGCAAAACTTTAACTCCGGATTGCTCCGATTCACGCAGATCCCTGAGAAGAACTGTCAGGACCGCAACGGAAAGACGTGCCCGTGTTTGGGAGGCAATCACGCAAAGACCGTCTGGCATGATTTCAGGGGGCTTCGGCGCAGAGTTCCTGGATAGTTTTGACCAGATCGGGGCCCGGATCGCGGACGATCCCTTTTTTATCCACAAGGATGCAGCA
>JBAXTX010000080.1:0-12495 GCA_037129975.1 Verrucomicrobiia bacterium | reverse complement strand
CCCAGCGGTGGAGGCGTTCGGTCTCGTCGCCCTTCGGAATGGCATCATCGGGAATAAACTTCGGGCCGATCTGCCGCAGCCGGTCCGACGCTTCGGCAAATTTTGCGAGGTCCTCCGCATCCGGTGATTTGAAGAGCCGACCTTTTCGGACGCCCTCCGCGTGAGCTTCCGGCAGGTGATATTCGATGGCGAACAGGCGATGCTCGGGCGGTTTCCCCGTCTGGCAAGCCAGCTCCGCATCGCAGTGCAGGCAACGCGAGCGGTTCCGTGCCGCAAGATGCGCGGCTGGCAGCGACTTGCCGCAGGAGGGACACGGTCCCGGATGCCTGCGATCCTTCGATTCAAAGATCTCGCCGCAATGTCCGCAGGCAAAGACATTCGCCGTGTGGCGAACGTCTTGGGCGATCAAATGGCCGGGAAAGAGATCGTGATCCTTTCCACACGATCCGCAGCGCACCGTCTTGACCCAAAGGAAATACTTCGCCGCCGCCAGCTTGCCGGTTCTCGGGCAGGTCGTTTGAAAGAGGTGCCCGATCTTCTCTCGCAAATGACCGCGAAGCGCCGCAGCCGCTTCGGCGTATGCCGTCAGATCGAGATCCTGAATTTCCTGCCGCACGATCCACCACGCCATGGGATTGATGTCCGATGCCGTCACCGCGCACCCCAAGCGGTTCGCTTCGACCACCGTCGTTCCTCCGCCCATGAAAGGATCGAGGATATGTTTGTCGCCAAAATGATGCGCGCGAAAGAACGTCTGTTCCACCCGCTCTCCGCCGAGCTCCGACAAGAGCAGCGCCCGGAAAAGCGTTCCCGGTCGCCGCGCAAACCATTTGTGGACGGCGATCAGCGGGCGGTAGTTCTGCTGGATCTGTTTTTCCGCCAACGCCATCCGCGCCACGAAGGGAATCTGGAAATTGCGTTCGATCATGTGGTTTTCAAAGCGAGGCCATCCCTGCCGAATGTTCAAGTAGGCAGCAAAATTATCGCTTCCTCAATCTCCGATATCCGACTTTCGCAAAAAACGCGAACATGGGCATTTGCACGCGAGGGAAAGACCGCTGCGGAAATTCAACGATGGCGATGGCCGTGGATCTCCGTCGGTTTGAGATCGAGTGCCTCCATGATTTTCAGGGCGGCGTAGGCGTCGTTGGCGGCGTAGCGAAGCTGGCGGGGCGTGAGTTCGGCGGCGGCCCAATTGCTGGTGGTGGTGGCTTTGGATTTGGGAAAGCTCAGGTTGAGCACGGCTCCCATGGCCGCACGCACGCCGATCTGGCCCGGGTAGCCCCGTTTTCGAAAGATGTGGTCCAGGTCGAGAACGGCGTTGGGTTTGACTCCGAGGCGGTTCCGGATTTGCCCGTGATCGTTCCTCAGCCCGAAGCCCACTTTCAGCACATGCTCGGACGCGATCAGGCCGGCGGCCACCTTCAGGCAATCGCGGTGATGAAGCTGGAAGACGAAGGCTTTGTCGGTGAGGGCAAACTGGACGACATGCGGGCCGCCGCTCTTCTCGCCGACCCTGAACGTCGGCTTGGCCTCGGTATCGAATCCCGCGATCCCCGCCGCAAGAATTTCATCGGCGGCCGCCTCGCACTCGGCTTTCGTTTTGGGAACATGAATGCGGTCGGGGGAAAGCCCGGCGAAGGGTTGCAAAAGCGCCGTCTGCGCTTTCGTCTGCGCGACAGGCCGGCCGCCCGCCTTCTTCGCCTCGGGCGGATTTTTGACCGGTTTGCCAAGAAACCCGGCGACCGAACGCCAAAGCCGGGACGCCGCCGATGGGCGTTGGATCCGGCGGGTGTGTGGCAGGGGTTTGGTCATCTCGGGAGGTTCCGGCCATCCTGGATATTTTTTCGCCCACAAGCAACCCCCGCGTGTAATGCGCGGTTGACTTGCCGGGGTGGTTGGGACATGATTTGTCCCATGCGAAACCAAACGACAACCGGCCGGCTCCCCCGCGGTGAAAAACGCCGGGCCGGGGCTTCCTTGCGCGGCACGCGGCCGCCCTACGCGCGGATGATCAAAATCCACGGGATGCTGGCCGCCGGGAAATTTCCGAATTGCACGACGCTCGCGGATGTTTTCGAGGTTTCCTACAAGACCGTCCAGCGGGACATCGATTTCATGCGGGACCAGATGATGCTGCCGATCGACTACGATTCCGGGCAGCACGGGTTCCACTACACGAAGCCGGTGAGTTCGTTTCCCGCGGTGAATATCACGCAGGGCGAAGTGGTCGCCCTCCTCGTTGCGCAGAAGGCGATCGAACAATACCGGGGAACGGCCTTCGAGAAGCCCCTGCGGGCGGCCTTCGAAAAAATCACCAACGGACTGCGTGACGAGGTTTCGTTTTCGCTTGCGGATTTCGGAGGCGCGTTTTCGTTCCGTCCGATGGGGGCCGCCACGCAGGAGCTCGAGGTGTTCAATCTGCTGGCGGATTGTGTCCTCAGCAACCGGACCGTCGAATTCGACTACCACGCGCTGAAGAAAAACAAATCCGAGCGCCGCCGGGTCGATCCCTACCATCTGGGCTGCATCAACAACCAGTGGTATCTCATCGGCAACGACCTCGTGCGCGGAAAAATCCGCACGTTTGCGATCACCCGGCTGACCCGCCCGAAAGTCCTGAAAAAGACGTTCCGCCGCCCGCCGGATTTTTCGCTCGCCTCGATGATGAAGGACAGCTTCATGGCGTTCGAACCCGGCAAAACGCAAAAGGTGCGGATCCGGCTGGATGACTTCGCGGCCCGCCTTGCCACCGAGCGGATCTGGCACAAATCGCAAAAATTGAAACCCCTGCCCGGCGGCGGCGCGGAGATGTCGTTCGAAGTCGGCCTCGCTCCGGATCTCGAGAATTGGATTCTCGGCTGGGGCAGACACGCCGTCGTTCTGGAGCCGAAGGAACTGCGGGAGACGATCGCCTCGACCGCCCGCGCCATGGCGCTTCAATACGGGTCGTGACAGACGGGGCCCGCAAGGAAAGCTCCTGAGACCGCCTCTTGGAAATGATCGGACTTCGCGGGAACCAAAGGGGAACGGGCGTCCCGCCCGTTTGAGCACTGACTCTGCAAGCACAGGCGAGTGTCTTTCACGGGCGGGACGGCCCGTGCCCCCTGTTTTGCGCTGGCCGCTTATCGTCTGTATCTTTCCAAAAGATGGCCTTGCGCCGGGGAAGCCGGAAGCCTCAGGGCATCGGAAGCATCTCCCGCAGGCGCTCGACCGGGAGTCCGATCACGTTGGTCACCGAGCCATCAATCCGTCGGATGATCCGACCGTTGTCGTCCTGCGCGGCATAGGCGCCGGCTTTGTCGAGCGGGTTGATGGATGAGATATAGGAACGGATTTCGTCGGCACCGAGCGGGTGGAATGTCACCAGCGAGGACTCGGAAAATTCTTTCCGCGAGCCGCATGGGAAGTGGATGACGACTCCGGTGACGACCTCGTGGGATTTTCCGGAAAGCTCGCCGAGCATCCGGAAGGCATCCGCGATGTCGGCGGGCTTTCCATAAAACCGGCCGTCCATTGCGACAACCGTATCGGCGGCGAGGATCGTCTCCCGCGGAAACCGCGCGGCAACAATCCGGGCTTTGCGTGCGGCATTTTCCAGCGCGAGAGCCGCGGGAGCCAGCGATCCGTCCTCCAGCTCCGCCGCTCCGGAAACCTCGCAACGGACGGAATACCCGGCCTCTTCGAGGAGCCACTTCCGGCGCGGAGAGGCGGAGGCGAGGACGAGACGGCGATGGGAATGCGGCCTCAAGCGACTCCGGGAGCGCGGCGGATACTATCGAGTCGTTTGCGCATCGAGCGCGAGGAACCCGGACGGTTGCTGACATTGGAGACGACTCCCCAGACGATCGGGACCAGCGTGGCAACGCCCGCGGTGATCAGGCCGATGGAGATGCCGCGCCGCGCATTGTGGCCGATGCGATCCGCCACGATCAGGCCGACCCCGAGCCCGATGGCAACCTGCGAGAAGGCGATGACACCCGAAACAGGAAGGTTTTCTCCGAACTTGTCCAATGACAACTGTGACATGGTGATTGAACCTAGGGACAGCCTGTGAGAATTTCAACCGCAAATGACCCGTGCCCTTGGAATTGATCTGGGAGACGCCCGCGTCGGCGTCGCGGCGAGCGACGATCTCGGAATGCTCGCCCACCCGGTCGAGACGATCCAGGTCAGGGCAGGCGGCGTCAGAAAGCGGATCCTCGATCTGGCAAAACAAAAAAATTCCGAGGTGATCGTGGTCGGTATGCCGCGGAACATGGACGGGACGTTCGGTCCTGCGGCGCAGAAGGCGCGCGATTTCATCGTGGCGCTCCAGGGAGAAACCTCCTGCCGGGTCGTGGCGTGGGATGAACGTCTCACGACGGTTTCCGCGCAGCGCACGCTCCAGGAAGCCGGACGCAACTCGCGCAAGCAGAGGCCGGTGATTGACCAGGTCGCCGCGCAGATCCTCCTCCAGAGCTGGCTCGATTCGCAGACATGAGGCTGAGGTTCACGCTCACCTACGACGGAAGCCGGTTTTCCGGATGGCAAAGCCAGGCCGGCGGGCAGGCCGTCCAGGATGCCGTGGAGCGCGCGTTTCACGCTCTTTGCGGCGGGCGCGTCGTCGTTCACGGTGCCGGACGCACGGACGCCGGAGTTCATGCCGCCGGGCAGTGCGCCCATGCGGATGTCCCCGATGCGAGGCTCCCCGTCACCGCCTGGCTACCCGCGCTGAACGCCCACCTTCCCGCGGGAGTCAGGATCATGACGCTCCGCAAGGCGGAGAAAGATTTTCATGCGAGGTTTTCCGCGAAAGGAAAAATCTACCGCTACACGGTCTGGAACGGCCCGGTGATGCCGCCTCTCCTGCTCGGACGCGCGTGGCATTTCCCCCGGCCGCTCGACATGGCGGCGCTGCGGGCGGCCTGCGCGGCATTCACCGGACGCCACGACTTTGCCGCCTTCTCCGCCCGGCGATCCCGCCGCGACGGGGAAACCACGAGAACCGTCTCCGCCATCCGCATCCGCAAAAGCGGACGGCAAATCACCCTCACCTTCCATGGGGAGGGGTTCCTCTACAAAATGGTCCGCATGCTCGCCGCCACAGCGATCCGGTGCGCTGCCGGAAGGGTTCCGGTCGGGGAGATCCCCGGGCTCCTGAAGGGTGGCGGCCCGCGCACAAATCAGGTCGCTCCCGCGGGCGGTCTCTGCCTCGTCCGCGTGATTTATTAGTCTATTGTTCTTTTGAAAAGGAATACTCAATAAATGCGAACTCACACATCCATCCATTCGCAACGTCTTTCAGGATGACCTCCTCGTTGTCGAAGGGAACCGACACCCTGACCCATTTGTTTGATCCCACCGTTTCTTTTTTGAAGAGGATCCCATTCTTGAGGATCTCCAGAACGAAGTCTCCCCGCGGGTCGTTGCGCGCGCCAATCCTCAATGTTCCCTTGTTGGTTTTCGTAATCGCGGAGAAATCCATTTCGGCGGGTTTCTCGCGGGAAAACGGTTCGAGCATGATGACATCCTGGTGGCTCCACAAACGGCGATATACCGGAGGGACATGTTTTTCATCGCGGATGCCCCCGAGCATCCTGTCGTCTTTTGCCGGAAGCAACGTGGTCGAAGTTGAGATCTTCAAAAGCGGATCGGTAACCGAGCGCTTCGTGAAGTCGAGGTCCTGCGCATAGGTCACCGAAGCGAATGCCGCAATGACGAGGATTTGTCGGGTGATGTTCATGGATTGTGATTGTGATACAGCGTCGGTCAGGCGTCGAGGCTGATGGCGCGGCCCGGCTCTGGAATGATCACCTCGGTGCCGGGGAGTTCCTTGAAGAGCGACAACTGAAACCAATTGATCGCGGGTTTGTCGCCGTGGACCAGGAGGACCTTCGAGGGCTTGAGAAGGAGGGCGTAGTTGCGGAGTGGCTCGCGGCTCGCGTGCGCGCTGAATTGGAATTCCTCGATGTGGCAGCGCAGCGGGATCGGCGCGGTGTCCGGGTCGAGGCGGACCATCTCGCCCAGGGCGGCGCGGCGGATTTTTCCCGCGGGAGAATCGGGGTCCGAGTATCCGACAAAAAACAGGCTCTGGTTCGCGTCCCCGATGATCCGGCGGCAAAAAATATTCGAGAGCGTGTGCGGGGTCATCATTCCGCTCGAAAGCGCGAAGACGCACTTTTTTTTCAGGGGGATCGTATGGATTTCATTTCCGGAGAGGACGTAGGGGGCGAGTTCCTGGAGGACCTGGAGCTCGGGATGGTGGCGGACAGAAGTGGTGGCCAGGGCGTCGTAGATCCCGCTGATTTTCGTGCTCAATCCGCCGATGTAGACCGGCACATGGCCGAGCAATCCGCGAAGCCGCATCTGCCAGAGCATGGCGAGGAGCTCCTGCGTTTTTCCAAGGGCAAAGACGGGAATCGTCACGCTGCCGCCCTTCTCAAAGGCGCGGGCGATCCCCCTGGCGAGCCTCTCCTCCTCGTGCGCCCGCGAGTAACCGGCGGGAACCGGCGAGTCTCCGCGGGTGGTTTCCATGATCAGCACATCCACTCCGCTCTCCGGAAACGACGCGCCCCGCATCAGCGTCTGGGTCTCGAAATTGACATCGCCGGTATAAAAAATCGTCCGGCCCGCGTAACGGATCAAAACCCCCGCCGAGCCGAGGATGTGGCCCGCGTCGAAAAATTCGAAGGTGACCTCGCGGTCGCTGTCGGACGGTTCGCCGAGCAGGTTGAAGCGTTTCCGCAGCGGGCGCGGATGCCAGGCCTTGGCGCAGAACTCCACCCCGCGATGCGTGAAGAGCGGATACTCGGTGATCCCGTCATCCTCGCGCTGACGGGTCATCACATTCACGGAATTATGGAGCATCACGTCGGCGACGCGGGCGGTCGGCTCGGTCATGAAAACCCGTGCCCGCGGCTCGCGCCGTGTCAACACCGGCAGCGCGCCGACATGGTCCTGGTGCGCGTGCGTGATCAGGACGGCGTCCACTTTTCCTTCGGGCACGAGCGAGAAGTTCGGGGTCGCCGCCAGGCCCTCCAGTTTCGGATGCATCCCGGCATCCAGAATCACGTTCCGGCCGCCGATTTTCAGCCAGTAGGAATTCGATCCGATTTCCGTGCGACGCGTCAGGTTTACCAGTTCCATCGCGCCCAAACTGTCCGAGCCCGTCTTTTTCCTCAATGAAAATAAGAGGTTCGCTTCGCGCGCGCGGCCAGGGCCCCGGTCACGGCGGAAAAAACCGTATCAACCCCGATGCTCTTCATGCAGACGTTGTCGCGGCAGGAGGTCTGGCGGTTGTTGGTCGCGCTGACACACGGGCTGCAGGCGAGGCCGGCCGTGATCGTTTTGCAGCGGGGCAGGAGCACGCCGAACAGCCGGGGAGTTTCCGGCCCGAAGAGGACGACGGTATGAATGCCGGTGAGGGTGGCGAAATGCGCGGGCCCGCTGTCGTTGGTCACCAGCACATCGGCAAGCTGGTAGAGGGCGAGCAGCTCGCGCAGCGTCGTCCGGCCCGCCACGCTGAACGCGCGCTCCGATTTCACTTCCCTCATGATCGCCGCCGTCTTGTCCGCCTCCGCCGGGCCGCCGGTGAACGCGATGAAAACATCCGGGGAGGATTTGAGGATTTTCCGCGCGAGCGCGATGTAGTTTGCGTCCGCCCATCGCCGGAGAGGGAGGAGATCGCTGGCATTGGCGTTGAGAAGCACGAGCGATTTCGGAAACCAGCCGCAGCGGTCGGCGATGAGTTTCTCCATCGCGCCCGTCTCCTCCGCGGTGGGCGCGAACCGAGGCGGTTCGTAATCGGCGGCATCCGGAGGAACCCAAGGGAACTGCGGAAACGCGGCGGCCGGGGCATCCAGCGCCGCGACGAGGCTGCGGAAGGTGATGCTTGTGTGCAGATGGGGATTGTAGCGCGGCCGGTGCGTGAAAAGATTCCCGCGCCAGGGACCCTCGGAGAAATACGCGTGGAAGCCGACCCGCTTCGGGATTCCGGTCAAAAAGCAAAAGGCGGCCGTCGCGCGCGAAAAGAATTCCAGATCAATCAGCGCCGCCAGCCGCATCCGCCGGATCTCCATGAGCCTCCGCACCGCCGTCGCCAGGATCTCGAAAAGACTCCCCGTGCGGATCACGAGCACGTTCCCGCGCGGGATCAGATCGTGCGCGTCCAGAATGAAGCGGTTCTCGTCGAAGACCAAAAAATAGACGTTCTCGCGTCCGAATTTTTCCACGGCGTCCCGGATCGCTCCGCCCGCCAAAACCGTCGAGCCCTGCTCGGCGAGCTTGACAAAAAGAAGGCCTTTCCTGTTGTCCTCTTTCCCCCGGAAAAACCCCGGGGCGCGTGCCAGCGAGCAGGCCGCACAGGCCGCGACCCCGGCCCATTTGTCGAGCCGCTGGAACAGCCGCGTGTTGGAGGCCAGCCCGGCCATCAGAACAAACCCGCTGTCAAAATTCGCATCCGATACTCATTACCCCCGGCGCCCGCGCCTTGCAACAAAGTCTTCCCGGGAACCGGGGAGTTCTCAGCTCTTCTGGTCGAGAATCGCGGCCTTGACCTGCTCGGGAACCTGCTCGAAGTGGGACGGTTCCATCGAGTAGGACGAGCGGCCTTTTGAGAGCGAGCGGATGGATGTCGAGTAGCCGAACATTTCGGAGAGCGGCACCAAGGCGTTGATCGTGCAGAGGTTCCCCTTGGTTTCCATGCCCATGATCCGCGCGCGCCGCCGGTTCAGGTCGCCCATGATGTCGCCCTGATACTCGTCCGGCGTGATGTTTTCGACCTTCATGATCGGCTCGAGGAGAATCGGCTTCGCTTTCTTCAAGCCGTCCTTGAGCGCAAAGATCGCCGCCATTTTGAACGCCATTTCGTTCGAGTCCACGTCGTGGTAGCTGCCGTCAATGATGTCCACATGGATGTCAATGACCGGGTAGCCGGCGACGACGCCGTTGAGGACGGCCTCCTGGAAGCCTTTGTTGACCGCGGGAATGAATTCCTTCGGGATGGTTCCGCCGACGACCTTGTTCTCGATCGTGATCCCCTTGCCGCGCTCATTGGGAGTGACTTTGCAGACGACGTGGCCGTATTGCCCGCGCCCGCCCGACTGCTTGACGAGCTTGCCTTCGCCCTCCGCGGGGACGAGGATTGTTTCCTTGTAGGCGATCTGCGGCTTCCCCGCGTTGGCCTCGACTTTGAACTCGCGCACCATGCGGTCGCGGATGATTTCCAGGTGGAGCTCGCCCATGCCCGCGATGATCGTCTGGCCGGTTTCCTCGTTCGTGAAAACCCGGAACGTCGGATCTTCCTCGGCAAGCCGCTGGAGGGCGATGCCCATTTTTTCCTGGTCGATCTTCGTCTTCGGCTCGACGGCCATCGAGATGACCGGGTCGGGGAACGACGGCGGCTCGAGGAGGATCGTGTGATCCTCGTCGCAGAGCGTGTCGCCGGTGGTGATGTTCTTGATGCCCACGATCGCGGCGATGTCACCGGAGTAGCAGGTGTCGATGTCCTCGCGCTTGTCCGCCTGGATCTGGATGAGGCGGCTGATGCGCTCGCGCTTGTTCGTGCGCGGATTGTAAACCGTGTCGCCCTTCGAGAGCTTGCCGGAATAGACGCGGAAGAAGACGAGCTTGCCCACGAACGGATCGCTCCAGAGCTTGAACGCCAGCGAGCAGAAGTTGGCGTTGTCGTCCGCTGATACCATGATCGTTTCCGAAACGTTATCCGGGTTGAGCCCCTTGGCGGGCTGGATGTCGAGCGGGCCCGGGAGGTAGTCCAATACCGCGTCAACCAGATACTGGACGCCCTTGTTCTTGAAAGCGGACCCGCCCACGACCGGCACAAATTTGTTCGCGATCGTCTGGCGCCGGATCGCCGCCTTGAGGATTTCGATCGAGATCGGCTTCTCCTCGAGGAAGAGCATGCCGACTTCCTCATCGAGGTCGCACATCTGGGCAACAAGATCGGCGTAGGCCTTCTTCGTCATGTCCTGCATCTCGGCCGGGATCTCCTGGATTTCGTAGGTCGAACCCATGTCGTCGTTGTCCAGATAAATGACCGCCTTGTGGTTGATGACGTCGATCTGGCCCTTGAGGTAATCTTCCCTGCCCAGCGGAATGAGCACCGGCCAGGCGTTCGCGCCGAGCTTCGCGCGCATGCTTTGGACGGCCGCTTCGAAGTCAGCCCCAACGCGGTCCATCTTGTTGACAAACGCGATGCGGGGCACGCCGTATTTCGTGGCCTGACGCCAGACGGTTTCCGACTGGGGCTGCACGCCGGCGACCGCGCAGAAGACGGCAACCGCGCCGTCGAGGACGCGGAGCGAACGCTCGACCTCGGCCGTGAAGTCCACGTGCCCGGGGGTGTCAATGATGTTCACCCGCATTTTGATCCCTTCGTAGGCCTTGTAGATGCCCTCCTCCTTGCGCTGCATCCACGCGCAGGTCGTGGCGGCCGAGGTGATCGTGATCCCGCGCTCGCGCTCCTGCTCCATCCAGTCGGTGACGGTCGTGCCCTCGTGCACCTCGCCGATCTTGTGGATCATCCCGGTGTAAAAAAGAATGCGCTCGGTGAGCGTCGTCTTGCCGGCGTCAATGTGCGCGGCGATGCCGATGTTGCGTGTGCGCTCGAGCGGGAAGGCGCGGTTGGGTGAATTCGGATTTGCGGACATAGTCGGATATGGTGGTTTCCCTGCATTCCGGCCTCTGCCCGGACGGAAAACGCCCTGGCGGCTGTGGGCCGGTGGTTGCGGGAAGTGGGAAGCTAGACGATTGGCCGCCGGACTCAATAAAAAACCGCGGAAGAAAAAATCGGGGAAGAACGCCCGCCCGCCCGCGACCTCACCCTTTCCTGGCCGTTTTGTTCGATTCTTTCAGGCAGTTTTTGCACATTTTCCCCGGTGGGGGATGGAGGATGAAGAGCGCGGTGTCATCGTCGGGCCGCTTGTGCTTTCCGCAGAGCGAAACGAGCCGTCCTTCGGCGTTCCGCTCCGCGTAGTAGTGGATCTGCGACGCCGGTGTCTGTTCAAAATCCGTGGCCCATCCCAGGCGTCCCTCCGGGATGTAGGTCCGGAAAATAAACTCCTCCTGGGAACTCGAAAACCCCTGCTGATAAATCCAGTATTCCCTCTGCCCGCCGGATGTCCGGAACCCATAGCGGGAATTTAATACTTCCCGCGGCAGGGAAACCAGAAACTGGGCGGGAGTAAAATAGTTCCCGTTCGCGTCCTGAAGATAATAATACCCCTGCGGATGCCGGCAGAAACCTTCAATTTCGGTTTGCAAACTCATAAGGCAACGACGCTTTTGTAAGTCCGCCGGTCCCGACGTCAAGAACTCCGTTTCAATTCCCGGCGGAAGGCCGTCCGTCTTGATGCGGGGGTGTTGGCCGTTTATCTTTCGCTGGTCCTCCGTCTGGACAACCCGGGCTGGGCGCTCTTCACCGTCTTCGTGCTGATGGTCGCGCAGTATGTCGGCGCGATTTCCGCCTGCTCTGGCCGTCGCTTCCGCAGTGGGAAATCCGCGACCGGTTTGTCGCGATGCTCGACATCTGCCGGCGGCTGCTTGCCCGCGAACCCCTGCCGCTGTGGATCAGAACCCGCCGGGAGATGATTGCCGCCGAAAGCCCGCCGATCATCAATGCGCGCCTGGTCGGGTTCGTGGAGAGATACACGCTCATGGCCGACGATTTGATCGCCGCGAGCCGGCAGTTTTCCGGGCTCAGCCTCCCGCTCTACATGGGGGATTTTCGTTGTAGAGCGGTGTTAAACCCACCCGAGCCAGCCGATGAGCCCGGCGGTGGCCACGATGAAAAGGGGATTGATTTTTGTCGTCGAAAAAATCGCGGTGCAGACGCCGGTGAGCAGGAAGGCCCGCCAGTCGTGGTCGGCGGCCCTGCTCATGACCCATCCGCTGGCGAGGATGAGGCCGACCGTGAGCGGGGCGAGGCCGCGTTCGATGGCTTTGCGGAGCGGCAGTTCCTTCGCCCGCTCCCACACGCGGCTGACGAGGTAAACCAGGACGCCCGCGGGCAGCATCATCGCGATCGTGGCGAGGATGGCCCCGGGGACTCCGGCCGCCTTGTAGCCGATGATTGTCACGATGAGGATGCTCGGTCCGGGCGCGGCCTGCGAGATCGCGAAGACATCCGCGAACTGCTTGTTGGTGAGCCAATGGTAGCCGTCCACCGCCTTGTGGTGCATCTCGGGAAGCACCGTGTTCCCGCCGCCGATCGAGAGGATCGAAAGCGAACTGAAGAGGATCAGAATCTGTGTCAGCCTGGGGAGGTTCATGGCTTTTTCGGCCAGGCCCACGCGACGGCCAGCGGGGCGAGCAGGGCCAGGCAGGCGAGCAGCGGCCAGCGGGCGATTCCGTTCATCAGGAAGATCCCGGCGAACAGCGCCACCGGCACAACGCCTGTGAGGCATTTGCGCCCGGTTTTGAAGACCATCGAAAGCGTGAGGGCGACCGCGGCGGCGGCGGCCCCCTTCAAGATCCCCTGCACGGCGGGAAGGTGGT
>JBAXTX010000008.1:0-38219 GCA_037129975.1 Verrucomicrobiia bacterium | reverse complement strand
GGGCGAATGGAGCCTGCGCCTCGGGCTGCCCGGCTGGCCGCGCATGGGCGAGGAAGTGATCGTCGCCCGCAACATCCTGCTCGCCGACCTCTGCCGGTCGCCGATCCACTGCCAGCACATCAGCTCGGGCGGCAGTGTCCGCCTGCTCCGCGAGGCACGCGCCCGCGGGGTCGCGGTCTCCGGCGAGGCCTGCCCGCACCACATCGCGCTCACCGACGCCTCGCTCCAGGGATTCGACACGAACTTCAAAATGAACCCGCCGCTCCGCTCGGACGAGGATGTCGAGGCGATCATCGGGGGGATCGCCGACGGCACGCTCAACATCCTTTGCAGCGACCACGCGCCGCATGCCGCCTACGAAAAAGAAGTCGAGTTCGACCACGCACCGTTCGGGATCACCGGCCTCGAAACCGAGTTCTCCACGTTCTGCGACATCCTCGTCCACAAGCGGAAAGCCATTTCCCTCGCCCGCCTGATCGCGCTTTTCACCGCCGAGCCCGCGAAGCTTCTGCGCCTGGATCGCGGCACCCTCTCACCCGGCGCCCCCGGCGATGTCACGCTGATCGCCCCGGATCTCGAGTGGACGTTCGACAAGTCCCTTTCGCTCTCGCTCTCCCAGAACACGCCGTTCGACAAGCACTCCTGGAAGGGACGCGCCGTCGCGACCATCGTCGCCGGAAACCCCGTCTGGCAGCTTGAGCGCGCCGCGCACGGAAAAGCGAAATCATCACGGGGCAGGTGAGTCGTGCGCTTCAGAAGTCCGGTTATTTCCCGGAGACGGCCTCACGCAACCGCAAGTTCGATTTCGGATTGTCCCGGGGAAATTTCCATAAGGATCGGGACGGATGTGAACTCTTCGAGGAGGGCGCGGTTCGTTCGCGCGGCTTCGTCCGGTGACGGCTGGATGGTGTTGAGGATGATTCCGCGGCATTCCAGGCCGCGGGCGCGGATGCTTTCGATGGTCAGCAGGGTGTGGTTGACGCAGCCGAGCCGGTTGGCGGCCACAACGATGACCGGAAGCGCGAGGGCCGCGCAAAGATCGGCGGCAAAGGCTCCTTTTGCCACAGGCGCAAGCCACCCCCCGGCGCCCTCAACAAGCACCGACTTTCGTCTGGCGGAAACCTTGCCGAACCAGTCCGCCAGCGCGGGAATCGAGACGGTCCGGCTTTCCGCCCGCGCGGCCACAATCGGGGCGACCGGAAGTTGAAACCACAGCGGATTGACTTCGTCGAGAGTCAGTTCGTTTCCTCCGGCCGCCCTGAGAATCTCGGCGTCCGCGCGATCGCCCGAACAGACCGGCTTGAGCGCAATCGTGTCGAGTCCGGCGCGACGGAGCCCGCGCGCGAGGAGCGCCGTCACAAAGGTTTTGCCGACCCCCGTATCCGTGCCGGTCAGGAAAGTCCTCATTTTCTCGGCGCGGTGGCTTCGAGGAAAACCCCCTCGAGATCCCGCTGCGGACGCCGGGCCGCGATGAACCGCCCGCCCGACTGGCGGACGAGTTCCTCGATTTTCTTGCCGAGCCCCTCCGGCGCGTCCTCGACGAGGAATTCCGTCTGGCGCTTGATCGTGGTGAGGTCGTCGAGGCTGCCTTCGCGGACCATCTCTCCTCGGGCCATGATGCCGACCCGGTCGCAGACCTCCTGGACCTGGCCGAGCAGGTGCGACGTCAGCAGCACCGTCTTGCCTCGCCTTTTCAGGTCGAGGATCAGGTCCCGGATCTGTCGCGAACCCGCCGGATCCACCCCGGCCGTCGGCTCGTCGAGGACAACAAGTTTCGGATCCTGCACGAGCGCCTGCGCAAGCCCGATCCGCTGGAGCATGCCCTTGGAAAACCCCCCGACCCTGCGGTGGCTCGCGTCCTGCAGCCCGACGAGTTCGATCAGTTCGTGGATCCGCGCGTCGAGCGGCTTCCCTCCCAGCCCGCAGATTTTTCCGTAAAAACGGAGCGTCTCCGCCGCGGTGAGAAACTTGTAAAAATACGGGTTTTCCGGAAGGAACCCGACCTCCGCGCGGCTCCGGTATTCCCGGCTGTCGCGTCCGAAGATCGTGGTGGTCCCCTCGTTCGGCGTGACGAGGCCGAGGAGAACTTTGAGCGTCGTGCTCTTGCCCGAGCCGTTCGGCCCGAGAAGCCCGTAAACCTCGCCCTCGCGAACCTCGAGGCTCAGGTTCCTGACGGCAACAACCCGCTGCCTCCGCATCGGGACCGGGTAGATCTTCGTGAGGTTTTCGACGGTGACCGCTTTCATGGAATGATGGAAAACCCCCGCAGCCCGGTGACGCGGGGAATTTCGGAAAGCCGCTCCCGCGCGATGTGTCCGGCCAGCCCGCTCGTCCGGACCGCCTCCAAAAATTCCTCCGTCTCTTCGCCCTGCGCCAGCACTTCGACCCGCCCGTCGGGCAGGTTCCTCACGCTTCCGGCAACATCGAATCCGCAGGCCGTGTTTTTCACCGTCCAACGAAACCCGACCCCTTGGACGCGGCCTTCGTAGCAGACTTGGACGGACTTCATATCAGGCAGGATGCACGCAACCGCGCGGGATTTCAAGCTGTCCTGTTCAACGGAACCGACAGAACTCCGCTCATTCGGGTTGAAATCACACCCAACCCGCGGGAGGCGGAGGGAACCTCCTCGACAGGCACGCGGGCGTGTGGCTAGCTTTCCGGCATGACAAGCATGACCGGACACGGACGGGGAGAGTCCCGAACCAAAGCGTGGAATGCTGTCGTGGAATGTTTTTCCGTGAACCGCAAGACGGCGGAGATTGCCTTTCACTCCGAGCGCGGGGCCTCGTGGCTGGAGCCCTTGGTGCGCGAGCGGGTGCTGTCGTGTGTGGCGCGCGGACGGGTTCAGGTGAATCTCACGCTCTCGCATCCGGCGGGCGCCTCGGGGGGGATTCTCGACAGCGCACACGCGGCGGTTTTTGTGCGTGAGGCGCGGGCGCTCCAGAAAAAGCTCGCCCTGCACGGGGAGATCACGCTCTCGGATGTTCTGCGGGCACCGGGGGTGGTCCGTTCCGCGGAACCCTCCGGCGAGGGCGTGAAAGAGACGGTTCTGGCCGCGCTGGACCAGGCGCTGGACGGGCTCGTCTCCACGCGCCGCAGGGAAGGCGGCGCCCTGCGGTCGGTCTTGGACAAAGCGATCCGACGCCTCGGCGGCATTGCCAAAAAAATCTCGCCTCTCGCCAAGGGGGCCGCCGCTCAACAGCGCGAATCTCTTCTTCGCCGCGTGGCGCGCGCCGGAGTCGGAATCCCGGGCGACGATCCCCGCCTGCTCACGGAGGTCGTGCTTCTCGCGGAGCGCGGAGACATCACCGAAGAGCTCCACCGGGCGGCCAGCCACATCGCTCAGTTCCGGGAGAAGCTGGGCTCCGACGGCCCGGTCGGACGCACGCTGGAGTTCCTCGCCCAGGAGCTCGGGCGCGAGTTCAACACCATCGGCGCGAAATCTTCCGACGCCCCTCTTGCCAGGTTGGTCATTGAGGCCAAGGCGGAGCTCGACAGAATCCGCGAACAACTTGCCAACATTGAATAAAATCCAACGCGCAGGAATCCTCTTTGTCCTCTCCGCGCCATCCGGGGCCGGGAAGACCACGCTCACGACCGCCCTGCGGCAGAAGCCGGATTTCGTCTATGCCGTCTCCTGCACAACCCGCCCGCCGCGGCCGGGAGAAACCGACGGCGAAGATTACTTTTTCCTCGCGCGCGAGGAATTTCTGGCCCGGATCGCGGCGGGAAATTTTCTGGAATATGCCGAGGTGCACGGGCAGTTTTACGGCACGTTGAAATCTCCCGTTGTGGACAACCTCTCCCAGGGCGTTGACGTGCTTATTGATGTTGATACGACCGGCGCGGCGAGCATCCGGAGCTGCGGGGACCCGATCATCGCCGCCGCTCTCGCGGACGTTTTCATCATGCCGCCCGGTCTGGAGGAGCTGGCGCGCCGCCTTCGCAGGCGCGGCACGGAAAGCGGGGAGCAGGTGGCCACGCGCCTCCGCAACGCCGCCGCGGAAATGCGGCACTGGCGGCACTACCGCTACACCTTGATCAGCGGCTCGATGGAGGAGGATATTGAAAAATTCCGCGCCGTCATGCGGGCGGAGCGCTATCTCAGCCGGCGTCTGGATATTCCCGGATTATGAAAACGATCCTTCTCGGCGTCACAGGCTCCATCGCCGCCTACAAAGCAGCCGACCTCACGAGCCGTCTCACCAAAGCCGGGTGCGATGTCTTCGTTGTGATGACGGAAAACGCGAAGGAGTTTGTCACTCCTCTGACCTTCCAGACGCTCTCGCGGAATCCGGTGGCCGCAGGAATTTTCGACGAGAAGGAATCCTGGTGCCCCGGTCACATTGCGCTGGCCGACCGCGCGGATCTTCTGCTCATCGCGCCCGCCACCGCGAATGTCATCGCGAAGCTCGCCCACGGCATTGCCGATGATGCGCTCACTTCCATCGCCCTTGCCTCCACCGCCCCGCTGCTCATCGCTCCCGCGATGAATGGAAAAATGTGGGCTCACCCGGCAACGCAGGAAAATGTCGCGACGCTCCAAGCGCGCGGAGCCGAATTTATCGGGCCCGAAGAGGGTCTCCTGGCCTGCGGCTACGAAGGCATCGGCCGGCTCTGGGATGTCGCCGCCATCGCCGCCAGGGCACAGGCGATGCTGTGACTCGCGGCCGCCGGAGCGGCAGGCGTTTCAGGAGAATGTGCTTGAACTTCCGCGCCCAGCGCCAATCTTTATAGACATGCTCCGTGCGATGCTCCTCGTTTTTCTGGCCGGCATTCTTTCCGCCTCGGCCGCCGTCCAAAAGGAATACATCCTCCTGAGCGGAGGCCCCTCGCTCATCGAGTGGGAAAAATACAAGGCCGTGCCCCATGACGTGTGGTGGGGGAACTTTGTCCGCGCCGCGCGCGTTCGCATCGAGCAGATCCGCAAGGAGCAGGGCCCGGAGGCCGAGATCACCTGGCTGGTTTACAAACCCGGCTACGTCCGCCGCGGAGCCCGACAGGACAAAGCCGACCTGATCGGAAACATCCTTTCCGTCCGTGACAAATACCGCGTCAACCTGGTCTGGATCGCCAACGGCGACGACGTCATCAGCTACCTCAACGCGGGCCGCCCGCGCGAAGAGGTCAAAATTGCGAATTTCGAATTCTTCGGCCATTCCAACCGCGCGTGCTGGATGTTCGACTACAGCAACGAAATCGACAGCGGGTCGAAGAGCTGGCTCCACGAAAACGATCTCGTGAAGCTTCGCCGCGGGCTCTTCACCCGCGACGCCCTGATCAAAAGCTGGAGCTGCCACACCGGCGAAAGCATGAGCAAGCTCTGGCGCCGGGCCACCGGAAAAAAGATGATCGGGGCGATCGGCAAAACCAACTATGCCGACGGCCATCTCCGCGGCTGGGTCCCCGCCCTCAGCGAGGGCGCCCGCTGGGGCGGATAAGATCCTTGATTCCCCCGCCGCCAGTTCTGTGCCAACTGAGCCCGGCGGCCGAAAAGATCGCGCGGTTCCGCTCGCTCTTTCGCGGGCGCGATGATGTCTATGCCCGGCGGTTCGAGAATCTGCGCAGCGGAAAATCCGGCTACGTGCCGGCCTGCGGGAACGAATGGGTGCGCGGGGTCTGCGAGAAGCCCCGCGTCAAATGCCCGGTCTGCCCGAACTCCTGCTGGCAGGCGCTCACCGACGAGGCCGTCCACTGGCATCTCGTCGGACGCGATGCCGGCGACCGCCCGTTCGTCATGGGGATTTATCCGATGCTGCGCGACGAGACATGTTTTTTTCTTGCGGTGGATTTTGATGGAGAGGGATGGCGGGACGATGCGGCGGGGTTCGCGCGGATGTGCCGCGAGCGTGGTCTGCAGGCGGTGCTTGAGCGCTCGCGCTCGGGCGCCGGCGCGCATGCGTGGTTCTTTTTTGAGGAGGCCATCCCGGCGGTCCTCGCCCGCAAACTCGGCTCGCATCTGCTCACCGAGACGATGGAGAGCCGGCCGGGACTCGGACTCGCCTCATACGACCGGCTGTTTCCGAACCAGGACACACTCCCTCGCGGCGGGTTTGGAAATCTGATTGCGCTCCCGCTGCAAAAGGCCGCCCGCGAATCCGGGAACGCGGTCTTCCTCGACGCGCAGCTCGAGCCGCATGCCGACCAGTGGGAGTTCCTCGGGCGGATCAAAAAAATCCCGGTCGTTCAGGTTGCTGCGCTGGTCGCCGAGGCCGAGCGCCGGAACCGCGTGCTCGGCGTGCGGGCGGCTCCCGACGAGGAGTTCGTGCTGACGCCATGGCAGGCGCCGCCCTCGCGCAAAACCAAAGACCCGCCGATTACGGATCCGCTGCCGGACTCGATCGAAGCCGTGCTCTCCGATCAGATTTACCTTCCGAAGGCATCGCTCCCGCCGGCTTTGCTCAACCGCGTTGTCCGGCTCGCCGCATTTCAGAACCCCGAGTTTTATCGCGCCCAGGCGATGCGCTTGACGACGTTCAACAAGCCGCGGGTGATCGCCTGTGCGGAAGACCATCCCGCGCACATCTCCCTCCCGCGCGGATGCCTCGGCGATTTGCAAATTCTTCTGAAGTCTCACCACGTCCGGCTGGATCTCCAGGATCTCCGGCAGGCCGGCTCTCCGCTGCAGATGGAATTCCACGGCGCCCTCCGGCCGGATCAGGTCGCCGCGGCCGAGGCGATGCTCGCGCACGAAACCGGCGTGCTCGCCGCCACGACCGCCTTCGGGAAAACCGTGCTGGCCGCCTGGCTGATCGCCCGCCGCGGCGTGAGCACGCTCGTCCTGGTCCACCGCCGGCAGCTCCTCGAACAATGGATCGAACGGCTTTCGCGCTTTCTCGGCGTTACGGAAAAATCCATCGGCCGCCTCGGCGGCGGGAAGCGGAAGCTCAACGGCCTGCTCGATGTGGCCTTGATCCAATCGCTCGTCCGAAAGCATGTCGTGGACGACTGCGTGGCCGGCTACGGCCACCTCGTCGTGGATGAATGCCACCACCTCTCGGCGCAGAGTTTCGAACTCGTCGCACGCCGCGCGAAGGCAAAATTTCTCACCGGCCTCTCGGCCACGGTCGCGCGCAAGGACGGCCACCATCCGATCATCTTTATGCAGTGCGGCCCGGTCCGCTACCGGGTGGACGCCAAAGCCCAGGCTCGGGCGCGTCCGTTCGAGCACCGCGTGATGATCCGTCCGACGGCCTTCCGCACCGCGTGCGAAGCGGATGCCGACCCGCGCGCCGAGTTTCAACAGCTCTGCGACGAGCTGGTTCACGACGACGCACGGAACGCCCTGCTCTGCGCCGATGTGGCCGCGTGCCTGCAAGAAGGTCGCCGCCCGCTCGTGCTCACCGAGCGGACCGGTCACATGGACATTCTGGCGTCCTCTCTCGCGCAGCAAGGCGCCTGCGTGATCCGCCTCCAGGGAGGGATGGGAAAAAAGTCTTTGCGCGCCGCGCGGGACGGGTTGGCGGCAGACCGGACGAATCTCGTTCTTCTGGCGACCGGGGGATTTATCGGCGAGGGGTTTGACGACCCGCAGCTCGACACGCTTTTCCTCGCGATGCCGGTTTCCTGGCGCGGCACGATCGCTCAATACGTCGGCCGCCTCCACCGGCTCCACGAGGGGAAGACGGAAGCCCGCGTCTATGATTACGCCGACCTCAATGTCCCGATGCTCGCTCGCATGTTCGACCGCAGGTGCGCGGGCTACGAGGCGGCCGGTTATTCGCTGCTTCTCCCCGCGAGCGCGATCCCGGGCTGGCCGTCGGATGTCCCGCTCCCGGTGGATCCCGAATGGAAGCGCGACTACGCGGCCAGCGTCCGCCGGCTGATCCGCGACGGTGTGGACAACGAATTGGCCGACCTTTTTGTCCGCGCCGCCTGCCGCCCGATCCCGGGCGCCGAAGGCGTTGCCCGCGCACGCAGCGCGTCGGAGGCGTTTCTTTTCAAGCGCCTCGAATCGCTCCCGGCCACACGCGGCAGGTTCCGCCTCAATGCCTCGCTCGCCATCCCGTTCGACCAGCAGGGCGCGATGGAGGCGGACTTCCTCAGCGACGAGGCCCGGCTCGTCATCGAACTCGACGGCCCGCAGCACCTCGCCGACGAAGACGCCTGGAGACGCGACCGCCGGAAGGATTCCCTCCTCCAGCAACACGGGTATTTTGTCCTGCGGTTTCTGGCGGTCGACGCCGGGAAGCACCTCGACGCGGTTCTCGACGCAATCCTCGCCGTCCTCACCTCCCGGGCCGCGCGGCTGACGAGTCCTCGCGCAGATCGGGAGGGGGCAGGTCGTGCGGGGGAATTTGAAAAAGAATTTCTGGCCTCGGCGCGCAAGAACCCGTGAAGCTCGATCTCACTTAAATAGACCCCGGTCCGCAAGGTTCGGTCATTCTGGAAAATCCGCCGTTCCAGCCAGAAAGGCGGCAGGCGTCAGAATGGGAATCCGAAGAAAGGGATGCAAAGCGAGCAGATCCCCGTCTCCGCTCACCAGCGCATCCGCACGCCCGTTCACGGCCAGGGACAGGAATTTGTCGTCCTTGGAATCCCGGCAGGCCTGGATGGGGCGGAGGATCGCCACGCGGATCGCCACGCGTCCCAGCAGCTCGAAGAACCGGCGCCGGTCTGCGGAGCCCACATATTTGTCGAATTTCGGACGCGCAAGCACCTGGGCCAATTCATCGAGCGTCTCGTCGGAAACCAGCAAATATCCGGATTCCATCCCCTTCTGCAATGCCCGCGCCGGAACCGAGCCCGGCACCAGCAGACGGCTGACCAGTGCGTTCGTGTCAAAAACCCACCGTCCGGTCCGGTTCATTTTCCGGCAAGAAGCTTCGCCAGTCCTCTTTCCGTAAGCCCCCGCGCGCCCGCCCGCTTGCCGACACGATCACAAAACGCGGAGAACTCCGCCACGTTGATGCCCCGAAGCCGGTCGTATTCCGCGGGAGACATCACAACCGCCGCTTCCCGATTGTGCTTCCGGATCATCACCGGCTCCCTCTGCACGGCATCAAGAATTCTTCCAAGGGACTGCTTCGCCTCGTTGGCCGATAGAGTTAACATAGTGGACAAAATAGATGTTTCGGATGTTTTTGTCAAATGCGAGGCGGCCAATGCGAGGCGGCCAATGCAGAATCCCGGAAAAGAATTGTCCCCAATCATTGTCCTATCGGACGCGCTCTGGTTTCCGGCAGGATCACGCAATGAAAAAGAACCTCGCGCCAAGCCCGCCAACCATTGTGAGTGTTCAGTTTTCAGTGGTTCAGTGTTCAGAAAAGGCGGGTTTCAGGCTCAGGGTGTGTCTGTGCTGAATACTGAAAACCGAACACTGAGAACTCATGAAATCCGCCCTTTGCGCGAAATCCGGTTCCTAAAAATCCTTCAACGACTTGTTGGGCACGCTCAATATGGCCAAGATCTCAATATCCATCATCGTCCGCACGCCCCGCTCGATCCGGCTCATCACCAGCGTGTCGCAATCCCAACCCGCCCGCTGCAACCGCCGACACATCTCGGCCTGCGAAATCCCGAACTCCTCCCGAAGCTCGCGAATGCGTCCTCCCACTGTTTCCCCTGCTGGCCGGTTGTCAGAAGGCGCTCTGGAAAAGTCGTGACGGTAAAGGGCATGTCGTTTCGCAGTTCGACGACGAAAAACGAGTGGTCCAGATTTCGCTGTGTCGTAAAATGGTCTTGGCTGTTTTGCGATCATGCAGAAACTGGCCCCATGCTTCCGAGGATGTATGACCGACTCTTGAGAGCCCATTTTCAAGAGAACCGGCAAATGGCATTTTTGGCGGGGCCGCGACAGGTGGGAAAGACCGCCGTGGCACGTCAGATGGCGGATGGGTGCTCATCGAGGTGAAAGCCGCGCGCTGCGTGCTCTCTCACCACCTTTTCCATTTTCAAAAGCAGACCGGTGCGAAACACGCCTTTCAAGCCACGCTCGATCTGCCCCACGAGGAGATCGATTGCTTTGCGCATCGCCGGCCGGTGATCGTCCCGCTGCGGACGCTTCTTTCCCAATTGCCTTGACCGCTGGAGGACTGCCGTCTGAAACCCGGGCTTGAGCCATCGGGGCATAGGCGCCGGAGTGAATGGAACGGAAACCTCAACAACGATGGAAATCTTCCTATAATCCAAAGGACTTCTCGGAGACCCCTCGGACGCGGATTCACGCGGCAAATGGATTCCGATGTGGCTGCCCCGCAGATTTCCTTGCGCACTCCGGCCAGTTTCTGCAAATATCCCTCCACTTGGCCGGCCTCGGCCTGGTGAACCTTCCCGCCCCGACTATAGCCATGCTCCCCGGCTCCACCCCGGCCACCTTCAATGCCATACGGAATCGCCGATCCCCCCAAATCGCTGCGCTGCGGCATTTATGTTTTTCCACGGCATGTCTTTGATCTAGAAATAGAATGACATCATTATCTTCCAATAAAACCACACGTAATTCTACAATGCGTTGAACGAAAATATGAAAACCATACTAACCCACATCGCAGCATTCATTGCCGGAGTCATCACCCTGCCAGTTGTGCTATTCATCACAGTAAAAGCCGCGCCGGATGCCATTCCGCATCTTGCGAAGGTGTTGATTTCCAGAACAACCAGCAGAGCGCACGGCAGCGCTGCCTTAAAAACAGCAAAAACAGAAGAAGAACGATTTTACTTCCTCGGCGCAGCGGCCAAGGAAGAATTCAATAAGGGAAATATTGGGGATGCGAAGAAATACGCTACAGAGCTATCAACACTAACTCCAAAATATACAAAGAACTGGAACTATGGGAATGCGATTCAGGACTCCAATCTTGTTCTTGGGAGAATTGCTATCCGCGATGGCAATATTGAGGCGGCAAAGGTATACTTATCCGAAGAAGCAAAGTCCCCAGGATCTCCCCAAATGGACAGCTTTGGTCCCAACGTATCGCTGGCAAAGGATTTACTGGAGAAGGGAGAGACCGAAGTCGTAGTCAGCTACTTCACTGCGTGCAAGATATTCTGGAAGATGCAGAACGGGAAACTTGATGATTGGATTGCCTCAGCAAAGGCGGGTAATATCCCTGATTTTGGAGCCAACCTTGTATATTAAGATATGGTCCAACGGGAAAGGGATAGCTTCGAGCGAAGCCTCGAAAGCTATCCGTTGTTGAACAAGCCCGAACGGGAAAGGGACCTAATCCCTATGCCTTCGGCACATCTGTCATGCCTCCTGCTTCCGCTTCGCGGGCAGGAGTCACGCCAGAAGCAAGTAGAACAGGAAAGGGAAAGGGGTCAGTCCCGCGGGAAAGGGGTCAGTCCCGCGTATTGTCGCTTTTTGGCAGTGTCGGGTCCTCGGAGAGGAGGCAGTCCGGCGAAGGGGGCTTTCAGAATCGCGATCAGCGGAAATCGAGGAGTACAGGGCGTGGGCGAAGCACAGTTTGTGAATGGAAGGCTACAAGTCCAACAAGTCACGAATGGCCGTTTTCACCATTTGAAGCTGAGCCTCTGGCAGCCTTCCGAGTTTGCGAAGAAGGGAGTTTTGATTGATGCTCGCGAACCCTTGGACGTTCACCGCGGAATGTTTGGGAAGCCAGCGCGGCTTGCCAATGTCCACTTCCCCACGCAATCCCCGTTGCTGGGATGTGAGAGGAACGACGACGACCAGCGCACGGGCATCCCGAGGTTGCGGAAAAGCAAGAACCAACACCGGGCGCTGTTTTGCGACGAGTCCGAAATCAACCATCCATACCTCGCCAGGAATGGCATCAATACTCACCGAATGCGTCCTCCCACAGTTTCCCCTGCTGGCCGGTTGTCAGAAGGCGCTCTGGAAAAGTCGTGACGGTAAAGGGCATGTCGTTTCGCAGTTCGACCTGCGCCAGAAAAATATTGAAGGCATCGCCTGTCTTCATCCCGAGCCGGGAAAATATTTTTTCGGCCCGCTTCAAGCGATCCGATGGAACACGTGCGCGAAAGAGGATGGAAGCAGCCATGCATCAAAAGTGCTCGAAAATGCTCAGAGGTCAACGATTTTCTCACAGGTTTTTGTGACAATTTTGTGACGGGTGAACCGCCGAATTTGTAGAGTAGAGGGGGAGAGGGGTCAGTGAATGGCGCTGGTACCCGTTCCAAAGTTATTCAGCAATTGGCGGGAGGCAGGGCCTCCGGCCCATGCCTCAGGCCGCCAATTGTGAATAACTTTGCCGATGCGCGAAGCGCAAAGGTGAGTAAATTTTCATCGTCGGCTCCGGCCGATGGCGGCAACCCCAATATTCGCGGTGAACGTCTTGGCGGCGAAATGAAGCC
The DNA here is from genome assembly GCA_037129975.1 of Verrucomicrobiia bacterium. Taxonomy (GTDB): domain Bacteria; phylum Verrucomicrobiota; class Verrucomicrobiia; order Chthoniobacterales; family Terrimicrobiaceae; genus QYQL01. The sequence goes on along the minus strand of JBAXTX010000008.1, from coordinate 25,940 downwards.
GCGCCTGCATGTCGAGCACGTAACGCCGTGATTTTTTCTTTTCCCTGATGTGCATAAGGAACAGCTCCACCAGATCCGGAAGAGAGATCACAGATTACCATAGAAACGTAACGGGCGGGCGCCCGTTCTCCCTAGCCACTGCGAAGTCCCAATTTTTCCGAGAGCTGGTATCTTTCCTCAGTCCGCATTCCGCTGATGTTCTGCCGCCAGTGTTGCCAGACCGGCTTGGAATGTCTATAGACGGGCTCATGCAAGGCATTACCCTCCCGCTTGCCCAGGCGTCCGGAGCATTCGGGAACATCATTGAGGCCGGCCTCCGCCTCACCCATCTGGCGGGGATTTATCTGGGTTCCGCGCTGGCGATTTACCTTGGGATGATCTTAGGCGGGCGGGCGTTGAAGCGGCGGTTCCAGCTCCCCCTGAGCTGGGTTTACCATGTGTTCTGCCTCGCGGTGGCGCTTTATCTTCCCACCCTTCTGCCCGATGTGCCGATCCCCGGCGAGCAGCACATCAGGGCCGCGCTGATCATTACGGGGGCATTCGTGGTGGTCGGTTTCGTGCGGCATTACTTTTTCGATCGACTGTCCCCCAAAGGCGAGGCGGCCCAAGTGCCGAAGTTTCTTGGGGAGTTCGTGTCCATCGGCATTATTGTTGGCGCCGTTCTGGCGGTCCTGCAGTTTATCTACGGCCTGAAAGTTCCCGGACTGCTTGCCGGCGCGGGGATCGCCGGCATCGTGCTCGGACTCGCGCTCCAGGATACGCTGGGAAATATCTTCAGCGGGTTCGCGATTTATTTCGGCGGACAGTTCAAAGCCGGCGACTGGCTGCTCGTGGACGGACATCACGCGAAAATCGTCGAGATCAACTGGCGGTCCACCCGTCTCCGCACGACCGACGACGTCTGCCTGGATATCCCGAACAGCAGCATCACCAGGCAGACGGTCATCAACTTCGCTTACCCGACCAACGTCCATGCCCTGAGGATCGACATCGGCCTCGAATACGGAGCTCCTCCCAGCCTGGTAAAAAACATTCTCGTCGAGGCCGCTCTCGACTGCCCGTTTGTCCTCCGCGATCCCGCGCCGAATGTTTTCCTCAAGGAGTTCGCGGCATGGAGTGTTATCTACGAGCTCCGGTTCTGGCTGGACGACCATGTTCACTACAATCCCGCGAACAGCCACATCCGGACAACGCTTTGGTATGCGCTCCGCCGCCACAACATTTCCATCCCGTTTCCGATCCAGCACGAACTTCGCCTCGACAAACCGGAGCCGCACATCGAGGACAGGGAGCACATCCGTGCCTCGATCCAAAAAGCCGTGTTTGCCCCGGTTCTTTCACCCGCGCAGATTGCCAAGATCGTGGAAGGCAGCCGGATTGTCCGCTTCGGGCAGGGGGAGAGCATCATCCGGCAGGGCGGGGAAGCCGGGCCGATGTATGTGCTGGTGAGCGGGCGCGCGGAGGTCTGGATCGAATCGCACGCCGTCCGCACGTCGGTGGCGGTTCTCGGGCCGGACGCCTGTATCGGAGAGAATTCCGTGTTGACCGGCGAAGCTCGCACCGCGACGATCCTCGCCCTCGAGGACTGCCTCGCGGTCGAGGTGCAGAAGTCCACGCTCGTGCCGATCATCAGCGCAAGCCCCGAGCTCCTCGAATCGCTCAGCGAGCTTCTGGCGCGGCGCCGCATGACCAACGAGGGCCTTGTCGCGGAGGCGGCCGGCACCGGAAACCAGACGACCGAGAAAAACTATCAAGCCGGATTCCTCGGGAAACTCCGCTCGTTCTTCGAGGTGTGATCCCGCTACTTCGGCGCCTTTTCGGACTGGAGGCGCAACGCCTGAAGGCGCTGGCGCGCAAAACTTGTTCCGGGAAGGGCGAGGCTGACTTCATAGGCCCGCATGGCCTCGGGCTTTTTTCCGGCACCCTCGAGAAAGAGAGCGTAGTATTCATACACGGCCGGGTTTCCGGGGTCGAGGCGGATCGCTTCCAGATGGGAGGCTTTGGCGGGTTCAAATTTCCGGAGGCCGGCGAGCGAGATCGCCAGCATGAGCTGGTTCCAGCGTTCTTCACGGTCGAGCTCCGTTGAGCGGCGCAAGGAATAGGCCGAGCGGACGAAAGTTCCGCGCGGGTCGCCGGATGACGGCGCGGACTGCAGGAGGGCTTCGCCCAGAAGCCGGAGGAGGCGGGAATGGCCGGGCGCGATTTCGAGGCCGGCCTCCGCCGCCTCCACGGCAACCCGAGAGGCGCCAACCAGGAGAGCGTTTTCGGCCCGCAGCGCCTGCCATTCGGCCCGGGCGGATTTTTCCAGAAGAAGTCCGAGAAACAAGCCTGCCGCGCAGGCCGCAACTCCTCCGAGCCAACGCCGCGCCCCGACTCTGCGGGAGTCGCGGGAAACTCCCGGATTGGCCAGCATCCCGGCGCAGGCAGCGGCGAGCAGGGCATTCGCGGGGATCTGCATGTCGAAATCAAAGAACGCGTGGACCGCGCAGGCCGCGAGGGCGCTGAGCGCACCCATCGTGAACGCGGCGGAGTTGCTCTGCGGACGGCTCGAGACGGCCATGCGCTGCCGGAGCGCGTCAACGAATCCGGAAAACCCGGACATCCAGTTTGTGAAAAACATCCCGGCCACCAGCACGAGTCCGATGAACCCGAAGTCGGTCATCGTTTGCGCCCAGTCGTTGTGGGCGAACGTGTCGTCGAAATCCGAGTTGTAGTCGCGGAGGCGGCGCGAAAGCTGCGTGAAGGAACCGGCCCCGGTTCCGGTCAGCGGCTCAAGCTGCGCCTGCCGCAGGGCCGCGGGCCAGAGCGCCGTGCGGTAGGCGTCTTCGGTAATCCTGCTCATCCGCGCCCGCACGGTCACACTTTCGGAAAACAGGAAATACCCGCCGCCAAGTCCCGTCGTCACGGCCACAAGCGTGACCAGCAGAACGGCGATCCGGCGGTCCCTCGCCCCGATGCCGAGAGCGAACACGCTGAGGATCAGAAAAACAACCATGCCGGCGCACAGCCCGATCATTCCCCCCCGGCTCAGCGTGAGCACGGTCCCCGCCACACAGGCGGCGGCCATGTAGGCGAAAATGATTTTCACCCAAACCGCGCAGCGCCCGAGGCATGCGATCCCGAGCGCGAAGAACGCCATGACGTTCAGGAACCAGGCAAGGTGGTTGGCATTGAGAAAAAAACCATGCCCCCGCGAGTAAGCGGCCCCGGGCTGGAGATACCATGCCCGAATCTGTTCGCTGAACCACGGCAGGGGCCAGTAGTAATCCCGCGCCGTGAACTGGATCGCCGCAACGAGGATCTGCCCGAGCGCGGCCGCGAACAGCAACGAAACAAAAACATACCGCGAGCCGGGGGTCGTCAGCACGCAGGCGAACAGACAGTAAACCGCCGCGCAGGCGGTGATCAGAAATGTGTAGAACACCGAAAGCTCCTGCCCGGGGGAATGCAGCGACCGCCAGACAAGATAACCGGCGGCGACAAGCGTCATCACCAGCGGTCCGGGACGCGGAGGCACGGCTCGGCGCCAAAAAACCGAGGCCATGCCCAGCACCCCCGCGACCGCAACAAGCCCGTAGCCCGGAATGCTGAAAACCGTCCGCATCAGGCCGCCATAAAAAAGCTGCACAAGAATGATCGCCAGGGCGAGCAGGACAGCGACAAGGGTGCGGATCACGCCGAACACCATGCCCGAAGGCAGGCCGTTCGCTCAACTCCGAATATCGCGGACCTCCGCCAAGGGCGCATCTCCGAAAGTTGCAAACCAAAGGAGCGCGGGCATCCTGCCCGCTTGGTGGGCAAGCGGGCGAGACGCCCACGCTCCCTTCAAGAGTTCAACACTTCGGACTGCCATCCTGAGAAGCGGCTCAGATATGGATGGCGTGTCCTTGGGAGGCGTGGGCGGCTTCGTGGACGGCCTCGCTGAGCGTCGGGTGGGCGTGGATGGTGGCGAGGAGATCCTCATAGGTGGCCTCCATCGTGATCGCGAGTCCGAGTTCGGCGATCATCTCGGTGGCATCGGCCCCGATGATGTGCGCGCCGAGGATTTCGCCGTGCTTCTCGCCGACGAGAAGCTTCACAAACCCCTCGCTCTCGCCGACCGCAAGGGCTTTCCCGCTGGCCATGAACGGGAATTTCCCAATTTTGAACGGCAGTCCTTTTTCCCGGGCCGCGCGTTCGGTGAGGCCGACGCTGGCGACCTGAGGCTGGCAATAGGTGCATCCGGGGAAGACGCCGGCCTTGCGGGGTTTTTTCCCGGCGAACATTCCCTCGACCGCCTGAACGGCCTCGAAGCTCGCGACGTGCGCGAGCCAGGGGGGGCCGATGATGTCGCCCGCGCCATAGATCCCCTTGACGCTGGTTTCGTAATTCTCGTCGGTCTTCAGCCAGCCTTTGGCGTCGGTCTCGAGTTGGAGGCCCTGGGGCATGAGCGGGTTCACGCCGATCGCGACAAGCGCGATGCCCGCCTCGAGCGTCTCGTTGGCTTTGCCGCTGATCGTGAGACGGACGCCTTTGTTCGTGGTTTCGGCCCGCTCGACTTTCGTGCCGGCGAGGATCCGGATCCCCTGCTTGGCCAGGGATTTTTCCAAAGTGACGCCGACCTCGGTGTCCTCGACGGGAAGGATGTTCGGCAGCATTTCCACGAGGGTGACTTTCGTGCCGAAAGAATTGAAGAAATACGCGAACTCGACGCCGATCGCTCCGGCTCCGATGATGATGATGTCCTTCGGCTGCTCGGCGAGAACCATCGCCTGTTTGCTGCCGATCACGCTTTTTCCGTTGAACGGCAGGCCCGGCAACGCACGGGCGACAACGCCGGTCGCGATCAGGATCTTGGAGCCCCGGCATTCCGATTTCCTGCCGTCCTTGTCGGTGACTTCGACGACCCCGGCATTCAAGATCGCGGCCTCGCCCCGGATGTAGTCCGCCTTGTTTTTTTTGAAGAGCATCTCGATCCCGCCCGCCAGCCGGTCGGCGACTTTCCGGCTCCGTCCGATCACCTTGTCCCACTCGTAGGAAAGGCCTTCCACCTTGATGCCGAAGTCTCCGGCATGGCGGCTCAGGAGCTGGTAAACCTCCGCATTTTTCAGAAGCGACTTCGTCGGGATACAGCCCCAGTTCAGGCAGGTGCCGCCGGCACGGTCCATCTCCACGCACGCCACTTTTTTCCCCAGCTGCCCGGCGCGAATCGCTCCCACGTATCCGGCGGGCCCTCCGCCCACAACAATCAAATCGTAATCAGACATAGTTATTGAGAATAACGGCGAACATTGAATGGAATCGGCGCGGGTTGCAACCGATTCGTTGGGGGATGGGAGCGGAGCAAAGCCGGATCGTTATAAGGGATTTCCAATGGGGACGAAGTGTGGAAAGATCGCACTGATGAAGATGTCAGGAAGACTGGCCGTATGGGGTTTGATCGGCGTTTTGCCATGGGGACTTCTTTTTGCGGCGGATTCTCCTGCCGGGGCGTCCGGTGGTTCCGGCACCGCGCGGGCTTCATCTCCGGCGCCCGCCGCTGAACAACCGGCGTCTTGTTATGTCAAAAAGCCGCGATGGGTGGAGACGATGCTGGCCTCGCGCGAAGGGCTGCTGCGTTCCGACGCCGGATCGTCGCAGGAGATTTTGGACAGGATGGAGGACGATTTTCCGATGCAGTGGGACTGGCTGCTCCAGGATGCGGAGGCCTCGCAATGGTTCGACAAGAACAGGACGTCCGATGTCACGCGGGCCATGCTCGGTCGCGTGCTCCAGGAGCTGGGCAAGGAAGGGAGCGCTTTTCAGGCCGGGCTCGACAGCCTTGTTGCAAAGGCCCTGCCGACCGACGACCCCCGGTGGCTCGACCTCTACGAGAAAGCCTGTCGGCGGCGGCGCGAGCTGCGCCTCAAGTCGCTCACCCCAAATCCCCCCCCGGTCGTTTTTACCAAACATTACAACCTGGGCGGCTCGCACTATGCCTATACCGAAGGCCAGAGCGATGCCCAAGCCGAGCGGCATTTCTATCCGGGTGCCGAGCTTTGTCTTCTGGAGATGGACGGCACAACAGCCCGGGTGAAAACCCTGCTCAAGGACGCGGGAGGGGTGATCCGCGACCCGGCGGTTTCCTACGATGGCAAACGGATTCTCTTTGCGTGGAAGAAGTCCGCGCGTGAAGACGATTACCATCTTTATGAAATGGAAGTGGAGAGCGGCAAGACGCGGCAGTTGACCTCCGGCCTGGGGTTTGCCGATTACGAAGGAATCTACCTTCCCAGCGGAGACATCCTCTTCAATTCCACCCGCTGTGTGCAGACGGTGGACTGTTGGTGGACTGAAGTCAGCAACCTGTACACTTGCGACAAGGACGGAAAATTCCTGCGCCGGATCGCGTTCGACCAGGTTCACGACAACTACCCGACGGTGATGAACGATGGCCGGGTCATCTACACCCGCTGGGAATACAACGACCGGGGGCAGCTTTATCCGCAGCCGCTCTTTCAGATGAATCCCGACGGCACGGGACAAACCGAGTTCTATGGCAACAACTCATGGTTTCCGACCTCGATCCTTCACGCCCGCGGAATCCCCGGCAGCCAAAAGGTGATGGCCATTCTCAGCGGTCATCATTCCCGACAGGCGGGCAAGCTCGCCGTGATCGATGCCTCCAAGGGCCGCCAGGAAGCGGCAGGCGTCCAGTTGATCGCTCCGGTGCGCGAAACGGTGGCCGAGAAAATCGACGCCTACGGACAGAAGGGCGAGCTGTTTCAGTACCCCTATCCGCTCAGCGAAGATGCCTGCCTCGTTGCCTATCATCCGACTGGGTGGATTGACGGGAAGAAAAAAGAACGTTCCGGTAATCCTCACTTCAAGATTTACTTCATGGTGGGCGATGGCCGCCGCGAACTGCTTGCGGCGGATCCCACCACTTCCTGCAACCAACCGGTGCAACTCGCCGAACGCCCGGCTCCCTTCCAGCGCTCCAGCACGGTGGACTACCGCAAGACCATGGGCACTTTTTCCATGCAGAACATCTATGCCGGAAAAGCCCTGCCGGGCGTGGAGAAAGGCACGATCAAGCGCCTGCGCGTGGTGGCGCTCGATTTCCGCGCCGCCGGTGTGAGACAAAACAGCAACGGAGGACCGGCGGGAGGAGCACTTGTGAGCACCCCGCCTTCCATCAACAACGGAAGCTGGGATCCTAAAATCGTCCTCGGCGATGCGACGGTGTATGAAGACGGCTCGGCATTTTTCCAGGCGCCAGCCCGCATGCCGCTTTACTTTATGGCGCTGGATGAAAAAGGCCGTCTCGTGCAGACCATGCGCAGTTGGTCCACGCTACAGCCCGGAGAAAATGCATCGTGCGTCGGATGCCATGAAGACAAGAACGCTCCGGCACTGGCCGCCCGCACAACCACACAAGCCATGAAGGCTGGTGCGGAGCCGCTCAAGCCGTTCTACGGACCGGCGCGCCCCTTCAGTTTTTCCGAGGAGATTCAGCCCATCCTCAACAAGAACTGCGTGAGCTGCCACAACGAGCGCTCGCTTGCCCAATCGCTGCCCGCCCCCAAGCCCGCTCCCGCTCCCGCACCGACAGCAACTCCCGGCCCTTCGCCAAAGCCCGGCGCATTCAGCCTGACGGGTGCCCCGAACGCCGATGAAAAAGCGGGACGGATCTGGAGCGACGCCTACCTGTTTTTAACCAACCAGGGAAAGATGACCCCGCTGGTGAACTGGATCGGCGCGCAGTCGATCCCGCCCATGCTCCCTCCCTATTTTGCCGGATCCGCCAAGAGTTCCCTCATCGAGATGCTCGAAAAGGGGCACCAGAAAGCGAAGCTGACCCGGGAGGAGATGGACAAGATCGCCTGCTGGATCGACCTGCTGGTGCCATTTTGTGGTGATTACACGGAGGCGGCGGATTGGGGGGCTGCCGATGTGCAGAAGTATGACCGCTTCCTCCAAAAACGCCGCCGCATGCAGGAGACCGAGCGCGCGGGTATCGACGCCCTGCTGACCGCGCAAAACGGCCCCCAACCGCCCGTGAGCATCAGGGTGATTGACGCCGCGGGCAACATCGCCGCGCCTGACAGTCCTTTTCATCAGGGAGACCGGATGGAAATCCATGGCTCCGCCCACATGATGATCCGGCTCAGTCCCAACCTTCCCGAGTCCCTTGTTTACAGCCCGGAGGGCCGCGTGGAGTTTCCCGTGCCGCTTGCGCCGCGGGAGGCCGCCGCCTACCCTGCCAAGGCGTTTTCTGGCGAAAAGCCGGTGATCAGCGCCCGCCCGGCCACCGCGGAAGAGATCGCCGCGTATCGCAACCTCGCCCTCAACCCGTACGACATCCGCGGGGCATCGCCGTTTTTCCCGCACGCCACCTCGAACAGCGAATGTCGCAATGAACCGGTCTTTGCCGCCCGCAACGCCATTGACGGCTCGGTCCGGAACCAAAAGCACGGCGGTTGGCCCGACCAATCGTGGGGGCCCGACCAGCGGGACGACCTCTGGTGGAGAGTCGATTTCGGGCGCCCCGTGGAAATGGACAAGCTGGTCGTCACCGTCCGGGCGGATTTTCCGCACGACAAGGTCTGGAGAAGCGCGACCGTGCGATTCTCCGACGGCTCGACGCAAAAGATCGGCCTGCGCGCGGTCGGGGAACCGCAGAGTTTCGCTTTGGAAAAGCGCACGGTGAGCTGGGTTGAGCTGGCCGATCTGGTGCGGGAAAAACCGTTTGGCTGGTGCGCCATTTCCGAGGTGGAAATTTACGGCCGCGGCGCGAACGATCCGGAAACCGCGCCGGTTGCCGCCGCCCGGTAGATGGGCGGCATCCTGGGCTTTCCTCCGCTGAACTCCCACTCTCCGTTGAGCATCCCGAGGAAGCCATTTGAAAACGAGATCGTTTAGCCCGACTGATCGGTTTTCGTAAAAAGCCGTTTGACAAAATGCATGAATTCTATATATAGGAACAATTCCCACATGTAAAAATGTCATCTCCCCCAAAACTCAGCCGGTTTAGCCGCAATACTGTTCACTTAGCTGCAAAAAGGAGCGTGGGCGTCCCGCCCGCTTGTTTTTCGGTTGCGGGCGGCGGTTACAACTCCTCGCTGGCCGAGATCGATCCGTCGGGCAAGGTGGTTTGGAATCTGACGAAAGATGACGTGCCGGAGATGGGGTTTAACTATGCAGCAGGCAGCCAGCGTCTTCCAGATGGCACGGCCGTTGTGGCCAGCTACCATGGAGCGGTACCCGTCTTTGCGGTTTCGCAGGACAGAAAAGTACTCTGGACCTGCAAGAACCAGGAGATGGGGAAGCCGTCGCACGTGAAGGGGCTAAGCCAAAAACAGATGGCTGCATTCTGGAAGCGGCCAATCGCCCTGCGGTTTGAAAATAACAAAACAAATAACTTCCAATGAAAGGGCTCACCGAATGTTGACGAAACTCAGCAATCTCACCGCAGCGGCAATGGCGATCATTTTCCTGTCCGCTTGCGCCCATGTGCCGGTCAAGACCTGCGGCGAACCGCAGTTTCGGCCGAAGCTTTTGTTGCGGCTCGGGAATGATTGCAACACGCCCGACGGGATGCGGCTGCTGCGGTCGACCGGCGAAATGTTCGTAGCCTGCCCGAATTTCAACGAGCCCAAGTACCCCGGCAAGATCATGAAGATCACGCCGGGCAACAAATGGGAACTCGTCTGCATGATGCCGCCCCACCCCGACACCGGCCACGCCTGCCCGATGGGCTTGGACTTCGGACCCGACGGCAACCTCTACGTCGTGGACAACCAGTACTTCTACAACAAAGCCCACAAATCCCGGATCATGCGCGTCATCATGAAAAACGGCAAAGCCGTCCGCATCGAGACCGCCGTCGAAGGTCTGAAATTGGCCAACGCCGTCATGTTCCGTGGTGCCGACATGTTCGTCACCGACACGTTCTTCGACCGCGCCGACAAGCCCGGCATGAGCGGCGTCTATCGCATCAGACTTGCCGAAATGAACAAGGGCGTCGTCAAGCTTCTTCCCAAGGACCGATGCGAGAAAGATCCGCATTTCTTCATGGAAATGCACACCAAACGCCTGATCAGCCGCGGCGACTGGGCCGGGGCCGACGGCCTGACCATCGACAGCGAAGGCAACCTCTACTCCGGCAACTTCGGCGACGGCACGCTTTACAAAGCGACCTTCAACCCCGACGGTACCAAAAAATCGTCCGGAGTGTTTGTCTATGACGGCCGGTGGACCTGCTGCGACGGCATCTTCTACGATGCGAAACGCAACTGCATCTTCATCACCGATTCCGCCAAGAACGCCATCCACATTGTTTGGCTACCCGAGGGCAAACTGACGACGCTCTGGGAAAACGGCGACACCGACGGCGCCAACGGCCTGCTCGATCAGCCTTGCGAGCCGGCGATTCGCGGCAACGACTTGCTCATCGTCAATTTCGACATGCCGTTCCCCGGACTGAAAAATAGCCGCTACGACAAATTTCACACCATCAGTGTCATCGACATCAGCCGCCTGAAGCGGCCGAAATCTGCGCAATAACAATACAGTATCTCACCTAATGAAAAAGCGTCTGGTGATCATAACTGTCACACCCATGAACCTCTTCCTTCGTAAGACTTGTCAGCAAAGTGCCAGACGATCTGCCTGTCTGCTTTTGGCACTTGGCCTGTCTGCTACAACCGGCTTGGGTGCCGGCACGTGGTGGGAGACCAAACTTGAAGAATCCGAGACGTATAACAAGCAGGTTGAGAAAGCTCATGAGGCCGTTTGCGCCGCCAATCCTGGCTGGAAGGAATTCAAGCCATTGGTGGTCGCGCTGGTTGGCAGCGAAAAACTGGCCAAGCCTTTGGCGGTGCCGCTGGTTGGCAGCGACATGCCGGTTCCTGTGCGCGTGAATATGAGTGGGATCCGCAAGGTGTGGATCGGGTCGCTGAATCGCGGCACCATTTACTGCGGCAACCCGGTGTGGGTGGATGCCAATGGGAACAAAACGCCGGTGACGGGGGCGCAGCCTTCGGTCATTTTAATGGGGCCACGCAGTGATCCTCTTGGGGCGCCTTACATGGGCGATTCCACCACCAACGATGTGGACATGGCGATTAAGAATAACGCCATTTCTTTCCATGCTGATGATGGGAAGCCATGGAAGCCGTTCAACGTCCGTTCCAAAGAATACAGTTTCGGCATTGTTTTCGACAATTCGCAGGCGCTTTTTGAAGTTCCAGCGGGTACCGAGTGGTTTGAAACAGAGGTTGCCATATCCGGCGCGAGCAACAGTTTCGGGCATTTCGTTGTCGATCTGGAATCAAAACGCGCACTGGTTGCCTCATGCAAAGAGGCCGAAGGCAAGATCGACGAGGAGATTGAGCGGAAGTTCAATACCCATCAGGACATGTGTGAGCAGTTTCTCGAGAGGGCCAAGGGATTCTGGAGTGCCGGGGAAGGAATTCGTATTCCGTTCGATGTTCCAACCATGATCAAGCGCTATTCGGCGGCCTCTCCGCCGGATCTGTCCCAGAAGCTGCCGAAGATTAACTCCTCAAGCCCGTCCGAAAACCTTGCCCATGTGAGGTCGCTATTCTACCTCGACCAAGCCAGACAACGGATTGACCTTTGCCGCAAGACCGCCGACCTCGTGACGCGCGATGGAGGCGATGTTTCGTGGGCAAAAGGTGAGATCGACGCGTTGGAGGCCAAGGTTTCCTCCTCACTTGAGGCCTCGACGCAAGACGGCTCCGCGCTCTTTGGCGAGGTCTTTCGCCTGCGCCGTAAAATCCTTTTCGCGCATCCCTCTTTGCAATTCCAAACCCTGCTCATCAACAAGAATCCCCCCACGCGATTTAACCATGATTGCGACCAGTACCTTGGCCGCCACAGCCGGATCGGCGAGGGGCCGACCTTGCTCACAGGCTGGCAAGGCGAGCATCCGCAAGAGCGGGTTCTCCTCAAAGACCGGATGCCGCCCGGCGCATTTTCCCGTCCTCATCTTAGCCCCGATGGAACGAAGTTTGTGTTCGCTTATGCCGATCACTCCCCAAACAATAGGAAGTTCATTCGCTATTTCCTCTACGAAGCAGCCATCGACGGATCATGGGTGCGGCAGCTCACCGGCACCCCGCGCGACTTGCTAAAAACGCGTGATGATCGCCAGACTGTTATGATCGAAGATGCCGATCCCTGTTATCTGCCCGACGGCGGCATTGTCTTTGTCTCGACCCGCGCGCAGGACTTCGGGCGCTGCCATGGTGGACGTTACGCACCCGGGCTGGAACTCTACCGCTGCGATAAGGACGGGAACGACATCCGCATCCTTTCCTATGGCATCGAGAATGAAAACACGCCGTCGGTGCTCAACGACGGCCGCATTATCTACACACGGTGGGAATACGTTGATCGGCATCAGATTTTCTTTCACAAGCTCTGGACAACGCGTCCCGACGGCACCGGCGTGGCCGGGTACTACGGCTACGATACCATCTATCCGCTCATGATAGCTGAATCCCACGCCATCCCCGGCTCGCAAAAGATCGTGGCCACCGCGCAGGCGCACCATTCCTTTACAACTGGTACCCTGATTGTGATCGATGTGCAAAAGGGGGAGAACGGCCCGGAGCCCGTGACGCGGCTGACCCCGGAGGTCAAATACCCCGAATCGAATGAGTCCGACGGTAAACCGGGACAGTTCAGCTCGCCGTTTCCGTTGAACGAGAACCTGTATTTTGCGTCCTATTCTCCGGGTTATATATGGCAGGGCTACTCCATGCCCTCTACCGGGCGCTGCATTATGCTGGTTGACACGTTGGGTGGTCGTGAGCCGATTTACCGCGATCCGGATAGCAGCAGCTTTTCGCCCACGCCGGTTGTCCCTCAGAAGCAGGCGCCGATCCTGCCGTCGATGTTGCCGGAGACACAGGAAAGCAACACCGGCATCTACGCGGTTCAGAATGTGAACCTCACGCGGAATGATCCCGAGGGTCTTCTCAAGCCAGGCCAGATCAAGGCCCTGCGATTCAATCAGCTCTACGTCAAGCCCGCCGCCAGCAACGCTCCGCTCAACAGTGTCGTCTCCGTGGGTCTGGCCAAGCGCATCCTTGGCACGGTGCCGGTCGCGGACGACGGTTCGGTCGTCGTGCGTGTGCCCGCTGGCGTGCCGCTGCAGATCCAGGCGCTCGACAAAAATGGCATGGCGGTGATGACCGAACGATCCTTCCACTACCTGCATGCGGGAGAATACCGCGGATGCGTGGGCTGCCATGCCGACAGTAAAGGTGCGCCTCCTACGGTCAAAGGAACAATGATGATGAGCAAGCCGATGGAGCTCATTCCTCCAGCCGGGCCAGATTATCCGGGGGGATTTAGCTTTCAAAAAACAGTTCAGCCGGTTCTGGATCATTATTGTATCAGCTGCCACGGACTCGGCGAGAAGGAGCCGGAAAAAGGCGGAAACCTTGTTGCCGAAAAGAATGGAACCTTCTCGAAATCCTATCTCGCACTGGTTGGGTACACAAACCCGATCGGTCACATTCTCTTCACAACGGGGATCGAGAAAAATATCAGCCGGCCGATGGACTACTATGCACACGGATCGCGTTTGGGAAAAATGCTGCTGGCAGGGCACCAGAACGTCAGCCTGCCACGCGAAGACTTTCAGCGCATCATCAACTGGTTGGACTTGAATAGCGTGGCCTACGGCGACTCGTCGTTCAACCGGATCGAATCTGCCAATGTGGATAGGGAGAAGGAAAAGGCGCTCCGCGAGGCGGTAAAATCCCGTTTCGGCGAGTCCTTCGCGAAGCAACCTTACCACGCTCTGGTCAACCCGGCCAACCCCGACGAAAGCCGCTTGTTGATGGCTCCGCTGGCAACCAAGGCCGGCGGCTGGGAACAAATTCCCAACGGCTGGGCCTCAAAGCAAGACCCCGATTACAAGAGATTCCACGACATGGTCGTCGCAACAATCGTCCCGGTCGGTCAGGATATCAGCGGCACCTGCGGGCACGACGAACAACACTGTTCGTGCGGCGGCTGCTGGGTACGGGAAAACAAGCTCAATATCCCTCCACTCACCGCCACGCCGATCAAATAAAATTCGCGCGACATAAATATCATGAAGAAAAACAGAACTCTCGGACTCCTCTCCGTTCTTGCATTTGGCCAAGCCCTCCTTCAAGGCGCTGAAACTCCGGCAGCCATGCACCCTCCATTGCTGTTGTCGAGCTACACCAACAATGCAGCATATATCGTTTCCGCCGACGACAAGGTCGTCTGGAAAACCGATTTGCCGGGCGCGTGTCAGGACGCTTGGTTGCTTGATGATGGCAACGTGCTGGTATCCGGCGGCAATGTCGTGAAGGTCGTGCGTCCGGATAACTCTGTGGTGTGGCAGTACGTGGGGCTGGCGGGCCAGCCAATCGAGATTCACAGCTGCCAGCCTCTGCCGGGAGGTGGCGCGGTATTTGGAGAGGGCGGCACCGCGCGGATTATTGAGGTCGATCGCACCGGCAAGCAGGTGAAAGAAGTCAAACTTCCTCTAAAAGGCAGTGCGCATGAGCAAATGCGGCAGGTGCGCAAATTGGCCAACGGACATTACCTGGTCTGCGGCATGGGGGAGAATAACCTCTACGAATTTGATCCGGAGGGAAAGGTCGTACGATTGGTTGAAGGAAAAGAGATGAAAAACCAAGGGCTAAACTGGCACTGCCTCCATAGCGCCGATCTGCTCGCAAATGGCAACCTGCTGGTAGGTGGCGGTTACAACTCCTCGCTGGCCGAGATCGATCCAGCCGGGAAAGTCGTCTGGAATCTGACGAAAGAGGACGTGCCAGAAATGGGGTTTAACTATGCAGCCGGCTCTCAGCGTCTTTCAGATGGCACGACCGTGGTGGCCGCCTACCATGGAGGGGTGCCCGTCTTTGCGGTTTCGCAGGACAAAAAAGTGCTCTGGACCTGCAAGAACCAGGAGATGGGGAAGCCGTCGCATGTCAAGGTATTGGACGACGGGCAAGTGGCGCCGTTCATCAAGGCGGTGCTCACCCAGAAATTGAGGAACGCAGCGTCCACCGAAGTGGCCCAGGCACTGGCTGCGGTCGATTTTCTCAGCAAGACCTATCCCGACAAATACAATGGGGAAGGGTTCCGCTCCAAGTTGGAGGCTGCCGAAAAGAGGCTTCGCGACTGTGCGGCGCTGCCGGCAAACGATGTCACCATGAAGCAGGCGGGAGTCGAGCTGGAACAATTTCAGGCTTTGCGAAGGGAAGCGCTCTTCGCCAACCCGCTCCTGGACTTCCAGAAGATCCTTTTCATCAAACGCGACTTTCTCCCCCCCTCAGAAAAATCGGGCAACCACATGTGCGATCAATATTTCGGCTTCCACGCGAGGCCGGGCGGCGGGCTCTTTGTGCTCGACGATGCATTTGGTCCTGCGCCGAAAGCCCGCAATATCTTGTCGGATAGCATCTGCTCCAATGGTCGGTTCTCCGGGAAAAAGCTGACTTCGGCAGGCGGGTTTCTGTCCCCTAGCTTATCTTACAACGCAAAAGACGTCCTATTTTCCTACACCGAGATTGGCAAGCCGAATTGCTACGAATGGACGCCTGAGGGAGCCTTCCACATTTTTAAAGTGGGAGTGGATGGTTCAAAACTGGCCCAGCTGACCGACGGCCCGACGGACGACATCGACCCGTGCTGGCTGCCCAACGGCCGGATCGCCTTCATGTCCGAGCGGCGCGGCGGCTACGGGCGCTGCCACGGGCGGCCCGTGCCGGTCTATACGCTCCACTCCATGAATGCTGATGGTTCGGATATTGTTTGCCTCAGCTATCACGAGTCCAACGAATGGCAGCCCAGCGTCACCAACGACGGCATGATCATCTACACCCGCTGGGACTATGTTGACCGCGGCTTCAACCAGGCACACCACCCGTGGATTACCACGCCCGACGGATGCGATCCGCGCGCGCTGCAGGGCAATTACGCAAGCAGCGAGAGAGACCGTCCGATGATGGAGATGGATATTCGCGCCATTCCCGGCTCGCGCAAATTTGTTGCCACGGCGGCTGCGCATCATGGGCAAGCCTACGGTTCGCTGGTGATGATTGATCCGCAGGTCGAAGACGACGACAAGATGGCGCCGATCAAAGTGATTACGCCCGATACCGCATTTCCCGAGGCGACCACTTCCTCCGCGCTAGGGCAACGTTACGCCACCGCATGGCCGCTGAGCGAGCAGTTCTTCCTCTGCGTCTATGATCCCGAGGGCCGCGCAGGTCGCGGAACTTCCAATAATTTCGGCATTTACCTGATCGACAGCTTTGGGAACCGGGAATTGATTTACAAAGATCCGGCCATCTCCTGTCTGAGTCCCATTCCCCTCAAGGTGCGTCCAGTTCCGCCAGTGGTTCCGAACCGCAGCACGGAAGGCGTTCCCGCCGGCGATGAAGCAACAGGTGATTCCGGCAAGACAGCCCGGGTCGGCCTGGTGAACGTCTACGACTCTCTCAAGCCGTTGCCCGCGAATACCTCGATCAAGGCCCTGCGCGTGATCGAACTTCTGAGCAAATCCACGCCAAGAGGAAACTCTCCTCGCATCGGGTACGGACATCAAAAAAATTGTCGTGCGGTTCTCGGAACCGTGCCAGTGGAACCCGACGGCAGCGCATTTTTCAATGTTCCGGTACACCGGCCGATCTATTTCCAGGCGCTTGATGAGAGCGGCCTCGCGGTGCAGTCGATGCGTAGCGACACGTATTTGCATTCCGGAGAAATGCTGACCTGCCAGGGATGTCACAATCCGGTCCATCGTGCCGCGCCGCCAAAAAAGAGCACGCCAGCGGCATTCCGTCGGGCACCATCGGAGATCACGCCGGAGCCGGAGGGCTCGCATCCTTTTAGCTTCCCGCGTCTCGTGCAGCCGGTGTTGGATCGCAAATGCGTCGCGTGTCATGCAGAAAAAAATGCGCTGGATCTTTCCATGGGCGATCCGGAAAAAAACAAAACCGAATGGTTTACCTCGTATGCCAACTTGGAAAAGTTTGCATTTTTCTACGACGATGTTCGATTTACAACTCCGCGAACGATTCCCGGGGAGTTTGGCGCGAAGGCGTCCAAGCTGCTGAAGATTATTGACGGAGACCACTACGGTTTGAAGCTTTCGCCGGAAGATCGCCGCCGCATCACCTTGTGGCTCGATTGCAATTCGGACTTTTTCGGGAATTTCCAGCACACGGCTGAACAGCTGAAGGGCGAGGTCGTCCCTGTGCCCTAATTAGCTCCAGCAACGTTATGAAACATTACATCCAAGACAAAACAATCATTGTCACAGGCGGCACCAGCGGGTTCGGGTTCGAAGCTGCCCGGATGCTACTTGAGATGGGCGGCAAGCTGGTGATTACCGGGCGCAATCTTGTAAAGCTTCAGCAGGCAGAGGCATCGCTCGGAACGGGCGCGAACCTTCTGGCGGTGCAAGCCGATGCGACCTCCACAGCCGACTGGCAACGCCTGATGCAAGCCACGCTCGAACGATTTGGCAGGCCCGACGTTCTCATTAACAACCATGGAGCAGGAGGGAAGATTGCCCCGGTCGAGGTGATGGAGGACGCGGAGATCGGGCTAACGCTTAACGTGAACCTCGTCTCAGTCGCCAAGGGATGCCGTGAAGCGATCAAGGTGATGAAGCCCAGCGGACGCGGGCACATTATCAATGTCTCCAGCGCTTGTGCCCATCATTCCTGGCCGAACTGGGCGGTTTATACCGCCGCAAAGGCCGGCCTCGTCGGCTTCACCCGCTGCATCCATCTTGAAATGGCGCAATGGGGAGGAAAAGCGACCGCTTTCATTCCCGGGGCTGCTCGCACAGGGTTCTGCGAAGCTTCGGGCATCGAAGATTCCTGGATGGAGGGTTATCCGGGCGCGGAAGAATTCGCACGCACGCTGGTTCACTGCGTGGATGTCCCGGATAACTGCTTTATTGAAGAAGTGTCGGTTTGGGGAACCAAGCAGGTCAAGGAGTCGATCAGCCCGTTCTGATTATGAAACCATCCTGGGGTTCCTTTTTGTGCCGGACGTTCCATGGGCTGCGTCTTGGATTTTTCCTCGGCCTGTTCTTCTTCGCGTCGGCGGCAACTTTTATTGCCGCCGAAGAGCCCCCGTCTGTGTTCTCGCTGGTTCAGGGGGAGTCACTGGCCGAATATGGACGGCTGCAAAACAGCCTCGCCGCTTTCAAAACGCTGGATGCCAAAAAACAGGCCGACCACGGCGTCCTCCTCTCCCAGGCCGCCAATAAAGAAGCGATCCTCGCTCCGTCCGACCGCGATCCTTCCGATGTGGTTCTGCGCCGCACGAGAGCCTTGCTCACATATCTCCAAGGAATGAAAGATGCGCGCGATCTCGCCTCCGAGGCGCAAAGCCTGCGCGCGCTTGAGGAGCTCTCGGCGAAAACCGATGTTGCCGATGCCGGGGCGCGCAAGGCGCTCTTTTCTCAGGCTGTGACGCTCCGCCGCCAGATCGCCTTCGCCAACCCGCTGCTGGCCGGGATCAAAGACCTGCTCTTCCTCAAGCGCGATCCCGCCCGCGATGAGCACATGTGCGACCAATACTACGGATTCAGTGCGGTCAAGGGGGGCGGACTCTTTGTCCTCAAGGCACCGTTTTCAAAAGATCCGCAGGCGGTCAATCTCCTCGAAAACGCTCTCTGCTCCAATGGCCGATTCCAAGACCGCAAGCTCGAAAATGGAGGGTTCCTCTCACCCTCCCTCTCGTTCGATGGCAAGCAAATCCTCTTCGCCTTTACCGAGGCCGATGCCAAAAAGGGAAAGTGGACCCCGGAAAGCACGTTCCACATTTTCAAGGTCAACCGCGACGGATCGTCGCTCACGCAATTGACCGACGGCCCGTGGAACGAATTCGATCCGTGCTGGCTGCCCAGCGGCAAAATTGCCTTCATCTCCGAGCGCCGAGGCGGCTTTCTGCGCTGCAGCGGGGCTCGTCCCTGCCCGAACTACACGCTCCATTCCATGAAAGCCGACGGCAGCGACATCGTATGCCTAAGCCCTCACGAACTCCACGAATGGGGTCCATCAGTCGATAACAATGGCATGATTGTCTTCACGCGCTGGGACTACATCGACCGCGGCGCAAACCAGGCCCATCACCCGTGGATCACCACCCCCGACGGGCGCGATCCGCGGTCCATTCACGGCAACTATGCCGCCAACCCAAAGGACCGTCCGTGCATGGAATTGGGCATCCGCGCCATTCCCGGCTCGCGAAAACTCGTGGCGGCGGCGGTCGCTCACCACGGCCAAGCCTACGGTTCGCTGATCACGGTTGATCCCTCGATTCCCGACGACGACAAGATGGCCCAGGTGCGCCGCATCACCCCGCATGCCAGATTTCCCGAGTGTGAGGTGGGATCTAATGAGCATCATTTCTACGCGACACCATGGCCTCTCAGCGAAGAATTTTTCCTGGCCGTTTACAGCGCCACGCCCGCAAGCGAGAAGTACGGAATCTATCTCATCGACGTTTTCGGCAACGAGGAACTTCTCTACCGCGATCCCCGCGTTTCCTGCCTCAGCCCCATTCCGTTATTGCCGCGTCCCATGCCGCCGATCATCCCGGAGATTTCTCCCGATCCAGAGCGGCCCGGTATGGCGAAGATGGGTGTCGTGAATGTGTATAACTCCCGGCTGCCCTTCCCGGAAGGCGTGAAAATCAAATCCCTCCGCATTCTGCACACGATTTTGAAAACGACGCCCGTCCACCACGCCCCGCAGATCGGCTACGGCTGCGAAACCCCGGCCCGCGCGGTGCTGGGGACAGTGCCCGTGGAAAAAGACGGCAGCGCCTATTTTGAAATCCCCGCCGGAAAGGCCGTCTTCTTCCAGGCTCTCGACGAGAACGGCCTCGCCGTGCAGGGCATGCGCAGCGAGACCTGGGCGCAGCCCGGAGAAATGCTCACCTGCTCGGGCTGTCACGACAACCGATCCCAGGCCATCTCTCCCCGCACCGGGGCACCGCTGGCCTTCAAGCGCGCGCCTTCAAAGGTCACACCCGAGCCCGAGGGGTCGAACCCCTTCAGCTTCCCCCGCCTCGTGCAGCCGGTCTTGGAAAAGAACTGCGTGGCCTGCCATCAAGAAGACAAGACCGGCAAAGCTCCCAATCTCACGAAGGGCGACTTTATGAAGGATCCGTTCCGATGGTTCGCCTCTTACCGCAGCCTCGCCCCCTTTGCTTTTCACCACGGCGCGGCGCGTCAGGACGGCTATGATCTTTGGACGACCCCGCGGACGATCCCCGGCAAATTTGGGGCGAGGGCATCCAAGCTTTACCAGATGCTGGCCGCTGGCCATCACGACCTGAAGCTCCCGCCCGAAGACCTCCGCCGCATCACCCTCTGGCTCGATTCCAACTCGGACTTCTTCGGCTCCTACGACAACGTCGAGGCCCAGGCCCGAGGAGAAATTGTCAAGCCATCGCTCGAGTAGTTTCGATGGGATGATTTTTTGCAGAACAATATTGTCGAATCACGTCACAAATCGCAGGGTGCATGATTCGTATTCAAGCCTTGATGGAAAAATACCAACTCCAGAGCGCCCGTAAAACTGAGTCGATGAAGAACACAAATCCCCCCCCGGCTCGATTGCTCGTAACAATGAGGCGCGCGCTGGCGTGCCTCGTGCTGTTGGCTGGTGCCGACGCGCACGCGGCGGATTACCTTTCCCCCATCGCCTTGGTTGCGTCGCGTGACGGGAAGCGCCTCTACGTCGCCGAAGCCACGGCGAAACAGGTGGCCACGGTCAATCTGGAATCCGGCAAGCCGATTGCCGCTTGTCCTCTGCCGCTGGAACCCTCCGGCCTGGCGCTGATGCCGGATGGAAAGCGGCTCGTTGTCACGGCGGGCGGGGCAAACGGCAAGGTCTTTATTGTCGCCCTCGTGAAAAATACGATTTCGAGCACGATCCCGGCAGGCCACACACCAATGGCTCCCGTGGTTTCTCCCGATGGCAAGACGCTCTACGTCTGCAACCGATTCAACAACGAGGTGCAGGTGATCGACCTCGCCACCGGCAAAACCATCGCGCGCATCCCGGTCACCCGCGAGCCGGTGGCGGCTGTGCTCACGCTGGATGGCAAGAGCCTGTTCGTCGCCAACCATCTGCCCACCGGCGCGGCCAATGTGGACCGGATGACATCGCTTATCGATGTCATCGACACGGCCAGCGGCAAGGTGGCGACTTCCATCCCGTTGCCCAACGGTGCGATTGATCTTCGCGGGATGTGCCTCTCGCCCGATGGGAAGATCGTCTATGTGCCTTCGATTCTCGCCAGGTTCATGGTCCCGACCACACAGATCGAACGGGGTTGGATGAATACTCATGCGCTCAATCTCATTGATGCCGAAAAACGCACGCTTCGCCATACCGTCCTGCTCGACGATGTCGATCTCGGGGCCGCCAACCCTTGGGGGATCGCCTGTAGCCCGGATGGGAAATATATTGCCATCGCCCATTCGGCGACTCACGAGATCAGCCTGATCGACCAAGCGGCTTTGCTCGCCAAACTCGACAAAGTCCCCCGGCGGGACGAATCCCAGCTCGACGACAATGCGTACGAGGCGCTGCCGGGAAACCCCATCAACGACCTCAGTTTTCTCAGTGGCATCCGCCAGCGCGTGAAGCTCAAGGGCAACGGGCCCCGCGGTGTGGCCGCAGTGGGAGACAAAGTCTATGCCTCGGAGTATTTCACGGGCTCTCTGGGTGTGGTGACGCTCGCTGCCGGCGGCCCGGCGGTTCAATCCCTGTCCCTCGGCCGGGAGCCTGCGATGACACCGGAGCGCAAGGGGGAGATGCTCTTCAACGACGCCTCCGGCATGTGCTTCCAGCAGTGGCAGAGCTGCTCCACCTGCCACCCCGACGCCCGCATGGACGCTGTCAACTGGGATCTTCTCAACGACGGCATCGGCAACCCGAAGAGCACCAAGAGCCTTGTTTTGAGCGCTCAAAGGTCTCCCGTCATGGCCCGTGGCGTGCGGAAAAGCGCGGAGGAGGCGGTGCGCACGGGGATGAAATTCATCCAGTTCATGAATCCGGACGACGAGCGGGCCGATCCCGTTTACGAATACATCAAGTCTCTCCGCCCCGTTCCCAGCCCCTATCTGGTCAACGGCAGGCTCTCGCCGTCGGCCGAGCGAGGCAAGGCGGTATTTGAGAAGGCGTCATGCAGCGCCTGTCACAGCGGTCCATATCACACCGACACGATGCTATACGATGTCGGAACGGCCGATGGAATTGATAAAGGTCTGCCTTTTGTCACGCCCACTCTTTGTGAGGTCTGGCGTACCGCTCCCTATCTTTTCGACGGGCGGGCGGCGACGCTCGAGGAAGCGTTCACAAAATATAACGGCGGGGACCGCCACGGACGCACCTCCGGGCTCGGTCCGCAGGAACTCAAGGATTTGATCGAATACGTCAACTCCCTTTAACCGATCTAAAGCAGGGAGGGGCTTTCCGCCTCGCTGGGAGTGGCATCGAATTCCCCGGCCGGCCCCTCGGTCGAGGCGGGCTCCTCGAGGAAGTCCGCGGGCCCCGGGCCCCCGGATTCTTCGCGGGCCGCATCTTCGCTCGCGAGACCGCGGGATTTCCCGAACGAGTCCGAGACCGAGCGCTCCGGGTGTTCGGCGTCCGGTTTGCCGCTGAACTTGACGCTTACGAGTTTGCTGACTCCGTGTTCTTCCATGGTGACGCCGTAAAGCATGTCGGCGCGGCTGATCGTGCGTTTGTTGTGGGTGATGACCACGAACTGGCTCTGGGCGACGAAGCGGTCGAGAATTTTGACGAACCGGCTGATGTTCGATTCGTCGAGTGGGGCGTCCATCTCGTCCAGCACGCAGAACGGGCTGGGCTTGACCATGTAAATCGCGAAGAGCAGGGAAACCGCGGTCATCGTGCGTTCGCCACCGGAGAGGAGGCTCACGCTCTGGAGCTGTTTGCCGGGCGGCTTGGCGATGATCTCGATGCCGGATTCCAGCGGGTCGCTGTCGTCCGTCAGCATGAGGTTCGCGTGCCCGCCGCCGAAAAGCTCGGTGAACATCTCCTGGAAATTCACGCGGATCTTCTCGAATGTCTCGGCGAAGAGCGCCTTGGTCGTGCGATTGATTTTCCCGATGACTTCGAGGAGCTCGGCCTTCGAGTTGACGAGGTCGGCATTCTGCTTTTCCAGAAAAATGTAGCGCTGCTCGAGCTCGTCGAATTCCTGGATGGCATCCACGTTCACCGGCCCCATGGACTCGATCCGCTCGGTGAGCTCCGCGACAATTTCCTCGATGCGATCCCACGGCACTCCCTCCGCGGCCGGAGGCTCGGTCGCGGCGGCGGGTTCGGGCTCAACCCCGGGAGCGGGCTCCGCCGCCTCGCCGCCCTCGGAGCCCGGCTTGCGTTTGTTGCGGTCACGGAATGCGACGAGCAGGTTGTAGGTGTCCGGCTCGAACGATTCGAGATCTATCTGGAAGCGCTGGGAGACATGGTTCCGGATGTTCTCCATCCGCATTTCTGTCTGGGCGGATTTCACGGCGATCCGGCCCTGTTCGTCCTGGATGCGGACGAGTTGTTGGCGGACGGCGCGGAGCGCGGACTCGATGCCGTCCGCATTTTTGTGAACCCCGGCGCGCGCCGCGGTGAGGGCGCCGACCTTTTCCTCCTCGGCGGACAAGGATTTCTGCCACTCCGAGATCGAGACTTGAAGCGAGGCATTCTCCGCCGCGAGCGATTCGATCCGGGTCTCATAGCTCCGGATATCCTTCCGGCGGGCATCGAGGAGTTCGGAGAGCTCGATCAGGCGGGCGGACATCGGACCGCGCTGGCGGAGGAGGTTTTCCTGCTGCTGGCGTTCCGTGGCGACGCGGACGCGGATTTCGTTGAGCGCGTCGAGGGCCACGCTTTCGCGTTCGCGTGCGGCCCGCACACGGACCTCCGCTTCGCCGCGTGAATTGCGAAGAGCGTCGAGCTCGGCGGTGGCGAGAGAAATCGTGGACTCCAGCTCGCCGAGGTGGGCGAGGCTCTCCCGCAACGATTCCCCGATCGCGACAGTCTCGCGTGCGAACGATGCGCGTCTCGCTTCCGCGTCCGCAAGCTGGCGTTCGACGTGGCGGCGCTCGTTGTCCAGAGAGGCCGATTCCACCTGCTTCGCCTGGACGGACTCGCGTGCGGCTCCGAGCCTCTCGGCGGCGGCGTCAAGTTCTTCGCCCGCGCGGGCACGTTCGGCGGCAAGCGCTTCGAGGCGGGCGCTTGCGGCCGTGAGCTCGCCATCGAGCTGGGCAATCTGGGCTTTCCGCTGGAGCATCGAGTGGCCGGGGTTCTCGCTCGCGAGACCGCCTTGGATGATCCCGTCGTGGGAGATGAACTCTCCGGCGAGAGTCGCGTAGGCGAACCCCGCCGCCAGCGGACGCAGGCGGAATGCGGTTTCCAAGTCCTCCACAATGAGGACGCCCGAAAGCAGGTGGCGGGCGAGGTCCGCGGCGTCACCGGAGCCGCCGACACATTCCGATGCGCGCCCGATCGCTCCGAAAGGCAGCTCCTGTGGGATGTGCCCCCCGCGGGTGATCCACTCTGCGGGGATGACCGCCGCGCGTCCGAGCTTGTTGCGGGAAAGCGTCATCAGGGCGGATTCCGCCACGCCCGGATCCTTGAAAATAACCGCCTGCAGCGCGGAACCCAGCGCCGCCTCGACACACGGAATGAATCGGGGCTCGACCTGGATGCTCTGTGCCAGCGCGCCCTGGATGGCCGGGCCGAAAAATGACGGGTTGTCGAGTCCGTGAAGGACGGCCTGGGTGCCCTCGTCGAATCCCTCGCCCTGATCCTGAAGCTGGCGAAGCACCTCCAACCGGGACTCGATGCCCGCGGCCTCTTTGCCGGCAACGGCCAGCACGGCTTCGGCACTCTGTCGCGCCTGCTGCGCGGTATCGTGGGCCGTGGCGCACTCCGCGACTTCCGCCTGTCCGCGTTCGAGGCCGAGGCGGGAGCCTTCCGACCTGCGGGTGAGATCCTCAAGCGTCGTGCCGAGCTCGCCGGCGTTCCGCGTGGCGGAATCGGACTCGCCCTGGAGCAGGCGGAGGCGGGTCTCGCCGGACTCGCGGCGGCCGGCGGCCGTGGAAATCTCGCTGTGCAACGATCCCATGCGGGCTTCGATCCGGGAAATTCCGACGCCGGCCTCCTGGATTTCGTGCTCCACCGCGACGCGGTCCTCGCGGGCGGAGCGGACTTTTTCATTGTGAACGCCGAGCGCCTCATCATGTCCGCGCAGGGCCTCGATCATCTCGTTAAGAAGCGAGTCGGTCTGCTCGATCTGCTCCTGCTGGGAACGGATTTTTTCCTCGGCCTGCGCGATGTCCGAGCGGTGGCGTTCGATCATGGCGGCGGCTTCCGCGCCCCGCTCGCCGTTTGTCTGGATCCGGCTTTGGGAAGAAAAAATCCTGTTGCGCAAGGATTGGAGCCCCTCGCGTGCCGACGAGGCCTCGCGGTCGAGCTCCTCGATCCGCTGGCGGAACCCGGCGAGTTCGGCTTCGTGCCGGGAGACATCCTGTTCGTGGTTCGCGCGGGACTCGTCGCCCTGCGCGTGTTGAAGGCGGAGCGATTCGAGCTCTTCCGACATCCCGCGGTAGTTGCGGTGCGAGAGGTGGGCGTCGAACGTCCGCAGATCCTGCATCAGAGCCTGGTAGCGGCGGGCTTTGCCGGCCTGGCGCTGGAGCGAGCCGATCTGTCGTTTGACCTCCTTGATGATATCCTGCACGCGAACGAGGTTCACATCCGTGTATTCGAGCTTCCGGAGCGCCTCCTTTTTTTGGGCCTTGTATTTCGTGATCCCGGCGGCCTCCTCGAAAATCGCGCGGCGGTCCTCCGGGCGGCTGCTGAGGATCTGGTCGATCTTCCCCTGCTCCATGATCGAGTAGGCGCTGC